>CAYJBP010000174.1:0-2019 GCA_964368605.1 uncultured Peptococcaceae bacterium | reverse complement strand
AAAAAAAGTGGATGTAGCAAAAAGAATAATTGCTACATCCACTTTTAGAATCATGCTTAGGGCAAATTATTATGCGAATAACTGCTTAATTCCATTACGCCCGTATCCTCATCGGGCTTATAGGTTAAATATATTCTGATGGTATCTTCCTCTTTAGCATACCATACATAACGGGTATATGCCTCCATTTCTTCATATAGCTCCGGCGCTACCCCGAAGAAATATTGATCGGTAATCTCTTGCAAGCTAAGGTCGCGCAAATCAAATAGCGAAACAGCCTCCATAGCATCATAAGCTATTCTTAATTCCGTACTTGTTAACTTAGGAACATCTGCTGCAATCGGCTCGGGAGCAGGCTCGGGAGCAGCCTCGGGCTCTGGAGCGGCCTCGGCCTCAACATTGGCTTCCGGAGTAGGGGCAGGGGCGGCATTTGCCGAAGTATCACCGGCAATTTTCGCTATATTATAATCGATAGTAAAGCTTTCGCCATTATGACTATACTTATAATGAGCCTGCAATGTGCCGTTTAACATCGTCGGAATTAACCAGTTTTCGCCCTCTTCTACATAAGGAGCATCACCGTATAGCCAATCATAATCATCCTCGATCGGGAAGAATGTATAATCATGAACATCCACATTAAAGGACATCAAAGACCAACGATTTTCGCTATCGGCAGGGCCATCCACATACATTTCAAAAAAGCTGCCAACTTCGTCCGCTTCAAGATAAGCCCAGGCCTCGTACTCGCCCGAGATATCATTATTGCCAACATAATCGCTAATAGTAACCGTACCATACCAAGCCGAAGGAAAATCCAATGTTTCGCTGGCTACGGTTTGCTCAGAGCCATAACCGGGAGCCACAAAGCCCGATGGTGCAGGCGCTGCGCTATCGCCGGCATTGGTATCTGCTGCGCCATTGGTAGCGGGGGCGGTATCAGGAACAGTATCGGGAGTAGTTGATATATCAGTTGTGCCGTCTGTTACGGCAGCTACAGTTGCCCCCTCTTTAGTAAATACAATATCCATACCCATATTCAAAATATTAGTAATAGTGATGGTATTGACAGCGATGGTACCGGGAAATTTGCTGCCGGCTTGCATTAAAGTAAAATTAGCACCATCGATTTCATAGCTAGCATCAATGTTTTCGCCGTCGAAGATAAATACGCAATCATCGCCGCCTTGCAAATCCAGGCTAATGCCGCCGGAAAACATATCATCGGGGGTAAAAGACATACCGCCCATACTAAGCTGGGTTGCTTTCCACAAACCTATATGCGGGGCATCCTCGGAAGAGCCGGAAGACAGAGTTATTGCCAGAACAATCGCGATAACTGCTACTAGGCCAATGCCAATAAAAATAAATGGTTTTTTGCCTTTTGATTTAGGCGATGCCGAAAAATTATTTGCAGCATATTGATTTGCCTGCTGAGGCGGAGCATAGAACTGAGCGTGATTGGGCGCAGCATAGGATTGAGTCTGCTCGGACGCAGTATAGGACTGCCCGAATGATTGCTCTTGCTGATTTTGACTGGGATTTGCAGTTGATGCAGCATTATAGCTGCCCCCTTGCGCGGCAGGCTGCGGGGCAGCCGTTTTGGGTGATGCCCATTGCCCTTGTTGTGAGGCGGCGGCATCCGCTTTAGGAGTGCCGCAATTATTGCAAAATTTGGCATCAGGATTTAATTCATTCCCGCATTGAATGCAGTTAACCATAATAACCCTCCTTATGTACAAATGACTTTGGCTATAATTCATCATATTGATCAGTTAGCTGAACTTTTGCTTTTAAAACATCATCTTAATAAATTGAATAGTGCTAAAAGCAGATGTTTTTACAGATATTATTATATCAAAGTCTAGATAATGTTACAATTATAGAAAACTATGCTATTAACTAATTTTAGCTAATATATTTCTTATTTTTTATAAATTGCAATTTATTCGGTATATTTTTTGCTATATAAGGAATGGAAGATATCTGTGATTTATATCTTTATAGCCGTTGTTTAAG
>CAYJBP010000173.1:0-2023 GCA_964368605.1 uncultured Peptococcaceae bacterium | reverse complement strand
AAAGATAAGCTAAAGCCCAGGTCTAAAAAACCAAGAGGAAAAAATAATGGCGAACAAAATTTCTAAGCGATTATTGCAAATTTTGATTTTAACTGCTTTGGCAGCTGTTATTATAGCGGCAGGGGTATTTATTGTTGATTATTCGGCCGACGATAATATTGATGTGGAACCGATTACAGCCACAGTAGACGAAGTATTAAGCACCCAGGTGGATGAATATGCGCCCGGTTTTAATATGACGGAAATTATCTTCTTGGCCACGATTAAATCGGGCGATGAGGCCGGCAGCCAGGTAGAGGTAAGGCAATCGATTAATGAAATGGTTTTTCCTGTGCCGCAGCCGGTTGCAGTCGGCGAGCAAATTTTGGTTTCCAATGAAGATGTAATTGATGACGGTATCGATGATAATAGCTGGTATTTTATCTCCACAAACCGCATGGGCGGCCTAATTAGTATCATTATTGTATTTTTGGTATTAATTTTAATTATCGGCCGCTTAAAGGGTTTGGCCACGATAGCCTCTTTGGCGATTACCATAGCTGCCATTTTTCTGGTTTATGTGCCTGCTATTTTAAAAGGGTATAATATTTATCTGCTTACTTTGGTTACTACTGTTTTTATTATTCTGTTTAGCCTGGTAATTTTAAATGGTTTTAATAAAAAAACTTTATGTGCGGTTGTGGGCAATTGCGGCGGCGTCCTTATTGCCGGTGTACTGGCCTTAATCATTAATCAAGCCTTGGAAGTTACCGGGGTAATTGATCAGGAATATGTTTATTTAACCTTATTGGAAGATGATATTAGTATTGATTTAAGGGCGGTAGTTTGGGGCGGCATCTTAATCGGCTCTTTGGGGGCGATTATGGATGTGGCGATGTCGATAGCCTCGTCGATGCATGAGCTATCCACCGAGATGAAGGATAAAACTTTTGGCCGCATGGTTAATTCGGGCATGAATATTGGTAAAGATGCCATCGGTACGATGACTAATACCTTAATCTTGGCTTATATTGGTAGCTCTTTGGCGGTGGTATTATTATTTACCGCCTATAATCGTCAATTGCTAACCATTTTAAACTTCGAGATGATTGTGGTGGAGATTATTCAGGCTATTGTGGGCAGTATCGGTATTCTTTTGGCGGTGCCGGCCACGGTATTATTTGCGGCCTGGGTGTATAATCGCAGCTAATATCTTATTTGTTGGAGAGGATTATAATGATTAGTTTAACCATTTTAATCGCTGTTATATTTATAATTTGCTTAATTTTGGGTTTAATAGTTTATTTTAAGATTAAGCGTAAAGTAAGCCAGGTTTCTAATTTGCTTTTTGATACCGATGATTTAATTGAAGGGATAAATGCCCGTGAATTTTTGGTAGAAAATAGCCCTAAATCGGTAAGCGGTATGGAAAGTTTAGCCGCCCCACGTTTGGCCGAGGATTTTCCCGAATTATCTTTAGCCGAATTAAAAAGCCGCAATAATGATGCTTTATACGAGTATTATCGGGCCTTACAAAATGAAGATTTGGCCAAGTTTGCCGATATTGATACCCTAAATGCCCAATTGGCAGAGCAAATTGAGCAAAAGCGGGCAGCAGGGATAGATATTGGTGCTATAAAAGTACATAAGCAGGCTTTACGCAGTTATCGTAAGACTGCGGCAACGGCGGCGATTGAGTTTCAGGTAGCTTATGAATATATGGAGCAAAAGGCAGGGCAAGAGCAGAAGCAACAAAAAAGGGCAACCATGAAATGGGTATACCGTTTGGATGAGGCTAATTTTGATCTTGAGGCTACGGCCAGTAAATCATGCCCTAATTGTGGTGCTCCTATTAGTGGTGAAGGGCAATCGATTTGCCCCTATTGCTCGGCAAATATTAAGGTAGATTATTTACGTACTTGGGTTTTTTCTGCTATTGAAATTGAGTAAGATAGGAAAAAGGAGGCTGTTGCAAATGCAACAGCCTCTTAATATTCTAAAAGTTTTTGGTTTTACCTTTTTACAAAAAGGTAAAGGTCTTAAT
>CAYJBP010000172.1:0-2038 GCA_964368605.1 uncultured Peptococcaceae bacterium | reverse complement strand
AAAACAGTTTTGCGCCAAGCTGCCAATTTTTTAGCGCCTAAAAACAAAAAATCAGGCTGCCAAAAACATGTTTTTAGCAGCCTGCAAAATAGCTTTATAAAAAATATTAATTAGCCTTAACAACCTAATTGCTCAAAAGGAAGAGGCTTAGCCAGATAAAACCCTTGCGAAAACTCAATATTATTATCTAAAATTGCATTTTGTATATCCCGGTCGGACACAAATTCGGCTACCACCGCCGAACCGATTAGCTTGGCCATATAGCAAATCGAATTAACAATAATCGCATTTTCGCCTTTATGAATATTGCGGATAATATCACCATCAATCTTAATAATATCCGGCTTTAAAGATACAATAGATGTATAGGTAGCAAAGCCTACCCCAAAATCATCGACGGCTATTTTGCAGCCCAGCTCCCTTGCAGCCTCCAAAAACTCTATTAATTGCTCATTTTTATTATAGTTTTCGGATTCAACAAATTCAATAGTAATATTCTGAGGGCGAGGATGCTGCTTAATCCTTTGCAAAAACCAATCCTTAAACTCATCCGATTGAATATCATATAAAGTAATATTGATATCCAATACGGCATCGCAATTTTCAAAATCCTTTAATGATTTATCAATCATTATTTTACTTAAAGGCAAATACATCTTTAGCTGCTTGGATATATCCAAAAAAGTACCAGGCAGGCATAAATTACCTTCTTGGTCATAAATGCGCATTAAGGCTTCATATTTAGTTATCTTATTTTCATTATTATCATAAATCCCTTGATAAAAAGGAATAACCTTATCATTTTCAATCGCATATTGCAAAAGCTCAAATATCCTTAAAGATTCCTCGGTTTCGGCAGCTAAACGCTCTTTTTCATCCGCAGCCACAATAAAGTTATTCTGCCTATCACGATTAACATAAAGCGCACTTTTGCAATGATCGATTAAATCATCACCAAAAGCCACCACAAAACGCGATATACCACCCATACCGGTTTTACGGGAAGAAACTAACTCGTATTGCTGATGATTTACTTTCATCAGATTTAAAAAATCCTGGTCGGGCATGTCATCATTGGCAACCGCCATAAAAGTTTTATAGCTATGTACATAAACATGCACTAAATGACCTATACCCATTTGCTGATAAGCCATATTGCCCATGGTCAAAACCTCGCTGCAGGTGCGAACATAATCATCTTCGCCAAAAGTTGCTATCATCATATCAGCATTAATAACTTCGGTCATGCACATTTTATTGAATTTTTTTGTTTTAAAATCTATGCAATATTGTTCGTAGCTTTGGATATTAAAACGATGATCGATTAATTTGGGCTGAATATTTTCTGGGCTTGCCACTATAGTTGCCGCCTTTCAAATTAAATTCAACTTCATAGTTATTTTAATTATAACACCATCTTATTAACAATACAAGCATTGGATTATTTATTTGACACTTTAATCAATATTTGTTACAATTATAACATTAAAAATTTAATTAACTACATTTTAAGGAGGCTATAGTAAATGAATTTTCAGGAAATTATTGCTAAGTTAAACCAGTTTTGGGGCGAGCATGATTGCATAGTTTTGCAGCCTTATGATACCGAAAAAGGTGCCGGCACCATGAATCCGGCCACAACCTTGCGAGCCCTAGGCCCCGAGCCTTGGAATGTGGCCTATGTAGAGCCTTCTCGCCGCCCTACCGATGGCCGCTATGGCGAAAATCCCAATCGCTTGCAGCATTATTATCAATATCAGGTTTTGCTAAAGCCTTCGCCGCCTAATATTCAGGAATTGTATTTACAATCGCTGGCCTTGCTTGGCATCGACCCTTTGGCCCATGATATCCGTTTTGTAGAGGATAATTGGGAAAGCCCCACCTTAGGCGCCTGGGGATTAGGCTGGGAGGTTTGGCTGGATGGCATGGAAGTTACCCAGTTTACCTATTTTCAGCAATGCTGCGGCCTAGATTGCAAGCCGGTTTGCGGCGAAATAACCTATGGTATCGAGCGTTTGGCCATGTTTATTCAAAATGT
>CAYJBP010000171.1:0-2048 GCA_964368605.1 uncultured Peptococcaceae bacterium | reverse complement strand
GAGCAATCGATATCCAAGCAGCCGGCCATAGCCTTAGGCTGATTGGCAATAATACCAACACTCATGCCGTTTAGGCGAATAAAACCAATTAGGATATTAGTAGCATAATGAGGCTGAATTTCAAAGAAATCATGCTCATCGGCAATAGCCTCGATAACTTGATGCATATCATAGGCTTTATTGGGATCATCGGGCACAACACTATGGAGTATTTCGTCCATGCGCTCGGCCGGATCATTGCAGGCAAAAACAGGTGTACCTTCTAAATTATTGATTGGCAAATAGCTCATCAATTTTTTGATTTGGCCAATACATTCGGCCTCGCTGGCAGCATAAAAATGGGCATTACCGCTTTTGCGATTATGAGTCATTGCGCCGCCTAAGGCCTCGGCGCTTACATCTTCACCGGTAACCGATTTAATAACTTGGGGGCCGGTGATAAACATATTGGCTTTATCAACCATAAAGACAAAATCGGTTAAAGCAGGCGAATAAACAGCACCACCGGCACAAGGGCCCATGATAACCGATAGCTGTGGGATAACCCCGGAAGCTAAGGTATTACGCTTAAAAATTTCGCCATAACCGTTTAGAGCATCAACACCCTCTTGAATACGAGCACCACCGCTATCATTGATGCCGATGATAGGGGCACCAACCTTAGCAGCTAAATCCATAACCTTACAGATTTTGGCAGCATGCATTTCGCCTAAAGAGCCACCTAAAACGGTGAAATCTTGGGAGAAAACATAAGTTAAGCGGCCATCAATACTACCATAGCCGGTAACAACACCTTCGCCCGGGGCAACGGTGCCTGCCATACCAAATTCCGTACCACGATGAGTAACAAACTGATCCAACTCGACAAAGCTGCCCTCATCAAGCAAAGAGGCAATTCTTTCTCTGGCCGTCATTTTACCGCCGGCATGTTGTTTTTCAATCCTCTTTACTCCGCCACCAAGCAGAACTTCTTCACGCTTGGCCGCTAGTTTTTCCAACTTTGCTTCTCTTGACATCTGTATACCTCCTAATGTGCTTATTAATCTCTTTGGCACAATTCCAGCAAAACACCACCGGTAGCTTTAGGGTGCAAAAAGGCAATTTTAGCACCACCTGCCCCTTTACGTGGGCATTGATCAATTAAACGGAAATCTTGGGCTTTAAGTTCGGCCAAGGCTGCCTCGATATCGTCCACTTTAAGGGCAATATGCTGAATGCCTTCGCCTTTGTTTTCGATAAACTTAGCAATTGGGCTATCCTCGGAAGTGGCTTGCAAAAGTTCAATCTCGCTATCACCGGTAGGAATAAAAGCAGTAATAACTTTTTGCTCGGCAACCTCTTCGCGCTCGGTAATTTTTAGGCCCAAAACGCCTTCCCAAAACTTGGCGGCCTCATCGATATCTTTAACAGCGATACCGATATGATCAATTTTAGTTAAATTCATATGTTCAACCCCTCTCTGATAACTTATAATAAGCAATAAATAAAAATGCTCTATAGTAAAGATACCATAAAGTTGCGTATAATGCAATCTAATACAAATATTAAAAGTTTTTACACAATTTAAGCAAAACACAGAAAATAGCACAATGGATGCAAAAACAGCCAATTTTTAATAGTTGCGCAGATTTTTTGCAATAACTATATCATTAAATTAGCTTTATGATCTAATATTTGCATATAAATTATATATGTATGCTAGGATTTAGGTATTTATTGTCTTAAAAATAAAATAAGTTGCTTAGAAAAAAAAATTCTAATTACAAGCAAGTAAAGGGAGGCATTTTATGAGCTGATTACTGGCTTAGAAAGATTAGTATATATTAAGAAAAAGCTTATTATTGCCCTTAATAGCGAAAAAACAAGCCAAAATTGAAAATAAGATTTGACAATTAGACTAAAATATAATAAAATAATATATTATGCGCCCGTAGCTCAGTGGATAGAGCACTGGCCTCCGGAGCCGGGAGCGTAGGTTCGATTCCTATCGGGCGTACCAGGCGGCAGCGCCGCCAGGCAATTTCGCGCTTTAAGCTTAGCTTAAGGCG
>CAYJBP010000170.1:0-2098 GCA_964368605.1 uncultured Peptococcaceae bacterium | reverse complement strand
AAAAGCAAAAGCAATCAAATAAAAAAAGAGGCTGTCATAAATGACAGCCTCTAAAACAAAAGCAATTTATTTATCTAAGGTAATTAAAGTGCCTGTTTGCCCCTCTAAAGCATTAACAGCCTTATAAAGAGAGGTAATAATTGCCTTGCGGCCTTTGCCGGTTTTAGCAAACTTAATAGCTGCTTGAACCTTAGGCAACATGCTGCCGGGAGCAAAATGGCCTTCGGCTACATATTGCTCGGCTTCGGCTACGGTAATATGAGCCAAATTCTTTTGATCCGGCTTATTAAAGTTTAAGGCCACTTGCTCTACCTCGGTTAAAATAACCAAAGTATCGGCCTCTACTTGCTCGGCTAATAATTCTGCAGCAAAATCTTTATCGATAACCGCAGCTACACCCTCTAAATTGCCATCTTCCTTTTGGATAACCGGGATGCCGCCACCGCCGCAAGCGATAACAATAGAGCTATCCCAAAGACGATTAATAGTATCGGCTTCCACAATGGTAGTAGGAATCGGCGAGGCTACTACTCGGCGATAACCACGGCCGCTATCTTCTTTCATGGTATAGCCGGTTTCGGCTGCAATGGCCTTGGCTTCGGCTTCTTCATAAAAGGGGCCAATCGGTTTGGTTGGGTTTTTAAAGCCGGGATCATCTTTATCAACAATCATTTGGGTTACAAGAGTAACAACCGGAATATGGGCTTTGCCGATATCACGCAAAGTTTCGCCCATAGCTTGCTGAATATGATAACCGATATAGCCTTGGCTCATTGCACCACAAACATCAAAGGGCATAGCAGGGGTTACATCTTTGGCATGCTCGCTAGCCAAAACAATACGGCCAACTTGGGGGCCATTACCATGCACAATGGCGATTTCGTAGTTTTCTTTAACAATTTGGCCAATAAAACCACAAGTTTTTTTAACTACATCCAACTGGGCTTGAGCGGTAGCAGCACCTTTAGCTTCTTGCAAGGCATTGCCGCCTAAAGCAATAACAATACGACCTTTACATTCTCCCATTATTAAAAACCTCTTTCTATAAAATATTTAGTGATATAATTAATAGTTCTGCGCTTAAAAAGTAAATCCTTTTGTTTGTATCCAAAAAAATAATATTTTTATAATTTGTTTGAATTGTTTATATAGGCATTGCGGCAATTAAAATAGGCATCAAAAAAGAGCTATGAATTTAACCATAGCTCTTTTTGATATTAAACTATACCCCCCCAAATGTAGGTATATTTAATAAGCGGCTTCGCGCTGCTTTTGATAGCAATCACGGCAAAAAACCGGGCGATCCTCGGTGGGCCTAAAAGGCACTTGGGTATCTACGCCACAATCGGCACAGGTAACCGCAAACATTTCCCGATCATTATTGCGCTGACGCTTACGGGCAGCACGGCAATCGGGGCAACGGGCCGGATCGTTTTGAAAGCCTTTTTCGGCATAAAATTCCTGCTCGGAAGCAGAAAAAGCGAATTCTACACCACACTCTTTGCATCCTAGTGTTCTGTCTTCAAAACTCATGGGATTGTCCTCCTTAGTCAATTTCCTAGAGCATGCGGATCCTTTTTCATCTAAATAAAAAGGGAAACTGAGAAAGGTAATGCACAACTACAGGTAATTGCATTATACATATATTAATGAATAATTGCAAGATATTTTTTTAAATTTGCTAAAATATTAGTAAATTTTGTAAAAATGTTAGGTTTATTTAAATTTTTTTATATAAGTGTTGTAATCCTTAATTAGGTGTGCTATAATAAGCAAGCTGATTAATTTTTAGGAGGTAACTTAATGAACGGCAAAGTAAAATGGTTCAATGCGGAGAAGGGTTTTGGTTTTATTGAAAGAGAAGGTGGCGAGGATGTATTCGTCCATTTTTCCGCTATCCAAGGTGATGGCTTCAAAACTCTTGACGAAGGTCAATCGGTGGATTTTGAGATAGTAGATGGTCCACGTGGCCCACAAGCTGCTAATGTAGTCAAGCTGTAAGCTGCACCTCAGACACAGATTGCCGTTTTGGTAGCATAAAAACGAGCTATTACCTAGCCTATTTAGGCTCTTGGTAATGGCTCTTTTTTGTATTATA
>CAYJBP010000169.1:0-2156 GCA_964368605.1 uncultured Peptococcaceae bacterium | reverse complement strand
TGGGCTTATGCAAACTTCCCTGGAATGATATTACTCCACCCGATAATAAATACGAGGACGAGCCGGCTAAAATTCCCGGCCATGTTCGTAATTATTTTGATGTATACGAAGGCGTTACCGGCAACAGGCTGGACGAGGCATCGATGGTGGTACAAAGCGAGCGGGTTTATACCTTCCAGCGCATCTTTGTATTACGCCGTGGCAGTGGTCAGCGCAAGCATGATATGCCGCCGATTCGTTCTTTAGGCCCGATTACCGAGCATGAGTATATGTCGCGCGAGGAGCGTTATGATAAGCAATTGCAGGAGATTTTGGGCATCGATACCGCAGGTAAATCACGAGCTGAGAAGCTGGAGATTATCAAGGCTTATCGTTTAGATCAATATCAAAAGCTGGTAGATGCGGTTTATCTAAGAAGGGGCTGGACACCAAATGGTATCCCTAAATTAGAAAAGCTAATCGAAATTGGCATGGATCGCCCCGAGCTGGTAGCTACCGTGCGCCCCTATTTAAAAGAGGAAGGCTATTGGCCAACCGATGCTAAATATGCCAAGTACGAAAACATGTAATTTTAGGTGACAATATGATAGAATTAAATCATCGTGCCTACCCATATCAAGCCGGGATGACGGTTGCCAGTTTGATGGCTGAGAATAATTTTGTATTTAATGATATTATTGTTAAAATAAACGGTAATATTATCGAAGACGAATTATGGCCAAATACCAATATTGCCGACAATGATGATGTGGAAATTATCCATATTTTTGGTGGCGGCTAGTAAAAAGACTGTTCTTTTTTTGTAAAAAAAGAACCAAAAAAACTTTAAGGTGCTGTCGCTCTTTTTAGCGACAGCACCTTTTTTTAATAACGGCCACGCTTGGCAATGGCGGCTAAGGCCATTATCGCTTTATCTACATCCAAAATGGTATTAAATGCGCCAAAGGAAAAACGTAAAGTGCCGCTAACTGCCGTATCAAGCATTTGATGAGCCAAAGGCGCACAATGCAGGCCGCAGCGTACGGCAATATCAAAATCATTATCCAGCATAAATGAGGCATCAAAACTATCGATATTTTTTACATTTAAAGCAGTAACCGGTACGGTTTGCTTAGTTTTGGGTAAATAAAGATTAAGGCCCGATATATCGCTTGCTTTTTCGATAAAAGCCTTGTTTAAGGCCATAGTTTGCTGATAAATTTGCTCCCGGCCTCGGCTTTCGATAAAATCGAGGCCGGCTTTAAGGCCGGCAATGCCGCAGGTATTAATGCTGCCAACCTCCAGATGATCGGGGTAAAACTCGGGTTGCTTCCATTTTTCGCTTAGGCTGCCGGTGCCGCCAAAGATTATGGGCTTAAGATAGCAATCTTCGGCCACATAAAGGCCACCAATGCCGGGCGGCCCATATAGGCATTTATGCCCGGCAAAGGCCAGCAGCGAAATATTCATCTTGATAATATCAATATCTAAAAGCCCGGCCGATTGGGCGGCATCTACCAAAAAGGGTATTTGATGCTGCTTGGCAATTAGGCCGATATCGGCAATAGGGCTAACCGAACCAATAACATTACTGGCATGAATAACGGCAATTAAAGCCGTATTTGGTTTTATAGCCTGCGCAATTTGCTTTGATTGAATGATGCCGCCTTGCTCGGGACGAATTATAGTTAGCTCTATTTGCCCTTTGTCCTGCAAATAGGCCAATGGCCGCCATAAAGCATTATGTTCCAGGCCGGAAATAATCACATGACTATTCGGCTTTATCAGGCCAAAGATGGCCATATTTAAGCTTTCGGTAGCGCCGGCGGTAAAAATTAGGCGCTCCGGGGCCGGGCAATTAAAAAGTTCGGCCAAGCGATTACGCATCCTAAAAACCATACGTGAGGTATCAAGGCTCATCCGATAAGAACCTCGGCCGGGATTAGCCCCATATTCGATTAAGGCATTGGCCATAGCCGGCGGTACTGTATCGGGCTTAGGCCAGCTACCGGCTGCATTATCTAAATAGATCATAAAAAACTCCTTTCTTAAAAGACCTCGTCTTATTATATGTTGTTTGTGGTTTATCGGTGAATAGGGTTTAAGACAATATAAAAAAGGCTGCAATTATTGCAGCCTTTTTTTGTTGAGTGGTTCGGATTATGGGTGCGTGCTTA
>CAYJBP010000168.1:0-2172 GCA_964368605.1 uncultured Peptococcaceae bacterium | reverse complement strand
CTTCCCTCAATAACTTCCTTCCAAGACCTTGGGGGCGCTGCCCCCAATACCCCCGCAATTTTTTGTCAAAAAATTGATTAAAACTTTTTGCTAAGGACTGCCGCAAATATCCCCCCCCACAATTTACCTTTCAATCAATATTTTTTTATTAATTTTTAATAATTATCCGTTTTATTAAATAATTATACAAACAATGCCACCGCCGGAATCATTAACTATTTTTTGCAATGTTTCTTGTAGTTTTTCTTGTACATTTTCGGGCATTTTATACAGTTTGCCGGATATACCTTCCGACACCAAATCCGATAGCGATTTGCCAAAAACATTAGTATTCCAAATTTTTTGCGGATCGTCCTCAAACTCGTTTAATATATAACGTACCAAGTCCTCACATTGCTTTTCCGAGCCAATTAACGGCGTAATCTCGGTAGTAATATTTGCCCGAATAATATGATAGCTCGGCGCACTGGCTTTCAATCTTACCCCAAAATGCCCTCCCTGCTTAATTAGCTCAGGCTCTTCTAAGTAAATCTCCTCCATGCGTGGCGATACCACTCCATAACCATTATCATTTACCTCATTCATCGCCTCGGCCATTTTATCCCATTCCTTCCAGCCTTGGCTAAATTTATGCATTAATTGCATAATATGATGCTCGCCATCAATATTTTCGCCAACCAGCTCGCTTAAGATGCGATAAAATAAATCCTCGGCCACTTTAAGCCCGATAGCTGCAATACCGCTACCCAATGCCATATCGGTTAAAGCCACTTCCTCGGTAATATCTTCAATATTTAAGGCATCAAGTAATTTTTCTAAATCTCGTACTTTTTTTACATCACCAACCGTATCGTTTACCGCCGCTTCTAAGCGCCGTCTTAGCCAGTGATTGCTTGGTAATTCTTCAATCCAACGCGGTAAATTAATATTAACCTCGCTAACCGGGAATTCATAAAGAGCCGCATTTAAAATGATTAGCAAATCATCATAACTTAGCTTAGCCGCATTGGCCGGGATTACCGTTACCCCATAATCGGCCGCCAATTGCTCGGCTAAAGCCTGGGTTTGTTCGCTTTCGGGGTTTAGGCTATTTAAGATGATTACATAAGGTTTGCCCAAGGCTTGCAATTCATCAATAACCCTTTGCTCGGCACTTAAAAAGTTTTGACGCTCGATATCGCCAATGCTGCCATCGCTTAATATTACCAAACCAATTGTGGAATGATCGGTAATTACCTTGCGTGTGCCCAGCTCGGCGGCCTCGATAAAAGGCATTGGCAAATCATGCCACGGGGTAGATACCATTCTAGGCCCATCCTCTTCCTCAAAACCCAAAGCACCTTCTACCGCATAACCCACGCAATCCACCAGGCGCACATTACAACTTAATCCCTCGCTAACCGGAATATTTACCGCCTCGGCCGGCACAAATTTAGGCTCGGAAGTCATTACTGTACGACCCGCTCCGCTTTGCGGTAATTCGTCTAAAGCTCTTTCGCGCTCATGGAAATCGGCAATATTAGGAAGGACCATAATTTCCATAAAACGCTTAATAAAGGTAGATTTTCCGGTGCGCACCGGCCCTACCACTCCCAAATAAATATCCCCTCCTGTTCTTTCGGAGACATCTTTTAATACATCAAAATTATCCACTTTTTTCCCTCCCTTATTTGCTAGCGCCTTAGCGCCAAAAGTTCTCTATATCTTTTATGCGCCCAATTGCTGATTTATGCATCTTTTTGATTTACTGATCTAAAGCCACTAATTGCTGCTTAATATTTTGCACCCTGATGATAGCCTGTTCTGCCTCCCCCCTGCTTGCCACACCAATATAATAATCGGCCAAAATCGCCGCCAATTCCGCTTGGCTTGCCGCCAAATCATGGCTTAATACTTGCTCGCTTTGATTGATGGCCATTATTTCGCTATTGTCTTGGCTAAAAAAATAAATGCCAATGATTATCACTATGCCCATTATTATGCCTGAACCTTTAAAAATATGCCATACCCCCTAAATATAGTTAATTTTATTTGGCATTTACTATATTTAGTGTTTATAGCCTATATACCTGCCCCAAAATTAAGACAAATTAGCCGTGTTTATCTGTAATAAAAAAGCGGCTTTTTGGCCAAAATAGGCAATTTTTTGCCAAAAAAAGAGGGCTATCGCAA
>CAYJBP010000167.1:0-2283 GCA_964368605.1 uncultured Peptococcaceae bacterium | reverse complement strand
TTTATGCCGATTTTTACCACAGCCGCCCAAGCGGTGGAAATTATTAAAGATGGCGATACCGTAGCCAGCAATGCCTTTTTAACCCTGGTAAACCCTCGTGAATTAAACGAGGCCTTGGGTTTACGCTATCAAAAAACGGGTAGCCCCGGAAGTTTAACCTTTTGGTGCGAAGCCGGCTTTGGCGATTGGTTCGAAAATTCGCCCTGCGAATTACCTATTATCAGCGGTGCGGTAACCAAAGTAATTGCCAGCCATTTTGCCTCTACCCCCTATACGGCCAGGCAAATTTTGGCCAATAAGCTCGAGGCTTATAATTTCCCCTTAAGCGTGCTTAGCCATGGCCTAAGGGCGGCCGCGGCTAAACGGCCTTTTCATATTTCGCCGATTGGTCGCAATTTATTTACCGATCCCCTTTATCATGGCTATCGTCTTAATCAATTAGCCCAAGATACTTATGTAGAAAATATCGAGATTGACGGACAAAGTTATCTTAAATATAAAAGCCCACAAATTGATGTAGCATTTATCAAGGGTAGTTATTGCGATAAGCAAGGCAATATTGCCTTTGACGACGAGCCTACCGTAGCCGATGCCCTAGTTTTGGCGCAGGCGGTGCATAATAATGGCGGCAAGGTAATAGTGCAGGTAGAGCGGGTGCAGGATACTTCGATTAGGCCTTGGAATGTAATTGTGCCGGCCTCGATTGTGGATATTATTGCGATTTGCCCCAATCAAACCCAAATTGCTTCGCGCCCCGGTTATATTCCGATTATCAGTGGCGAGCGCAAGCCTTCTTTGCAAGAGTTGGAAGAGCTTACTTATGGTAGTGTACGTGGCGGCCAAAAAGAGCTTGTTCGCACGGTAATAGCCCAAAGGGCGGTAAAGGAATTAAAGGAAAACGATATTATCAATATTGGCATAGGCATGCCCGAAGGCGTGGCGGTAGAGGCCGCTAAGCTGGATTTATTAGATAAAGTATGCCTAACGGTAGAAACAGGATCATTAGGCGGCCTGCCGTCATCCGGGGAATTATTCGGTGCCTCGGCAGGGCCAAGGAGCATTTACAGCATTGCCCAGCAATTTGATTTTTATGGCGGCGGTGGCTTAGATATTTGCTTTTTAGGTTGTTTAGAAGTAGATATTTTAGGTAATGTTAATAGCCATTACTCGACAAAAAAATTGTCCGGAATTGGTGGCTTTGCGGATATTGCTCAATCGACCGGAAAAGTGATCTTTTGTTTTTCGCTAACGGCAGCCGGTCTGGAAATCGATTTAAATGGTGAGCAGGTAAAGATTAAGCAAGAAGGCAAAATCAATAAAATTGTGCCCAAAGTACAGGCCATAAGCTTTAGCGCCGAAAATGCTCGCCAAAGCGGCCAAGAAGTATTATATATAACCGAACGCTGCGTATTTAGGCTAGGCGAACAAGGTCTGGAGCTGGCAGAAGTATATGATGGCATCGATTATGAAACAGAAATTGCTCCTTTTTTACCTAAATTGATGTAGTTTAGCTTAGCGTAAATAAGGGCGCATGGGTTCAAGTCCTTTTATGCTAAAGCAAGAGCCGATAATCCGAACCCACCTTAGCCAGGAGAAAATCATGACAGTTAGTCACACCCCCCTATCGGTGCAAATTGCCGATAAAATTAAGCAGATGATTGTCTCGGAGCATACCTATAATCCGGGTGAGCGCCTGCCGAGCGAATCGGAGCTATGCCGTGAATTCGCAATCAGCCGCAGCACTTTAAGGGAGGCGGTGCGTACTTTATGTGCGCAGGGCATCCTGGAAATAGAGCGTGGGCGAGGCACATTTGTGAGCAATTTTTCCCAAATCGAGGCCGACTTATCGCAGCTAAGCGAGAGCAGTCATGGCATCAGTCTCAAAGAGGTTTATGAGCTGCGCTTGGTTTTTGAGCCGCAAGCCGCCTATTTTGCGGCATTGCGTGCCACCGACCGCGAAATTGCCAAAATTTGGGAATATGGGGTAGCTATCGAGCACTTTATCGAATTAAATGATAATCGCTGGCTGGAATACGAATTTAAATTTCATCAGACCATTGCCGAGGGCAGTCATAATAACCTGTTTATCAGCTTAATGCCTGTTTTTGAGCAAGTTCATCTAAATAATCCCGATTTGTTTAGTGGCCATAACTTAGCTAAAGATAGCCTAATCGATCATCGCAATATCATGGATTTTATTAAAAGAGGCAATCCGCAAGGTGCTCAAAGCGCTATGCAGCTGCATATAATCAATATTATGAAATCATTAAATTTACGTATTGA
>CAYJBP010000166.1:0-2367 GCA_964368605.1 uncultured Peptococcaceae bacterium | reverse complement strand
CTTAAGCATGGTTGGCAAAACATGGCCCAAAAGGCCGATTAGTATAAAGGCCAGCATTTGCTTGGCAAATTGGCCACGCAAGAGGCCAAAGGCAACCACCCATAATACCGCCACATAATGCCAATTGGCCGTATAGGCTAAAAGGCAGCATGCTAAGATGGCCAAGATTTTATTGGGTAGAGCAAGCTTATCGCTTTTGGCAGCGCTTAAGGCAACTAAGCCCATGGCTAAAGACCACATAATGCTGGTTGCCCACCAGGCCAAATCCAAATACCAAATATAAGGAAAATGCGAAATAGCCGCCATAATAAATAGTCGGTTGCGGTATTTAGATAGGTTTGAGGTATAATGATAACCCTCCGCTATAAAATAGCACATGATAGGTGCAGCAATCCGTCCCGGAATACGCAAAATAAAGCCCCAAAAACTATCATGACTTACAAAACCAATTACAAAATGATCTAAAACCATGCAAATGATAGCAATCATCTTTAAAGAATTGGCCGTAAGCTGTAATTTTTGTTGCTGATTATCAATAATCGACACCAAAATAATCACCTCTTAATATATTTAATTATATTTAGGGGTTTTGGATCAATTATTAAAACGCACCTTAGCCAGTTTGATATCCTGGCTAATATATAAATCATTAAATTTACTTATTTCAATCAGCTTGCAGCTGATAATTATCTTAAAAAAGGAAAAAAACATGCTCAAAAGCCCGATGATTAATAAAACCAGGTTGATTTTGAACAAATTACTCTTGATTTGCCAATCAATTATGCGATGAAACTCTTTAATTGGATCTTGGTGATGATTATGTGCATCTAAAATATGCAATTCGGAAGCAACACAACAAAGCAGCATGATAATAAGCAATACCATGCCCAAAGCAGCCTTTAATTTTGATTGTTTTGCTTGCGAAATTCTTAATTTAACCATACACTATTATTCCCTATATTGTGCATCAATACCTCTTTTAAAAAATTTTACAGACTAAAATCGATATTTAATTGAACATATTTTTAACAATATGTTTCTTTAATCGTAGTCAATAATTTTAAGATTCGCGGATCTTTAATTTTATAAAAAATCGTCTGCCCTTTTTTATCATAACTTAGGATACCATTAGCTTTGAGAATAGCCAAATGCTGTGATATCCCCGATTGAGTTATAGGCAGTTTAGCCAGCAATTCGCTAACAGATTGCTCATTTTGAGCTAATTCGCAAAGGATAAGCAATCTGTTATCATTAGCTAAAACCTTAAGCAAATCGGACACTTCTTTTGCTTTTTCTTTCATTTCGTCCATAATCATTCTCCTTTATATTTAAGCCGACAAATGGCCTGGGTCATCGTACCCATTGGGCAATATACGCAAAATCCTCTGGGCTTAAAAAGGAGCATTGTAATTATCCCCAACAGGCAGGAAGTAAGCATCATCCCATAAAAGCCAAAGGCAAAATTAGCTATCCAAGCAGCACCTATATTAGGAATAGCAAAAGCCCAAGGAATATTAAAAGCCCAAAACAAATTAATATCTGCACTTAAATAAGCATTACCGATAAAGACCAAGTAGGTGGTAATTATCATATTTATAAACATTATCATAAAAAAGGCCAAAAAGCCATACCTAAAATAATTGCTGCGCATAAAATTTGGCAGCGCCCTATTTGTAGATAATTTGCGTCCTAAGCGTGCAAATAATTGACCACGCCCGCAATATTTATGACAATATGTTTTATTACCACCCCAAATAGCTAAAAATAGCGGTGTCAAAAAGAAAATCATTCCCAACCAGGCAAATAAAATATTAAAAAAGCCTAAAACAAAGTATATAAGTTCGGCAATCCATAAAAAATCATACCATTTCTGCTTTTTCATAATTCACCTCCTGCATAATTTCGCGGGCAGCTATAGTAATGGCCCCGGCTGGGCAAATTTTAGCACATTTACCACAACCAAGGCAAAGCTCAGCATCAATAATCGCCGTTATCCCCCGCAAGATAGTGATAGCCCCTGGCCGGCACTCGTTTAAACAGCTACCGCAAGCTACACAAAACTTATCAATAGAAGCCAACTTTTTACTAATCATGACATCACCTCAATGAACAATATATAAGCAATTACTAATATACTATATTCTAGTTTAATTGTCAAGAACTACTTAAATAGCTGGCCAAATTTTGGCGGTTCTTTTTCGTCCAAAAGCGTCATATAATTTACAAATGCCTTATCGGGGAGGCCGATTATGCAAGAATATATTCAAAAAAGGGTAATAGATATCAGCAATTACATCATCGAAAGTTCTGCCACAGTACGTCAAACAGCCCAAGTATTTGGTGTAAGTAAATCTACTGTACATGTGG
>CAYJBP010000165.1:0-2424 GCA_964368605.1 uncultured Peptococcaceae bacterium | reverse complement strand
TATCCTAGGGCGTGATTTTTTTCGCCCGCGGCCTAACTGACATCTTTTTTGACTGTTAATAACAGGCAGCGTGACGCTGCACCCAATTTCGCGCTCTAGGTTATCCTAGGGCGTGATTTTTCTCCTTCAAGCAACTTTACTTTGCGGCAAATTTATGATATAATCAACTGCCGGGGCTTGCAAAACCCTGGCAGTTAAATCAACTTTTAGAAAGAGGTTATTTTATGTTTAATAACAGTATACGAGAGTCGGCAATATCTCTTTAGGGGGATAGAGCAGGCATCTTCCTAAAGTGTATCATTAAAGAGCATTTGAAAATATGATATCGTAGGAGTAAAATAAATGAATATTAGACAAGAAGAAATCACGGACTACACATTAGTAGAAAAGTTAGTGCAAGCTGCTTTTAAAACAGCCGAGCATCCCGACGAAAACGCATATCACTTAGTTGCAAAGCTTAGAAAAAGTGATGGCTTTATTAAAGAATTATCCTTAGTTGCAGAAGAAAACGGCGAAATACTTGGTCATATTATTTTTACTAAAGCCAAAATCGCTGCTGTAAATGCCCTTGCACTTGCACCGCTGGCCGTATCGCCACAAGCCCAAAGAAAAGGGGTCGGTACTGCCTTGATAAAAAGAGGGCATCAAATAGCAAAAGATATGGGTTATGATATTATCGTTGTTTTAGGCAGCGAAAAATATTATCCGCGGGTTGGCTATAAACCGGCCAGCCTATTGGGCATTAAAGCACCTTTTGAAGCACCCGATGCAAACTTTATGGCTATCAGTTTAAGCGGCAGCACCGAGCAAATAAATGGCACTATAGAATATGTTAAAGAAATATTAGAATCTTAATTTATTTGCAGTAACTTTAATTATCATAATTAGCGTAAAAGGACGCATCAAATGATTCGTCCTTTTGCGCTATTACTATAATAAAACTGCAAGTAAATTGCCTAAAAAAATACAATTTGAATGATATGCAATATATGCTTTACCCATCAACAGAAAGAAGGAGTAAAATGGCAGCTATTATTTTTGAAGGAGGCACATTAAGAGGGATATTTTCATCGGGAGTAATGGACGCTTTACTGGATAATAATATTCATTTTGATTATGTAATAGGCGTTTCGGCCGGTATTTCTTATGGAATATCTTATGTATCGCAGCAAAGTGGACGTAATATTGATATTATTCGTCAGCATAGAAATGATTCTCGATATTTTTCCAAACGCAATCTTTTAAGATGTGGTTCGCTTTTTGACTGGGATTTTTTATATGACGAAATACCCAATCGTTTAAACATATTAGATAGATCTGCCATAGAAAATTATAATGGTACTGTTATCGCAGTTGTAACCGACGCACAAACCGGGCAAGCAGTATATATGGATGCAAAATCTATGGACAAAAAGCTGACTTTGCTTCGTGCAAGCAGCGCTATCCCCTTTTACTCTTCTGCGGTTATGCTCCGGGGTCGGCCATATTATGATGGCGGGCTTAGCGACTCTATTCCTATCAAAAGGTCTTTGGCTGATGGCAATACAAAAAATTTAATTGTTCTAACACAACCAAAAGGCTATCAAAAAAGCTCCGGAAAATCTGCTAAAATAGGAGCATTTTTGTTTAGCCGTAAATTTCCCCAACTGGCTCAAACACTTCTTAATCGTGCAAACATGTATAATGATACTTTAGAATATATTAACTCTTTAGAAAGCAAAAATAAAAATGATACCCTAGTTTTAAGGCCTGCCTATAATCTTAATCCATTCGAGGCCGATATTAAAATATTAGAAAAAACATATCAGCATGGTTACGATATTACCATGGCTAATTTGGCACAAATCCAAAAACTAGTTTAAAAGCAGCACCTTATCGCTAATTAGCAGGCAAATCTTTTAGGACATTTATACAGCTATTCTGTGGGCTTTGCTTCGATAAAATTGAATAATAAGCCCCCTTCCCCACTCCAAAAGCGCCTTTTATAGTGAATAGACTTTTATAGATAATCTATGTTATAATAAAGTTAAAATACCCCTACTTTAAAATATAAGCAGCGGAGGTGTTTTATGTTATCTATTGCCTTAGCGTAAAAGGACTTGAACCCATACGCCCTTATTTAGGCTTAGCAGGCGCTAAAATAATAGCAATAATCTTATTATAGTTGATTTTTTGCTAAAACGATAATTTTAAAAAGCCTAAATAAGGGTGCGAAGCAGTTTTGCGCCAAAATCAGGGGAAAGATAGTGGACTTGACGGTGCTTTTCGTAGCAGCCGCTACGGGAAGTGCCGGCAAGGCCGCTAGCTGCCGCTGATTTTGAGCGCAAAACCGTTTTGGTTCGAGTCCTTTTACGCTAAGCACGCACCCATAATCCGAACCCACCCTGGCGGGGCTCTTTGCCCACCTAGCTGCGTTGTGCCTCC
>CAYJBP010000164.1:0-2502 GCA_964368605.1 uncultured Peptococcaceae bacterium | reverse complement strand
AAAAGCCATTTCTCCTGGGCTTTAGAATTAAAAAAGGACTCAATTAGCTAAAACTAATTAATAATCGACAAAAATTGTTAAAAACTGCAATTAGGGCTTTTCAAATCCACTTTATTATTATATAATAGATTTATACAATACCACTAAACTGTAAACACAAGAAAGGTTGATTACTTTGGGCATTAAACATATCAGGACCAGAATTATTGCCATTGTGCTCGGCGCAACTATCCTCGGTACCTTAACCATGACTATTTTAGCTATTGTGGTAGGGTCATCGATTGGTAGAACTACGGCCGAACATATAATGACCGAAACAGCATCTGTTGCCGCTGCAAATGTAGCAAATATTGCATCTAGTTATACAAGCGTGGTGGGGGAAGTAGCCCGCAATGCTATTTTAACCGATCCCGATTCCAGCCTAAATGCTAAGCAACGCTTTATCGAGGAGAAGCTGGCCTTATATTATATGCGCAGCGGCAGCTTGCTGGATATCGATGGCATCGACATGTTTAGCGGGGAATCTATGGCCGGCGAATCATTTTATCAGCAGGCTTTAGCTGGCCAATCTTATATGTCTACCCCCTATGTTAATGCCGATACCAATGATGCCTATTTAATTGTATCCGCCCCTGTTTTTGATGGCGAAGAAGTAGTTGCCGTGCTCTATTTTAGCTGCGATATTTATGTTTTGCAAACAGCAATTGAGCAAGCCAGAATTGGCGAAACCGGCAATGCTTATATTTTGGACAAGGATGGCACAACCATAGCCTATGATGATCTTGATTTAGTTATCAATAAAGCTAATGCTATTTTGGAATCCGCTCAAAATCCCGGCGATACCGACTTAGCCGAATTGGCTGCGATTGAGCAAAATATGGTTAATCAGCAGTCCGGTTTCGACTCTTATCATTATTATAATGAGCTTACTTATCAAGGTTATGCCCCTATTGCCGGCACTGATGGCTGGAGCATAGCCGTCGAAATGAATGAATCAGAAGTTATGCAGCCTTTAAATGATTCGATGATTACAATTATTATTATCTTTGCTGTTGTTTGTATATTGGGCTTAGCGCTTTCGATTTTTGTAGGCAATAGCATTAGTAAGCCGATTGTTCAATGCGCCAACCGCTTACTAGGCCTGGCCAAAGGCGATTTAAAATCGCCGATGCCGATTATTCGCCGCAATGATGAAATTGGCACTTGCGCCAATGCCACAGGCGAACTGCTGCATAGTATGAATACGATGATTGGGGATATTAGCAATCGCCTTGCTAAAATGGCCGATGGCAATTTAAATATTGAGCAAAGCAATACCGAATTCCCCGGCGATTTTTCCAACTTGCAAAAATCGGTTATGGAAATTGAACATAAATTAGTAGATATTATAACCGGTATAACCAGCACTGCCAACCAGGTATCCAGTGGTGCCGAATTAGTTGCCTCGGGTGCTAATACGCTTTCGTCTTCAACCAGTAACCAAGCCGTTTCGGTAGATCAAATCTTGCAGTCGGTGCGCGAGGTGCGTGAAGGGGCTTTACAAATCGATCAGGGTGCGCAAGAGGCTACCGGCTTATCGGCCGATGCCGAGCAAAGATTAAACGAAAGCCGCGAGCAAATGATGCTTTTAGTATCTGCAGTTGAAGGAATCAGACAAAGCTCGCATGAGGTTTCGAATATTGTAAAAACTATTGATGATATTGCTTTCCAAACCAATATTTTGGCATTAAATGCGGCTGTTGAAGCAGCCCGTGCCGGTTCGGCCGGTAAAGGCTTTGCCGTGGTAGCCGACGAAGTACGCAACTTAGCCACCAAATCGGCCGTTGCCGCCAAAGATACGGCTCGCCTTATCGAAGGTACCGTACAATCTACCGAGCATGTGGCCGATATTGCCAAAACAACCTCTGCCGCTTTAGAGGGCGTTATGGAAAGAGCGCATGACACCAGCGAACATATCGCCGCCATTGCCAAGGAAATCACCGGCCAAAATAGCGCCATCGAGGGGATTAACGGTGCGGTAGAGCAAATTTCCAGCGCCGTAAATTCCAGCAATGCTACCTGCGAAGAAAATGCCGCCGCCAGCCAGGAATTGGCAGGCCAAGCAGGGGCTTTACACCAATTAGTATCTACCTTTGTCTTACCCGATGATGATGGGATGAAGTATTTAAATTAAGGCAAGATTTAGCCATCCAACTAATTAAATAGCTAAAAGGGCTGTCGCAAATATTTTAATGCGACAGCCCTTTTTTATGGCTAATCAGTTTAATCAGTTATCCTATTACATAGGTATTTTGGCCACCTGTTTTATCTTCGGCTGCTTAGTTGTTTAAGCGATTAAAAGCAAAGCTAAATAAAGAATAAGCAAATGGGCAGGATAGATCACATAAAAGGCCCATTGTATCAGTTTAGATTGCTTGCCCCTTTGCCCTTTATAAAGAGCCAGCAAAGGGAGGGCCAGAAAAATAAAGAATTCGTAGTAGTGGTTGGCACTTACCTTAAGCA
>CAYJBP010000163.1:0-2544 GCA_964368605.1 uncultured Peptococcaceae bacterium | reverse complement strand
TCCTAAGACACTTGATTTTGAGTCAAGCACGTCTGCCATTCCATCACTCCGGCACGGATAGGAACAATAACTATTGTACACAATTTCTTTAAAAAAAGCAAGCTTTTTTTTTAAAAAATCAAAAATTTTACCAAAAAAGTTAAAATGATACCGCTGTTTGACATTAGGGCCGATATATGTTACATTTTAAGAAAAGAAATTTTAAGGAGCGCATATGAGTAAAACAGTTGTTTTGGCCGAAAAACCGTCGGTGGGGCGCGAGCTGGCCAGGGTACTTGGTTGCAGGCGCAATAATCAAGGTTATATCGAAGGCGATAAATATATAGTTACCTGGGCTTTAGGGCATCTGGTCACCTTGGCCGAGCCCGAGCATTATGGCGAGGAGTTTGCTAAATGGCGTTTGGATACTTTGCCCATGCAGCCCAAAAAAATGGCTTTAAAGGTTATCCCGCAAACTTCTAAGCAGTATCAAACCGTTAAAAAGCTGATTTTAAGTACCGATACCGATAGCATCATCATCGCCACCGATGCCGGGCGCGAAGGAGAATTGGTGGCTCGCTGGATTTTAGCTAAGGCTAACTGCAAAAAGCCACTTAAACGCCTGTGGATATCCTCGCAAACAGATAAAGCTATCAAGGATGGCTTGGCCAAATTACATGATGGCAAGGATTTTGAGCCGCTATTTCATTCCGCCGAGGCTCGTGCCGAGGCCGACTGGCTAGTTGGGCTTAATGTTACACGTGCCTTAACTTGCAAATTTAATGCGCAGCTTTCGGCAGGCAGGGTGCAAACGCCTACCTTGGCTTTGATTGTTCGCAGAGAAATGGAAATAAAGAACTTTAAATCTAAAGATTATTGGACGGTTAATGCCGATTTGGGCGGTTTTTTTGCAGCTTATCGTGATCCAAATAAACAAACTGCAATTTATGATCAAAATGAAGCTGCTGCGATTGCTCAAAATATTCATAACAAAAAATTTACTATTGAGGACATTGCAACTACTAATAAAAAGACGCCGCCACCCAAATTATATGATTTAACCGAGTTGCAGCGTGATGCCAATAAGCTATACGGATTTTCGCCCAAGGAAACTTTGGCGATTATGCAGCGTTTGTACGAAAACTATAAGATTTTAACCTATCCCCGTACCGATTCTCGCTATTTAACCGAGGATATTTTGCCTACATTGGGCGAGCGTTTGGCAGCAGCAGCGGTGGGCGAATTTGCCGGTGTGGCTCGTAATATCATCAAAGAGAAACGTCAAATTGCCAAAGATTGCATCAATAATGCCAAGGTTTCCGACCATCACGCAATTATACCTACCGAGCAAAATGTTTATTTAGAAAAGCTGTCTACTGCCGAGCGTCAGGTATATATGCTGGTTTTGCAGCGCTTTTTAACTTGCTTTTTTGATGATTATCGCTATCAGCAGATTAAAATCAGCCTAAAATGTGGTGATTATGATTTTTCGGCCAGTGGCAAGGTTATTTTGGCTATGGGCTGGAAGAATATTTATGATGCCGAGGACGAGGTGGACGAAGTGGAGCAAACCTTGCCTAAATTAAGCAAGGGGCAAAGCTTTATTTGCCAAAATACCCAGCTTAAGGCTGCTAAAACCTCGCCGCCATCGCGTTATACCGAGGCGAGTTTGCTTTCGGCGATGGAAAATCCGGCTAAATTTATCGAAGATAAAAAAATGAAAGAATATATCGGTGCCGGATTAGGAACACCTGCTACAAGGGCTGATATTATCGATAAGCTTTTTTCTTCGTTTTATGTAGAGAAAAAGGATAAATCGCTAATCCCCACTGCTAAGGGTATGCAGCTAATTGACTTAGTGCCCACAGAATTGCGAGAGCCATTGCTTACTGCTACCTGGGAGCAAGAATTGGATAAAATTGCCAAGGCAAAAACCGATAAAAAAACTTTTATTGGTAAAATACGCACCTATAGCAGCTCTTTAGTTGAAGAGGTTAAAAATAGCAGTGCTAGGTATAGCCATGATAATCTAACCCGCACCCCCTGCCCAAAATGTGGTCAGATGATGCTAAAAGTGCAGGGTAAAAAGGGTACAATGTTGGTTTGTCAGGATCGGGAATGTGGCGGCCGTCAAAATGTTAGCATGAATACGCAAATGCGCTGCCCAACATGCTCAAAAAAGATGGAGATTTTTGGCGATAATGAAAAACGCAGCTATGTTTGTGCTTGCGGCTATCGCGAAAAGGTCGATAGCTTTCATCAAAAGCTTAAGGCTAATCCCAAGGCCTCTAAGGGGGATGTGCAGCAATATTTAAAGCAGCAGCAGAAAAATGAGCCGACTAATAATGCCATGGCTTTGGCTTTAGCTAAGGCCAAATCTAAAAAGTCTTAGCTTAGTGAGTGGTTTGGTTTTTTTGCAGGAGCTGCTAAGCCAAGAAGAATTAGGCTAATTAGATGTAAAATGAGCCTTTAAGATGGTGTTAATAGCTTATACTAATAACTGCCTAATCTGATAAATATACTTTATAGTAAAACCGTATAAAAACTTTAAGGGGCTATCGCTTT
>CAYJBP010000162.1:0-2610 GCA_964368605.1 uncultured Peptococcaceae bacterium | reverse complement strand
AAGGGCGCAAAGCCATTATTTAAAGGCAAGCCAGCTTATTAGCAGGAAGGCAAAAAACCAAAGAGGCTGCCGTAAGATTACGGTAGTTTCTTTGGTTTATGTTAAGTAGCCACCATGTACCAAATCCGAACCCAGCCCAGCCTTGGCTATTTTTGATTTGTTTTGTAGGGAATGGTCTTGACCATTCCGCTGTTTGGGTTATTGTTACCTATTGTTAGCTGGATTGTTTTAGTTTTTTGCTGCTGGTTGTTAGTTGGGTTGTGGGCTATTTATGTTTATTGGCGGATATTTCTATTGGTTGCTCTTTCTTGGGTGGGTAAAACCGTTCAAATCGTTTAAAACCTTGGGGGCTTTGCCCCCCCTGAGCTAGTGCCAAAATCTTTGATTTTGAGTACTAGCTAGTTGCATTAGCTGTGGTTTAGCTTTGGCTAAACCACAGCTAGGCCAATCCCCCACAATTTTTTGTAAAAAAATTGATTAAAACTTTAAAAGGGATACCGCAATCGCGATATCCCTTCTTTATTAGGAAAACGGGCGCCCGTAGGCGCCCACTGGCTAAGAGTGTGTCAAATTAATAAACATACTTTGTACTATAATTGCTGCCGGTTCCAATATATTGCTGAATCTCGGCCGAGTTGCCACCGCTGGAGGCAAAAGTAGGATCCATCAAACTCCAGTTCTGTCCGTCAAAATAAACAGCCTGGTCAACCCAACCAACATTAGAAATATATACATTAATCCAAGCATGATACACCGTTCCGGCATAACCAACCACTAATTGGCAAGGTATATTCTGCGAACGCAACATCCCGGCCATCAGTGCCGCATAATCAAAACAAATACCCTTTTTAGATGCCAATACACTATCTAAATTAGGTAAATAACCGGTTAAACCATTAGTTACCGCAGTCGCTAAATCATTGTCATAGGTAAAGTTCTGAATAACATAATAGTATACAGCTTGCAACTTCTCCATATCAGTGCTTTTACCGCTGATTAGCTCAGTAGCCTTAGCCCTAGTATTAGGCGCTGCATCATAATTTACAAATTGATTGGAATAAAGAAAAGGCAAAAAATTATGGCGCAATGTTACGCTTACGGCTGCGGTATGTGCTGTTGCATATTTGCTGCCGCTAATGTTTTCGTAAACACCAATTGTATAACTGCCATTGCCTTGGCTAATCGGAAAACTTTCGAAACGGCCATCATTGTTTAAATCGTAAGAATAAGTTTCGCCACCGCTTTTGATAATTTGAACCTTAATTTTAATATCCTTGCCGCCGGTATATTTAATCATAATATAACCTTCGGCAGTATTAGAGGCATCAATAGTGGCTTTACCATTGGTAAAAACAGTAACACCGGTTTGAGATTGGGTTTTAGCAGGGATATCAATCGCAAATGCCGCATTGCTCGCCATAAACAATATAATGCCGGCCAGCAAAAAGGCTGCCGCCGCCCTAAAATATAAAGTTGCTTTGTTTAAAGAGAATTTCATAAAAACACATCCTTTGATTTAATAAGTATACATCCTAAGCCAATTGCAACAGGGGCTTAATTCAGTATATACCGAATAGCCTTTAATGTGACAAGCTATGTTTTGGTGACGATTACTTGTTTTATGATATGATTTTATCATAAAATGTAACCGATTGCAAGTGTTTTTTTGAAAATAATTTAAATTTTTTTTAGATAGCAAAAATGAAGAGGAAGCTAAGGCTTAAATAAACGATAGCAGCGGCTACTAATAATAAAAGGATAACGAATAAAATCATAAACGGGGTTTTGTTTTCCATTTTTTTTAGGTTAATCCCTAAAAAAACAAGTGCAGCCAAAAGGATTAATAGTATTAATGCTGCCAGCCAAATTGGCATATCATAACCTCCTTAAAATATCTAAATACAAGCTTAAATGATAAATTCTAAACAAGAACTTAAATTTAATTATATCAAAAATTTTAATATATTTCAATAGTTTTAACTGTAAAATCACAAAAAAACAAAAAACCATCAAGCCGATGGTTTTTCTAATTTTTCAAGATAAAAAGAATTCTCCACTTGCTTTAAATTAGGGGTGATGATGGCCTGCAAAAGCTGAGCCGCATAGGCACCACCTTCGGGGCTAAGCCAGTAATTAATCCATTTGCCGTCCTGGGCACTTTCCACAATGCCCGATTCGAGCAAAATTTTCATGTGATAAGATAATGCCGATTGCTTAATGCCTGTTAAATCGCTTATAACACAAGCGCATTTTTGGCCGTCACGCAGTAATTCCAAAATCAATAAACGCTTTTCATCACAAAAAGCCTTAAAAATTAAAGCCTGCTTAATATGATCCTGATTCATATTATCACCACACATTAAATCAATTTGATATATATATTATATAGTAGAATCAGTAAATTGTCAACAAATACATCAAAAAAAATTAATCTAAAATTAGCTGTCGTCAAAGATTTATTTACAAAAACTGCTATATATGTTACAATAAATTAATAGAGCATAAATACTATTTTATGTACAAGGGGGTAAATTTTATGGATACTATTACCATTAACTATGATCAGGGGCAAAAATTTACGGCTGCCCGCGGGCTTAGCCTAGCCGAGAT
>CAYJBP010000161.1:0-2623 GCA_964368605.1 uncultured Peptococcaceae bacterium | reverse complement strand
AAGTGTCTACATATTTATGATATAATTGTGCCATAAAAAATTCTTGGCCGTTTTTGGGCCGAGAATTTGCGGCGTATTAAATAAAGCAATATAATAATTGCCTTGCAATTATTATATCATAAATGCCAAGGAAGATAAACTTCCTGCGCAACCTAGCTAGCATTTATGATATAATTGTGCCATAAAAAATTCTTGGCCGTTTTTGGGCCGAGAATTTGCGGCGTATTAAATAAAGCAATATAATAATTGCCTTGCAATTATTATATCATAGCTTAACCTATATATGCAACTAAACGGCTATAAATATATTTAAAAATCAGCAAAAAAGCTGCCATTAACGGTACTGCTAAAATTGTGCCGATAATCCCCAAAAAATAGCCGCCGGCCATCACCACAAAAATGGTTAATAATGGATGCAGGCCAATGCGATTACCAACAATTTTAGGCGTGATAATATTGCCCTCTACCTGTTGTAGGATAATTAAGCCTATGGCGGCATAAAGGCCTAAAATCGGTTCTTGAATATAGGCAATAAAGATAATGGGTATGGACGCCAAAACAGGGCCAAAGTAGGGGATTAAATCGGCAATGCCCATTAATATGCCAAGTAAAAGAGCATATTCTACCCCGATTAGCCATAAAAACAGGCCGGTTAAAACGGCAATAATCACCGATACCAAAAGATAACCATATAAAAACTGACGCAAAAGATAATTAACATCGCCGGCAATACGCAAAATTTCCGGCCTTTCTTTTGGCGAGAGAAAAGAGATAATTTTCTTTTGGATTAGGGTTTTATCGCGCATAATATAATAGCTTAAAACCGGTGCCAGCAACAAATAGATTAAATAGCGAGCGCCATTTACCAGGCTTAATGCTGTGTTTTCGATAAAGCTTTTAGCAAAGCTATCGCCTTGCTGTAAAAGATTATAAAAGGAATCGATGATTGTTTGCGGCAGATTTAGGCTTTGAATATAATTTTCTAGGCTAAACCAGGTTGTGTTTGCTATTTGCCAAAGTTGAGGTAAATAATTAACTAATTTGGCCAATTGCTCGCTAAAAAGCGGCAGGGCAAAAAAGATAATTATATAGCCCAAACCCAATATTAGCAGGTAAACTATAATGATGGCTATAGTAGACGGTATTTTTTTGGCTATTAAAAATTTTACAGCCGGCATAAGTAGATAGGCAAATAGCAAAGCAAAAAAGAAAGGCACCAAAACCGGCCATAATAATATTATTAGGCTGATTATAATGATGGCTATTAAAATGAAGTAAATTTTTTTGACCAGTTTTTTATTGATCATCTGATTTCCTCTTTTTAGGTATGACTAATATTGATGCTGTAGGGTAGGGGGGGATATTCTAAAACTTAAGATAGCTAATAATGCAAGGGGGGCAAGCCCCCCTGTTTAGCTTATCTTATTTTGCCTGCCAGTTGTTCGCCCATATTATTGAAAAAATTACCGGCATCATGCCCCATGCGTAATGTGGCATTAGCTGCCTGACGACGCATTTTACGCATTTTTCGGCCATAGCTGCCATTCATATTCATGCCAATACTTAAGCCTACCATGCCGGTAACCATGCCAATCATTAGGATATGCTGGGCATAGTTTATTCTGCTCATTAAATTACCTCCTTTATTTAAAATAGTCTATATAAAGAGCGACATTATTATTGTGCCTATTCTTAAATTGCCCATACTGCGTAAATATCGGTAATATTGGCTTTTATTTACATATTAAAATCATCACCTGTATAAAATAAACCTTGATTATAATTAACACTTTGCCAAGGTAAAAAATCCCGACGGCTTTGCAAATCATTAAGCAAGCCACCACTAATTTCTAAACCACTTATTTGGCAATTTTTAATTAAAATATCGGCTACCGTACCAAAATCTTGTTTTTTATTATCCAAAATGGGGCTACCTATCCAGCCTTTATCATTAATGCCTGCCATATTTTTGGGCAAGCGCTTAATATTTTTTTTATTGGGAATAATAATTCCATTTTTAGAAATTTGCCTGATATGCACAATATCTACAAAAGCCGTTCTTTGCATTAGGCCATTTAAAGCAATGGCAAAGCCTAAAATTTTACCACTATTATCACAAGCAAAAATATCGCTGATACGGCCAATTTCTTCTTGTTTAGTGCCTGCTAAAACCTTTAATCCTTTTAATTCCCGCCCTTTTAGCAATTTATTACCTCCTTATAAATTAAGCATTTATTTTAAAATTAGCATAAAAGCAAAAAAAGATACAGGTATAAAATACCTGTAAAAAAAAATTAAAAAAAGGTTGTTACAATATAAAGTTTTAATCAATTTTTTACAAAAAATTGCGGGGTGTTAGGGGCTGCGCCCCTAAGGTCTTAAAAAGGTTTTAAGCCAATACCAAAACTAAGCAAGCAAATCAAAATACAGGTAAAAAAGCAGCAAAGGAAGAAATTGGCTTAAAACCGGCGCCTTTTGGCGCAGCCAAAACAGCCCGAGGCAAAGCAATAAAAAAAGGGGGGCTGTTGCAAATAGTTGCATTTGCGACAGCCTCCCTTTTGGGGTTTTCTCAATATAGCTTTGCTTTTTCAGATAATAGCTTTGCTTTCTTAAGCAAAAGCTT
>CAYJBP010000160.1:0-2623 GCA_964368605.1 uncultured Peptococcaceae bacterium | reverse complement strand
GAACCCATACGCCCTTATTTAGGCTTAGCTAGGGCTATCTTTAATTGCAATCGAAATTTTGATTACATAATTTTCGATGCCTTCTACCGCCAACTCGTCTAAAACCATAAACTCAAAAAAGTAATCACCCAGTATTAGCCTATGTTGATTAGCATAGGCTAATACTTTTTCATAGGCTAGGTCGATAGTAAAATAGCCATGGCTATGATAATAGTTTAAATAATTACCGGCCTGCTTAATTAGGGTAGATTCGCCCTCGGTATCGGTTTTGCTAAAATAGTAATCGAAATAGGTTTTATTAGCAAAATCCTGGTTTTTGATAATATGACCAACCGCACAAGGCAGGTTAAGCGCAGCTTCGGTGGTATTGGCTATATGCTTGGTAAATAGGTTATAATAATCATCTTCGGAGCTTTGGGTTATAAATAATATTTCCTGAGGCTCAAAGGCAATATAGGCTTGATTTGCCTGATGCCCAAAATAGTCCTTAATGGTTGCTTTTTTTTCTTTAATCAGCTCGGTTAGTTTTTGCAGCCTTTTAATTTTGGCCTCTAAAATAGTTTGATGCTCTTCTAAAAGAGCCAGGCAGTTTTCACCGGAGCGCATTTGTAAATATTGCTTAATCCTGGCCAGGCTAATGCCCATTTCGGCTAAGGATTTTATTACAAAAAAAGTTTCTATCTGAAAAACAGAATAATATCTAAAGCCTTTATCATCTTTTTTGGCAGGGCAAAAAACCCCCTCTTTATCATAGTAAAAAAGGGTATGCTTAGAGATGCCAACAATTTTGGCAAATTCTTGGGTGCTTAAAAAATATTCTAACATAAAAAAATTCCTCTTGCGTATAGAGTAACTCTATAGTTTATAATTAGATTATAATCTAAAAAACAGCTATTTGCAAGAAGGAGAGTATTAATTAAAATGTCAACGATAGATTATGGAACTATGCCCATTAATAAGCTAATCAAAAAGCTGGCTATTCCCAGTATAATAACGATGATAGTCGGTTCGATTAATATGGTAATTGATGGCATATTTATGGGTAATTTTATTGGCAGCTCGGCGCTTGCTGCGGTAAATTTGGTAATGCCCATTATGATGATGTTTTTTGGCTTGGTGGGCATGGTAGCCAGCGGTGCAGGGATTAGGATTGGGATATTATTTGGCGAGGGCAAGCAAAAAGAGGCATCCAGTGTATTTACTGCCTCCTCGATAATGATTTTTGGCATTGGGATTTTAATTGCAATTGCGGCTTTGTTTTTTGCTAAGGATATTATATTTTTGCTGATTAAAGATCACCATTTAGCAATGCTGGCCTATGATTATATAAAGGTGATTATTCCCGGCATCCCCTTAATTGCGCCGCTTTTTGCTTTTGATAATTTTTTACTGATCTGCGGTAAAGTAAATAGGAGCACTTGGATAAATGTTTGGACTGCCTTGATTAATATAGTGCTTAACTGGTATTTTATTGTTTATTTGGGGCTGGGTATTTCCTATGCGGCGCTTGCTACAACGATAAGCATGGTTTTGGGCTCAATTTTTTCGATTATCCCCTTTATGGGCAATAAGTTAGATCTTAGGTTTACTAATCCTAAAATCCCCTTAAAAGATATAAAAATGATTATCTATAATGGCAGCTCGGAGTTTTTTCAAAGTATTGCCGGCTCGGTGATGGCTATTTTAATAAATGCCATTATGCTGACGGTGGCCGGGGCGACTGGGGTTGCGGCGATGTCGATTATTTCTTATATCGAAATGCTTTTGCTGCCGATATTGATGGGCATAGCCGGTTGCATACAGCCGATTATAAGCTATAATTATGGGGCAAAAAATTATGATAGGGTTAAGCAAACCTTTAAAAAGGTTTGTCTAATTTCGGCCGCTATTTCGGCAATATGCTTTATGGCAATGATGATATTCCCCAACTTTTTAGTATCTTTATTTGCCGGCGAAGATGATAGCGAAATGATAAAAATTGCAGTTACAGGACTATTGCTTTATGCGCCATCATATTTGTTTAACTGGTTTAATTTAATTGTGGGCATGTTTTTAAGCGCCTTTGAAAAGCCCAAAGAATCGATGATTTTGATGCTGATGGACTCGATAGTTTTGCCGCTGATCTTTTTTATTGGCCTGGCTTTAATCATGGGGGTAAACGGAGTTTTCTTGGCTCAAAGTGTTTCGGCTTGCGTAGCCTTTGGCATTGCCTTAGTAATGTGGAAAAAAATAAGCTTAAAATTAAAGGCTACGGAATAAATTATTTAATACAAAAGCACCGTCCCCAGCAGATTAAGGCCTGCTTTAATGGGGGGCGGTGCTTTTGTTTTGCCTGGTACAATTGGTGATATAGGACTTGCTCCAACGCGGGCAAAAAATCACGCCTTAAGGGACAAGAAAGCCTATCCACCCAAGAAAGAGCAACCAATAGAAATATCCGCCAATAAACATAAATAGCCCACAACCCAACTAACAACCAGCAGCAAAAGACTAAAATAGTCCAGCTAGCAATAGGTTACAATAATCAAAACAGCGGAATGGTCAAGACCATTCCCTACAAAATGCAAATAAATCAAAAATTGCTAAAGCTGGGCTGGGTTCGGATTATATCGGCGAGGCTAAG
>CAYJBP010000159.1:0-2719 GCA_964368605.1 uncultured Peptococcaceae bacterium | reverse complement strand
TTTCACTAGCCCATAGTGGGGTGATGCCGTTTCTGATGGCGGCGAGGGGGAAGCCGCCGATGCCATCAAAAAGGCTGCCCATCGTTAAGGTCATCGCTTCACCTCCTGCCTACTTCGCCACGACCTGGGTAATAGTTTTCGTCATATTAACCGCCATGCTGGCTGTATGCACAGCGCCGACCAGGTTGCCTTTTGTCGAGGTATCCATGCCAAAGATGCCTGCGATTCTGGGAATTTCCCCGGCAGCCAGCATTAGGCCAAGACCAAGCAGGGCATTGTCTTTGATCATCATTAGCCCGGCGGTAAGTATCGTTACCTGCAAAAATGAGGTTAAGCAGAGGGCGATAATTTGCTTGCACCATTGGATAAAACCGTCATCATAACCCCTTGGTACGCTGAACATATACAGACTGCCGACTGCGATTTGGATTAGCAAAATGCCACCTCTTTTGATGTTGGCGAAAAAAACTTTTATAACAGCATAGCCTAGCATTACGATTAGGAAAATGACAAAAAGTGGATTTGTGACGGTAGACAAACCACCAAAACCGGGCATAGACAAATCCGGCACAGCCCCCAAGCTGCCGATAACCCCATTGGCCAGCTCGCCGATGGTGCTGTCATAGCCTGTTAGCCCTCTGATCAGGGTATTTTGCAGCTCCACAGATAGCTCGTACAACCTCACCGGCACAACAGTGAACAAAGAGGTCGCCATAAAGCCTTTGATAACATGGAGGCTGGCATCTTTGATATTGCCACGCCCATTTTGGTATTCAATAGCGAGCTCAAAAACCGCCACCACCAGCCCCACCACAAAGAGCGCCCAAGCCAGATATGAGAAAAACAGGACAATGTTTTGCACCCATTCCAGCTCAAACAGCTCGACACCCATATTGCCGATTTGGGAAAAAAAGTCGGCAAAGAAGCCGATTAGCTTGCCGTATAGCCAGTCGATGATTTGATCCATGATGTCGCCGAGGATAAAATCGAAGATAAATATTTGTGATCACCTGCTTTCTGAATTGTATTTTTACAAGAAAAAACAAGGCTTGTGAAAACCTTGTTTTGCGTTAAAAAATGACGGTAGCTTTAATCTTGGTTTTGATTAAGCGTACCGTCATTTGGGGTAGTAAGTATTTCAAGCATCAGCCTTGCACCGAGGATAAAGCCACTGACGAAGCGATCTTCGCAGCTTAGGTTAGCCGCCAGACCTTGGGAGTCCATAAAGTCATTGAGCAGTTTTTGCTCCGGCTCGTTTAGCTTGGTATGGATAGTGTCGGCCAGGCCGGATATCTCTTGTGCTAGCTCATGATAGCCGGAATTTTCGTCTATCGGCTTAGCCAGCGGATTAATTTTGCCATTATAAATAGCTCGAATTACAGTTGTCATCTTGATTTTCCTTTCAGTTATTTTTATTTTCCCTGCCTGCTAAATCTGCTCATCCTCACCTCCATCTGTAGTAATTTCCGATTCGAACTCAGCCAGCGACTTCTCAATAATGCCGATTAAAAACGCTTTTTGGCTGATCCCAAGTCCTTTAAGATGCACCTTTATCCGCTCCATCAACTCAACCGGGATTTGAATAGCAAGGGTTCGGGTATTTTCTTGATTCATATTTCTGCCACCTTCTTTCTTCATTAGATAATATTCGCTGATTATTTGCTCGATGTAATCGTTTAGACCAAGGCCGCTGTTTTCTTTTTCGCTGCTGATGTGATCATGTAGCTCGATTGGAATTTTGGCGCAAAGGTTTTTGTATTGATTCATAGGTTTACCTCCTTCCTAAGTTTTTGGTAAGCACAACAATACCACATAAAGTAGTTAATAGCTAGCTAAAGTTTGCTAATTTCAAACAATTTTTCGGTGTATAGTTTTGGCTACTGAAAATAAATCTTGAAACTATGATATAAATCTTGCTATAATGGATATATAATTTTTCCGGCTTCGTAAAATAATTGCGCAAGTGCAGTGATGAAATTATGGCTCTGTGGAGCTAATTTATATTTGACGGGGCACATGAGAATTTACATAGGAGGGCTTATGAAGCTAGGAAATAGTGTTTGTGAAATCGAAATTTGCGTTGACAGAACTTATACGTTAGAATCAGTGGATAACAAAGCATATGATTTGCTCATAAATCCATCCAATCTAAAGCGTAGTGATTTCTACAAAGTGTTTTACATTCACATTAACCTTTTTTATATAACAATTAGTATTGCCTTGGTTGGTGATCTATATAGCTATGATGCAGAATGTGCAGTGCTAGAAAACGATGTCTTAACAGTATTGCAAAACGATGCTATTATTCAAATAAACGTAAATGATGGTTCATTATTGTCTTACAAGAAAATTGATTCTTTCGGGTGTAATTTTGCAATCCACAAAATTAACATTGGTTACATTATCTACGGAGAAATCGAGATTTCAATGTTAGATTTTCAACTTAACAAAAAGTGGACATTTTCTGGCAGAGATATATTTGTATCGACATCAGGAAAAAGGTCGTTTGTTTTATGTGAAAATTCCATTCAGTTGTACGATTTTGACGATAATTTTTATGAAATCAATTTTGAAGGACAGCTTCTCAGTGATAAATAACCTTTGTATTATGTAGCGAAGATTATGAGCAATATCTTGACATCACTATTTTTATCCAAAGCACATAAAATCCAACTAATCAAACCCCAAACCTGTGCCAAGCATTAAAGCAAGGCACAGG
>CAYJBP010000158.1:0-2735 GCA_964368605.1 uncultured Peptococcaceae bacterium | reverse complement strand
CTAAACCAGAACAACCCCGTTAACCATTAAATAACAATATCCCAAACATCGGAATGGTCAAGACCATTCCCTACAAAATGAAAACAAATCAAAAACGCCAAGGCTGGGCTGGGGGCGGATAATATGAGTTTCCCCTAGGAGTAAATCCCCCCCAGCAAAACCAAAAACAATAAAAAAAGAGCCATGACATCCTGTCACAGCCCTGTCTAATTAAAATTTAGCTAAAAATCAAGATAATAATGCGGTAAGCGTTGGCCAAAACGAGTTAACAATTCATAGCTAATTGTTTCCGCCTTTTGGGCCATTTGCTCAATATCCAGATGATTTGCTCCTTGGCTACCCAAAATAACAGCCTCTTCCCCACATCGTACATCATCTAAAGTACTAATATCAACCATAATATGATCCATGCATACCTTGCCAATAATCGGCATTTTTTCGCCATGCACCAAAACATACCCTTTATTAGACAATAACCTTGGCAAGCCATCGGCATAGCCTAAGGGCAGGGTTGCAATTTTGGCAGCCTTTTTGGCTTGCCAGGTACGCCCATAGCCAACTGTATCGCCACAGGCCAGTTCACGAATTTGGCTAATTTGCGCCTTAATGGTTAAGGCCGGCTTAAGCGGCCAATCCTCGATAGTTAAGCCATCGGGGGTATAGCCATGCAAAAGCAAACCCGGCCGTACCATATCTAAATAAGCCTGCGGATAATTCAATACCGCCGGGCTATTAGCAATATGGCAAATTGGAAAATAAAGCCCCATTTTTTTTGCAGATTCTTTAAAGCTGCAAAATTGTTCGAACTGCTTAATCGTAAAAGGCTGATTATCGGCATCGGCCATTGCAAAATGGCTAAATAAGCCCTCTACTTTAAGATGGGATAGGCTAAAAATCTGCTTAATTGCCTGTAAAGCCTCCTGATTTGGGCTAAAGCCCAAGCGGCTCATCCCGGTATCTAATTTAAGGTGAATAGTTGCATTAATGCCCAGCTTTTGAGCCATATCATTAATTTGCTGGGCATTGGCTAAATCAAAAACGCTTAAGGATGCATTTAAAAGTAAGGCCTGCTTAAGCTCGGCAGAAGTTATCCAGCCCAAAATTAGGATGGGACAATTAATTTGGCTATCACGCAAAATAGCCGCCTCTTCAACGGTTGCCACCGCCAGATAATCGGCGCCGGCCGCTACAACGGTTTGAGCAATTTTAGTTGCCCCATGTCCATAGGCATTAGCTTTGACTACTGCCATTAATTTAGCCGGAGCAATGCGCTTTTTAATTAATTGCGTATTAGCAAAGGTTGCCGCTAAATCAACTTGAGCATAGGCCGGACGTCCGGGTATATTCAAAGCCTTAGCCTCCTTAATTATTAAATATTATCTATAATCATATGTAATATTCAGCTTTTTATGCCTGTGCCTTAGCAAAAGCAGCCCCAATATTGGCCAAAATATCACGTGGTAAAACAGCTTGCTCGGCTGCGTTTTCGGCAGATAAATCGCCTGCTAGGCCATGTAGCCATACGGCACAAGCACAGGCCGCAGCCGGTGCTAGCCCTTGAGCCAATAAGGCGGCTACCATGCCGGCCAAGATATCGCCACTACCGCCTACTGCCATGCCGGGATTACCATTATTATTAATAAATATACGCCCTTCGGGGGTGGCAATTACTGTGCCCGAGCCTTTAAGAACTACAATTACCCCACACTGCTTAGCAAATTCGGCGGCCATTTCGATGCGGTTTTGCTGAACTTCTTCCACGCTTACCCCTAAAAGCTGAGCCATTTCCCCGGGATGTGGGGTAATAATCAAAGGGGCTTTAACTGTTTTAAGCAAAGATAAATAGCCGCAAACCGCAAACAGGGCATCGGCATCTAATACAGTAGGTTTATCAAGGTAGGGGAGTAGATCGCGCACTAATTCCAATGTTTCGTCATGGCGGCCTAAGCCCGGGCCGATTAAATAGCAATTGGCCTTTTTAAAGGAGCTTATCGCCTCGCGCTCGCTTTTTAAGAGCACGCCTGCCTCGTTTTCCGGCAAATTAAGCAGCATGGCCTCGGGGACATTGCTGCCAAAAATCATCCGACAAGAGCTGGGCAAAGCAGCCGTTAGCAGGCCTATGCCCGAACGTAATGCGCCCATAGCCGCCATAATTGCCGCCCCGGGCATAGCCGGGCTGCCGGCCAAAAGTAAAACATGGCCATAATCGCCCTTAGAGCCTTCTTGATCACGCTTTTTAAGCCAGCGAGAGCAAAACTCGGCATTAATCAATTCCCTTTTAGTGCCTAAACTTTCGCCAATTTGAGCAGGTAACGAGATATTATCAACTATCAATTTACCCACATATGGCTTGGCATGGGGCATAATCAGCCCTTGCTTGCAAAAACCAAAGGTAACGGTGCTGCTGGCCTTAACGGCAACCCCTAAAGGTAAGCCGGTTTCGGCCGAAAGCCCGGAAGGAATATCGCAAGAAATAATTGGTTTGCCACATTCATTAAGCACATTAATCACGGCTAAAGAAGTGCCGCTAATATCATCATTTAAGCCGGTGCCAAAAATAGCATCGATGGCTAAATCTGAGCTAAATAGTGCCATTTTTGCTACATTTAGGCGATTGCCTTCGGTTAACCAATATCCGGAAATGCCCATGTTTTTAAGTATTTGCCAATTCATTAAAGAATCGCTGCGGAAAATATCGGGATCGGTTAAAAAGTAAAGGCGCACATCGCAGCCAT
>CAYJBP010000157.1:0-2742 GCA_964368605.1 uncultured Peptococcaceae bacterium | reverse complement strand
AATGGTCTTGACCATTCCGCTGTTTGGGTTATTGTTACCTATTGCTAGCTGGATTATTTTAATCTTTTGCTGCTGGTTGTTAGTTGGGTTGTGGGCTATTAATCAGGGATTAAGCTGCTCCACCAAAATAAAACAACACTACCAGCATCCATAAAGGGTGTTGGTAGTGTTGTAGCAGCCATCGTCAGTTTGACCTCTTGACCTTGAACAAAAACCATGCATATCACGAGGGGGGATGGCAAGGGGGGCTTGCCCCCCTTGCGTTGAGCGCAGCGGATAAAAAGCAGCGAGTCTAAAGATAAATTAGCTCAAACCGTAAAAACTAACAACAATCAACCAAACTCATATTTAATCAGGGATTAAGCTGCTCCACCAAAATAAAACAACACTACCAGCATCCATAAAGGGTGTTGGTAGTGTTGTAGCAGCCATCGTCAGTTTGACCTCTTGACCTTGAACAAAAACCATGCATATCACGAGGGGGGATGGCAAGGGGGGCTTGCCCCCCTTGCGTTGAGCGCAGCGGATAAAAAGCAGCGAGTCTAAAGATAAATTAGCTCAAACCGTAAAAACTAACAACAATCAACCAAACTCATATTTAATCAGGGATTAAGCTGCTCCACCAAAATAAAACAACATTCCAAAGGAATGTTGTTTTATTTTGGTGGCGGTGACTGGATTCGAACCAGTGACAGGCCGGGTATGAACCGACTGCTCTGGCCAACTGAGCTACACCGCCATCTATTTTTGGGTGCAAGTTAATGCCCACTAGGATATTATGCCAAAAAATTTGCATTTTGTCAAGGGTTAAATCACTATTTTTTAAAAAAATTTTTCTTATTCCTTAGTATTTAAAGGCGTTCTTTTTTTAAGGAAAAAAGAACCAAAAAACCTTTTACTTTTTTTGTCCTTATTTTTTATTTAGGGTGCAGATTATTATCTCTACCGCTTTTTTTATATCTGTTTCGGAAGTATCTATCGATAGATGATAATTATTTATATCATCCCAGTTTTGGCCGGTGCTTGCTTTATAAAAAGGCCGCTGCTTTTGGTTAAGAAAAACAGCGGCCTTTGGCTAATAAATCAAAAATTATTTGGCACCGATATTGGTATCTTTAAAGAGCAAGGCACCGGTAGAATTCATATAGTAACCATCAACATAGTCTTTCATTAATAAGGTATTGGATTTATAATATAAGGGGAGCATTACATAATCATTAGAGGCTATAGCATCGGCTTCTAAGGTTAGGCGGGCGGCTTCTGCCGGATCGGTGGCGGCCATAATTTGCTCTACCAAAGCATCATATTCCGGATTGCTATAGAAGGTAACATTGGTAGAATCGCCGGTTTTGGCTAAAGGTAAGAATGTCATCGGATTAAGATAATCGGCACTCCAACCCATGGCGGCTACTTGATAATTGCCGGCCTGAACATCGGAATAGAAGATGGCCCAGTCATTAGAGCTGATTTCTACTTCGATATTTAAGTTATTTTCGAACATTTCGGCCATGGCTTCAACAACCAATTTTACGATATCATCGGCATAATAGGAAAGTTGTAAGGTGGGGAAACCTTCGCCATTAGGATAGCCGGCTTCGGCTAAAGCTGCTTGGGCGGCCTCAACATTGGCGGTATTAGATAAACCATAGGTAGGACGCTCGGCCATAATATCTACGCCATCTACACTATAACCGGGCGAAATAAAGCTATAGGCAGGCTGGGCATCAATTTGTACCACATTATCGATAATGGTTTGGCGATCGATAGCCAAGTTTAAGGCTTGACGCACTAAAGGATCATCATAAGGCGCTTGACCATTATTTAATAGATAATAAACAGTACCATAGCTGGGATAAACCTGTACGCCGGCATCTTCGGCTCTTAGACGAGCATAGTCATTAACCGGAATAGTAACAATACCGTCAACTTCGCCGGTTTCATAGGCGGTTAAGGCGGTGGAAGGATCTAAAACATAGCGGAAAGTTAATTTTTCCAGGCTAATATTTTCGGCATCCCAGTAATGCTCATTTTTCTCTAAAATAACGCTTTCGCTCATGCTCATGCCGGTAACTTTAAAAGGACCATTGCCTACATAGGTTTCGGCAGCGGTGCTCCAAGCATCGCCATTAGTATCGATGGTGGCTTTTTGCACAGGGCTATATACCCACATGCTTAATAAATCGATATAAAAAGAAGTGGGTTGTTTAATAGTAATTTCTAAAGTTTGGGCATCTAAAGCTTTTACGCCCAACTCTTCGGCGGTGGCAGTACCATCATAAAACTCTTGCGCATTAACCACATAATCGGCAACCATGCTTAAATACTCAGCAGTGGTTTCGGGAGTTAATACCCTTTGAATGGTATAAACAAAATCTTCGGCGGTTAAAGGCGAACCATCGCTCCACTTTAAGCCTTCACGTAAAGTAAAGGTGTATATGGTGCCATCTTCGCTAATTGTCCAGCTTTCGGCAGAACCGGGTACAATAGTACCGCTGGCATCATAGGTTACAAGACCCTCGAAGCAGTTATAAAGAACATATTTCGAGAAAGAATTATTGGTTACGGATGGATCTAAGCCATCGGGTAAATTAGATAAAACAAAGGTCATTTCTTGGGCTACTTCGGCTGCATCCTCGGCAGGGGCAGGCTCTTCGGTTTCTTCTACTTCCGGAGCAACTTCGCTAATATTGCTGGGCTCTTCCGAACCGCAGGCACTTAATAAGGCTATTGCTAAAATCCCCA
>CAYJBP010000156.1:0-2744 GCA_964368605.1 uncultured Peptococcaceae bacterium | reverse complement strand
GTATTATTGCCAATCAGCCTAAGGCTATGGCCGGCTGCTTGGATATCGATTGCTCTGATAAAGCTGCTCGTTTTATTCGTTTTTGCGATTCCTTTGGTATTCCCTTACTTACCTTTGTGGATACCCCCGGCTATTTGCCCGGTGTTGCGCAAGAGCATGGCGGCATTATTCGTCATGGTGCTAAATTGCTTTATGCTTATTCGGAAGCCACTGTGCCAAAATTAACGGTAATTACCCGTAAAGCTTATGGCGGCGCTTATTTGGCTATGTGTGCTAAATCATTAGGTGCCGATATGGCCATTGCTTGGCCTACTGCCCAAATTGCGGTTATGGGTGCCCAGGGTGCTGCCAATATCGTTTTCCGTAAGGATATCGATAGTGCCGAAAACCCCCAAGCCAAAAGGCAGGAAAAAATAGCCGAATACGATGAAAAATTCTCTAATCCTTACTGCGCTGCGGCCAGGGGCTTAGTGGATATGGTAATCGAGCCTGAGCAAACCCGTTATTACTTGATTAAAGCACTCGACTCTTTGATCACTAAAAAAGAGTCTCGCCCCGGTAAAAAGCATGGCAATGTGCCGCTTTAATCATTAATATAGGAGGCGACTAAATGGAAAGTTTAAATATCGGAATTGAAACTACAGCCATAGGTATGGGCGTGGTTTTTACCATCTTAATTATGTTGGCTATTATTACAGCCATTTTAACCAAAATTATCGATGGTTGGCTTATCCCCCGTGCCGAGGCTAAAAAAGCTGCTAAGCAAGCACCGGCCCCTGCTCCTGCCCCTGTTGCAGCTATCCCGGTTATCGAACAAGTGGCCAAAGCTAATGGCCTAGAACCCAAAACGGTAGCCGCAATTATGGCAGCAATCAGCATGCAAAGCGATGTTCCCTTGGCTAATTTGCGTTTTACGGCAATTAGACGTGGCAATACTAATCGTCATGGTTGGGCCGATAGCGGCACTATTGATATCATAAATACCCGACAAACTTATCTATAAATTAGGAGGCAAATTATGAAGAAGTATAATGTTACCGTTAATGGTGAAATGTTTTCTGTTGAAGTAGAAGAAATTGGTGGTGCTCAAGCTCCTGCTGCTGCCGCACCTGTTGCTGCTGCACCGGCTGCACCTGCTGCTCCTGCTCCTGCTCCTGCTGCTGCACCTGCTCCGGCACCTGCCGCTGCACCTGCTGCTGCTCCTTCCGGCAATGCTATTGTTAGCCCCTTGCCCGGCACTGTTTTAAAGGTAAATGTAGCAATTGGCCAAGCTGTTAAAGCCGGCGATGTTTTATTAGTATTAGAAGCTATGAAAATGGAAAATGATATCACTGCCGAGGCCGATGGTGTAATTAGCGCTTTACATGTATCGGTAGGCTCTACTGTTCAAAGCGGTGATGCCTTAATCTCCCTTTAAGACGTTTAAAACAGTTAAATAAAAAAGGAGGTTAAGAAATGGATATACTCCAATCATTATTGGACTTTTTCCAAAGTACAGGCTTTGCTAATTTTAATCCATTAAACGGGATTATGATTTTAATATCTTTACTGCTCTTATACTTAGCCATTAAACGAGGTTTCGAGCCTTTATTATTGGTACCGATTGCCTTTGGTATGATGCTGGCCAATATCCCGATTAGTGGGGTTATGGATCCGCCTGTATATCAATTTATGGCCGATGGTGTTACTCCTATGGTAGATACCGCTCATGGTGGTTTACTGATGGAGTCGATTGGTGGCGTTATTTATTATTTATATCAAGGCGACCATTTAGGTATTTTCCCACCCTTAATCTTTATGGGTGTTGGTGCGATGACCGACTTTGGCCCTTTGATTGCAAATCCTAAAACTTTGCTTTTAGGTGCTGCTGCCCAGTTGGGCGTATTTATCACCTTTTGGGGCGCTTTATTGCTTAATGATTTTGTGCCGGGTGTTAATTTTACCCCTCAACAGGCTGCCTCGATTGGTATTATCGGTGGTGCTGATGGCCCTACCGCTATCTTTTTGGCCACCAAATTAGCCCCCGAATTATTAGGTGCTATTGCGGTTGCCGCTTATTCTTATATGGCCTTAGTGCCGATTATTATTCCGCCGGTGGCACGTTTATTTACCACCAAAAAAGAGCGGATGCGCAGGATGACCCAGCTAAAGCCGGTAAGCAAAACTACCAAAATTGTTTTCCCGATTATTACAACCTTGGTGGTATCATTCTTTGTGCCGGATGCAACAGCCTTAATTGGTATGTTGATGCTAGGTAATTTATTCAAAGAATGTGGCGTTACCGATCGTCTTTCCGATACCGCCCAAAATGCTTTGATGAATATTGTTACAATTTTACTTGGTGTTTCGGTAGGTGCTACCACCAATGGTACAACCTTCCTCACTCCGGAAACTTTATCAATATTCTTCTTAGGCTGCTTTGCCTTTGCCGGTGGTACCGGTGGTGGCGTATTAATTGCCAAGATTATGAACTTATTCTTAAAGGAAAAGATCAATCCTTTAATTGGTGCAGCTGGGGTATCGGCCGTACCGATGGCCGCCCGTGTTGTACAAAAGATGGGTCAAGAAGAGGATAAGACCAACTGGCTCTTAATGCATGCCATGGGGCCGAATGTGGCCGGTGTTATCGGTACTGCCGTAGCCGCCGGTGTATTCTTAACCCTGTTCGGATAAATTTATAATTATTATTAAAAAGGGCTATTGCAATTTTATTTGCGATAGCTCTTTTTTTGATTTTTTATCCT
>CAYJBP010000155.1:0-2817 GCA_964368605.1 uncultured Peptococcaceae bacterium | reverse complement strand
TTGCACTCTCAAGACTTTTACTTTATTATTATCTAAAAAGGGGGTGCAGATAGTTGCTCAATAATATTATCTTTTCGCTTAAAAATCTAAACTACAAACTCTACTTAGCCTTGCTTCTAATGGCCTTTTTGCCTACGCTTTACAATACCATACGCATATTTTTGCTCTCGGGGTTGCCATCAGATTATGGCTTTAATATCGCAAGCCAACTTATATGGCTTAATTTAATCTATGAAGTTAGCTCCGAAGCGCTAATATTACCGCTATTCTTTTTTACCGGAGCGGTTTTAGTCAATAAAATCGAACTTGAAAACAGAACCAAAACAGGCTTGATAGTAGCATTTACCATAAACATAATTTTAGCTGTAATTTTAATCATCTTCACCGAGCCGCTAGTGCTGCTCATGGCCCAAAATGCCGAGCTGATTGAGGCAACAATCAGCTTTATTCGCCTAGAGAGCATCGCTAAAATATTCGAGATACTGCTTCGCATTGCCCTGGTCACACTGATAACTATGGCCAGTAAACTAAGCCTTTACCTGCTCTTAATTGCCCAGCTAGTTTTAACTATCCTCTTTGATTTGTTTTTTCTGTCCACCCTGCCCCTATCCTTAAATCTGGGAGTCAATGGAATTGCCATTACTAATATAATAGTAAACTTATCGCTTTTTATCTTAGCGCTGATGCTATTGCGCAAAGTTGGGATAAATATATTTTCCAAAAACAAGCTCAACTTTACTTGGTTAAAGGGCTTTACTAAAGTTGGTATTATGTCCGGGATCGAATCGCTAATCCGCAATCTAGCCTTTATGGTGATGATTATTCGTATGATTAATGTAATTGCCGAACAAGATACTTACTGGCTGGCCAATAGCTTTATTTGGGGCTGGCTATTGCTCCCCGTCTTACAACTTGGCGAACTGATCAAACGCAATATCGGCGAAGATAAAGCCCTAGATAAGAGCAAAATCAAAGCCTATTTCGCCCTAACAACGATTATAATTATTGCTTGGCTTATTTCGATTCCACTTTGGCAGCCGTTTTTGGCGAGCGTCATGGGAGTACAAAATCCTAGTGAAATTTTTACACTTATTATTTTGCTTTTAGGTTTTTATATCCTTTTTGCCTACAATAATATCATAGACAGCATTTTTTACGGCCTCGGCCGAACCGATCTGATGCTATATCAATCGCTTATCGTCAATATCTGCTATTATGGAGCGGCATTTATGCTCTATTTGCTCGATATCTATACCCCAACGCTAACAAGTATCGCTTTGATGTTTGGGATAGGAATAGCCTTAGATAGTATAATTACCCTCATTATTTTCGGTAATTATTGCCGTAAAAATAAGGTTAAGATATTGCTTTGAAAGAGTATTTCTTCGGATTAACAGTTTGAAAAACCCTATTTCGCCAACAACTTCTTTAAAAAACCTTCATTAAGCAAATGCACCGTTACAAATTTGCCTCGATAAAATACCGCCCAATTATTGAAAATAGCCGGTACAGCCTTGGCTTTTGCCAAGCTATCCACCGCAATTAGGTTTAGGGGAATAGTATTGGCCGTGCAATAAGCCTGTACCTGCTCAATGCAGTTAGGGATATACGGGCATTGGCAGCTATAATAGATAGTCAAGTCTTGGTCGGGTATGCTCATTTCTTTAGCGGTTGCGGCAATTTGTGGTTTTTGTTCGGCAAAAGATATGCTCAATAACTCATATTCTCCCACATTATCGACCACTTCAAAGCCCATTTTTAGCAGGAATTTCTTTTCGGCTAAAAAGGGCTTTTTCTTCTTGGAGCTTAAAATGCAAACACCGGCTTTGCCTTGGGACTTAGCATCATTAAGACAATATTTAAGCAAATCCTTAGCATGTCCCTGACCTTTAAACGAGCCGGATACCCACAAGCAATAAATATAGATAAAATTAGCCCCTTCAATAGGTGTCCAAGCCGTTTCCAAAGGTGCGTACTCGATAAAAACCTTGCCCTTGGCATCAAGCTTGCGAAAGGTATGCCCTTCGGCCAGGCGCTCTTTTAGCCAATCCTTTTTAGCCCTTACCCCGGCTTGATGCTTTTTATCGGCGATAGCACAACATAGATGCTCGCTATCCAAATTAGCGATTGAAAGATTAAGATAGTTTTCGCTCATTTTATTGTGCTCCTTTAATACAAAAATTTTATTTCAACTTGTGGCCAAATAAGCTGTAGTTTTTGATTATCAATTTCGGCAAATTGCCATAAATCATCGGCAGAGCTAAAAGCTTGCTCGTCTTTACCCCCTGCCCAAAGCGATATGGCAGCCTCTGAATTGCTTTTGGTAATAAAATAATCACCGCCATTATAGCTAAACTCTAGCTCTCGGCCTTTTTCTAAGAGCCAGACTAAGGCTGCCACCGATTTATCATTTAAAAGCTCGGCAGCAATTTGATCATGAATATCGTACTCGGCAGCTTTGCGCAAAAATAAGCCCTGAGCTTGGCTAAGCAAGTTTAGCAAATTAAGCAGCTTTAAATCGGGATTATAAACCTGCAAATATAAATCATCACCGCACACAATAAACATGCAATTATCAGCAGCGCTGATAATATTGAGGTGGGTTTTATCTCGGGCGCAGCTTATTATCTGCTGGCGCAAAAGTGCAGGCTTAGGGTTTAATTGCCAGCCGTCTTCGGCCGCGCCTAGAACCTTAAAATCATAGTAACAATTTACTTTAAGCAATAAATCGGCAAAATTATTATATAGGCTTTGATAATTATCCCGATAAAATTCGGCAATATCAAAGTATTGGCCGGAGCTAGCTGCCGGCACTTG
>CAYJBP010000154.1:0-2893 GCA_964368605.1 uncultured Peptococcaceae bacterium | reverse complement strand
CTGCAATATGAAAATACTGGTGGTAGACGATGATAGCGATATTAGAAACTTAATCAGCCTCTATCTAAAAACCGAAAATTTTGAGGTTATCGAAGCCGCCGATGGCTTAGCCGCTCTAAATCTGATTGACGAGCAAATTGATTTGGTAATTTTAGATACGATGATGCCCAAGCTAAACGGTTTGGAAACCTGCCTTAAAATTCGGGAAAAATATCAAATGCCGATTATCTTTTTAACAGCCAAGGCCGAAGATGCCGATAAAATGATAGGCTTTGCCTCCGGTGCCGATGATTATATAGTTAAGCCCTTTAGCCTTATCGATTTAATCGCCAGGGTAAAGGCCAATTTACGTCGCTATAAATCCTATAATCAGCCGCTTAATGCTCCAATAGCCGGTGAGGAAATCAATTTTTTTAACCTTGTTATCAACCTTAAAGCTCGCACCGTATATCAAGAGGGGCAACTTATCAAATTAACCAAAACCGAGTTTGCCATTTTGGAAATGTTTTTAAAAAATCGGGGCAAGGCTTTTAGCTTGGAGCAAATTTATAATTATGTTTGGCAAGATGATAGCGTTTTAAATGCCGAAAGCACCGTTTCGGTGCATGTTCGCAATTTGCGTAAAAAAATCGGCGATGATTTAAAAGAACCGCAATATATCAAAACGGTTTGGGGAGTTGGTTATCGTGTCGATTAAAAATAAAAGCCGCTCGCTTTATTTTACCATGCCCGGCCGGGTTGTTTTAGCCTTGCTAGTAAGCATCGGCCTCTTTGCCATTTTGGCATTTTCGGCCGATTTTATCCTTTTAAATATCTTAGATATTAATAATGAAGAACAAAAACAGCAAACCGATCAACTGGTAGCCGAAATTCAATTAAGAATCGCTGAGCAAAATTTAAGCTTTGCCCAAGCCCAAGATATTGCCGATTTATGGAGCAATTATGGCTATACCCTCCATTTTTTAAGCTCAAGCGAACAATATACCACAACCGATAATGCCAGTGCCATCAATGATACCTATTTTATCTACCCCATTAAATTTGCCGCTAGCGATGGTTCGCTGCTCTTAATTTCCAACTTTATCCGCCACAGTTATATGACTTATTTTAGCCTAGCCACAATTGGCTCGCTGGCTTTGTTTTTGATTTTAATTTTAAAAGAGATTAGCAAGCTTATCGCTAAAATTAAAACTATTGAGCAAGGTATAAGCATTATCGCCCACGATGATTTGCAGCATAAAATTGAATTGCAAGCCGAAAAAGAGCTTAGCGATTTAGCCCAAAATATCAATGCGATGGGCGAAACTATTTATCAAAAAAATAGCCAAGAGCAGCAAGAGGAAATCAATAAAAGAGCCTTTATAACCAATTTAGCCCATGATATCCGTACGCCGCTTACTTCGATTAGCGGCTATTTAGAATTGATTTTAAGCCAAAGCCAAGGGCAAGATGAGCTGAACAATTATGCCCATATCGCTCAAAAAAACACGACAAGGCTTAAAAAGCTGATTGAAGATTTGTTTTTATATAGCAAATTAATCAGCCATGATTTGCCGCTTGATTTGCAAACCTATAATCTTAACACTATTTTAAGGCAGGTTTGCGAATTAAGAGAAAGCGAGTTTAAGCTGCATATAGACAGCAAGCCGCTTATGATTGAGGTCGATCTTAATCATTTTCAAAGGGCTATCGGCAATTTAATTGATAATGCCGAAAAGTATAAATCGGCCGCTGCTGATATTATCATCAGCAGCTATATCGAAGAAAATCAAGCCATTATTAGCATTGCCAACAAAACCGATGATGATTTAAGTGCTAAAATCCACCTCTTAAGCCAAAGAATGTATAAAGCCGAAGAAAGCCGCAGCGATAATTCTTCCGGCTTGGGGCTATCTATCGTTATCGAGCTATTAAAAACCTTTGATGCCGATTTAAGCCTTGCATTTGAGCAACAAATATTTACGGCTAAAGTCTTAATCCCTCTAAAATAATATTTCTTTCGAATTTCTTTAAAAATCCTTTTGGCTTCCTTGCGGAAAAGCTAAAGGGATTTTTAAATTTGTCTGTTATAATGAGTTCATCAAGTAAAAAAAACAAACAAACGGAGGAATTTATCATGATCAAAACAGCAATTATTTCGAGTATCTCGGCTTTAACTTTAGCAATCGGTGCATTTTTAGGCTTGGGCATAAATCACGAGCCGCAAATGGCGACAACTGCCGAAGTTGCAAGCAATCAGCAAAGTTTAAGCGATTTTACTTCAATCGATATCGATGCTATTTCGCCGGATATTAAAATAGTAAGCGGCGAAGATTATGCAGTAAGCTATAATTTGCATGAAAAAGAGCATATCGATATTTTAGAAGTTAAAGACGGAGTTTTATACTTCGATACCGGCTATAATTTTGAATTTGAGGTGGATTATGGAGATTTTTTTATCACGATAACCATACCTGCCGATACAGCCTTAGAAACCGTTGATATCAAAACCGTAGCCGGCGATATTTATAGCGATATCGGGCAGATGGAGCAAGTAAGCCTAATTACTATCTCCGGAGAAATCGAGGTGGAAAATAGCTCTATAGCTATGCTTAGCGCCAAAAGCACTAGCGAAGATATTATGATAAGTGGCAATATTGCCGAGCTTGATTTAGATTCCGTAGCCGGCGATTGCTTGGTAAAATCGGAAAATATGGTGGGCAAAATCGCTACCGTTTCCGGCCAAATTGAGCTGCAAACAGCCGAAACTGCCATTGCTGCTACCAGTTTTGGCCAAGTAAAATATCATAATAATAATATGGGCTATAGATATGAAAATAGCGCTAATCCCAACCTGGAATTGGAAAGTGTTAGCGGTAAGATAATTGTTGATTTATTTTAATTTTATTACTAT
>CAYJBP010000153.1:0-2910 GCA_964368605.1 uncultured Peptococcaceae bacterium | reverse complement strand
GCTAGGTGGGCAAAGAGCCCCGCCAGGGTGGGTTCGGATTATGGGCGCGTGCTTATTTTTATATTATAATGTAGAGTATCATAAAATAGCTTGAAAGTGTCAAAATTGACACTTTGGTGTTTTTTTTGCCAAAATAATAAACTTGCCCATAAATTAGCTAACTAAAAGTTAAAAGTTAATAATAGATTGCTGCCAATAATAATAAAAAAAATCTTTTCTTTTGTTTATATTTATGGTATAATTGTTACAAGTATCTATAAAAAATTTAGGAGGTAGCATATGAAAAAACACATGTTCAAAACAATTATTTTGGTAGCCATCCTGATTTTAATGTTTAGTAGCCAGGCCTTTGCCGCCATGAACGAGGTTGAGCCTAATAATGATATGGCTTCTGCCACGCCGATTGAGCTAAACCAGCCCTATACCGGTAGTTTTAACCCCGACAATGTTAATGGTGATGATGATCACTTTGTTTTTAGCCTTGACGAAACTTCGGTAATTCAAGTAGAGGTACAGTATCAAGGCGAATTGCCTCCCGGCATGACCGTAATCGTTATTGATAATAGCGATGTTAGCCTTTCCGGCTGGGTAATTGATGAATCATTATTTCATGATGGCGTAACCAGCCCTTGGTATTCTAAGCAAGTTAGCTTAGCCGCAGGTGATTATACATTATGGCTGGGCGCCGGTTTATATACCAGCGATATTATATTCTACCCTTATGAGTATACCGTTACCGTAATTAAAGAAGGCGGCGAAGCGCCTCCTCCCGGTGGCGCTGTTGGGGTTTCTGCCTGGGCCGCCGATGAAGTAAACGAAGCCATATTTTCCGGCTTGGTTTTACCCAGCTTGCAAAGCGATTATCAAAGCAATATTACCCGTGCCGAATTTTGCTCTTTAATCGTAACGATGATTCAACATAAAACAGGCCTCTATTCAACAGATTTGCCTAATGCTTATGGTATAGATTTAGCAGATGTTCCCTTTAGCGATGCCGCAGACGGTAGCTATTATGATATTGATATAGCCTATGGCTTGGGCATAGTAAACGGCTTTGAAGATGGTACCTTTAGGCCAAGTAATCCCATAACCCGCCAAGAGGCGGCAGCCATGTTAAGAAATGCCGCCGCTTTCTTTGAATTTACGGCCAATGGTCAAAATATACCTGATTTTAGCGATAAGGCAAATATTGGCGCTTGGGCAATGCCTGCCGTTAATTTTGTGGCCAGCCATGGTATTATGGGCGGTGTTGGCGATAATAAGTTTTCGCCGCAAACATATTATACTCGTGAGCAATCAATAATCACTTCTTTAAGGTTATTTGATGCTTTGATTTATGGCGGATATTAAACAAAAACGGCTGATACCATAAAAGCCATTTAAAAGCAATTAAATATTTAGGGTAAAGCAATTAAATATTTAGGGTAAAGCAGTAGGGTTTTGCAACTTAAACACTACTGCTTTTTGCTACTATAAATTAATAATTTGTTTTTTTGGGGTTAATATCCAAACAAGAAAGCAAAAAGTAAAATGATTTTCAAAAATAAATGCAAATATGTGCAAAATGTAACCAAACTGTAACCGTATCTATGTTATAGTTAACAAGTCCCATTTATGTATGTAGTGAATAAAGCCACAAAATGGGCAAAAATTCTTAGCGGCAGTTATAATTAAAGGGGGTGTGTGATTGATACGCAAAATTATAGTTGGTGTTTTACTATTAGGATCATTGATTTTTTTTGTTTTAGCAGGCAAGGAGTATATGCAGCAGCAAGCAGAAGCGCAGATATTTGCTGAGCTGGCGGCCTTAAAAGAGCAGGTAACAATAGCTAGCCCCGAGCCAAGTTCAACGCCAGTGGTTGCTATGGATGATACTCTTACCGAGCCACCGCTTGAGCCGCCGATTATCGACTTTGCAGCCTTAAACCGAATTAACCCCGATATTCAAGCCTGGATTTCGATTGCGGATACGGTTATCGATTACCCGGTTATGTTTACCCCTGATGATATCGAGTATTATCTGCGGCGTGATATTAATAAAGAAAGTTCTAATAGCGGCGTACCTTTTGTGGGCGAAGGGGGCAGTATTAATCCTCTTTCTGATAATTTAATTATTCATGCCCATAATTTACAAAACGATACTATGTTTGGCACTTTAGAAAACTATCTCGACCCTTCCTATTATAATAATCATAAGTACATTGATTTTTATACCCCCCAACAAAACTATAAATTCGAGATAATTGCCGTATTTTTGGCCGATGTGACCATTGGCAATGGCCATTTTCAATTTTATAATTATCTAAATTGGGCGGATGATGATGTTAATATATTTAGCCAAACCATAGAAGCTATGTCGGTGCATCAATTAGAAGAGGCTATCACCGACCAAGATAAATTAATAACTTTATCTACATGTAGCTATCATGCCGATAATGGCCGCACGGTAATTATCGCCAAGATGGCGGATATATAATAGGCCAAACCTAAAGTTAGAAGTAAAGAATTGATTAGTATAGGTAATAGGTAGTAAAGCTACTTAATATAAATTAAAAATCTAGGAGGAATGAAAATGAACTTCAAATTTAAGCGTTTTTATGCAAGCCTATTAATTATGGTTATGCTGTTGACCATATTTAGCCCAATGCCTGCCAGCGCTCAAACCAATGGCGGTGATTTAGGCAATTTAGCTAATGCCCCCAATAGCGGCGACGGCGGTGGCGATGGCACTGGCGACGGCACTGGCGGTGGCGACGGTACTGGCGGCAACGGCACTGGTGACGGCAACGGCACTGGCGACGGCAACGGCACTGGCGACGGCAACGGCACTGGTGACGGCACCGGCACTGGTGACGGCAACGGCACTGGTGACGGCCACGGCACTGGTGACGGCACCGGCACTGGCGACGG
>CAYJBP010000152.1:0-3015 GCA_964368605.1 uncultured Peptococcaceae bacterium | reverse complement strand
CGGCAAGTTTAATAAAGCAATATAATAATTGCTTTGCAATTATTATATCATAAATTTTGCTATTTTTAAAGCCTTTCTCTAACTCTTCTATTAATAAATTAAATCCTTAAGGCATAGCCGACTTTTTTTTGCATATAATCAATTAGGAGGTGAAAGCATGGCAATATGGCAGATTTTATTATTATTGGCTATTGGCTTGATTATTGTTTTAGGCTTTAGCCTTAGCCCATTTAAAATGGCCAAACTGGGGATTTATTTATTAGTTAATACAGCCTTAGGCTTAGGCTTACTTAGCCTGCTTAATTTGGGTTTTGGCCAAGGACAAATCCTTTTGCCCTTAAATGGCTTTACGGTTGGGATTAGCGCCCTGCTTGGCTTGCCCGGTATTAGTGCTTTAACTATTTTGGCTATTGTTTAAATTTTATATAGCTTAAAGATAGGGGCTATCGTAAAGGAAACTATTTGCGATAGTCCCTTTTTTTGGCATATGGCGGTTATTGGTTTTTGGCTTGATATTGTGGGCTGTTTTGGCATTGGCTTAAAACCTGTTTAAGACCTTGGGGCGCTGCCCCAAGCCCCGCAATTTTTTGCAAAAAATTGATTAAAACTTTTAAGTTTACTCATCCACACCAATTAAATCAATAATTCCCTGCGCTTTATCGGCATTTAAGAACACAAAATTAAATTCATGCCAAATTCGCTTGCCGGCAATCCTAAAATAGGCCAAATTGGGATTTTGCTTTTGGATAACTTCATAAACAAAAGAAATTGCCAAATTATCTTTTATGATATTTTCGATAATTTTATTGCTGCTGATTATCGATTTATTCCTAAAAGCGGCCAGCGAATAACCATGATTTAGCAAAAAATTCTCTAATATATTGCGGGTTCCCGATCCTTGCTCTCTCAAAATAATATTTTGCTCTAAAATTTGCGGTAAATCAATCTCTTTAAAGGCAAATGGATGATCTAGAGCGCAAATACCAATCATTTCCTGCTCCGACATTTTAGCATGCAAATACTTTTCCTTATCTACATGCCCCTCTAGCAGTAATAAGTCCAGCTCAAAATGATTAAGCTTATTAAGCAGGTTTTCGGTATTATCTATTATAAAATTAAGCTCATATTCCCTATGCAAAATAAGTTTGCCAATAACGGAATTGAGGGTATAATCGCCAATTGTTTTGGTAGCACCAATATTAATTTGTAATTTTTCCTTTTTTGCTAACTGCTCTTTGGCGGCTAAATCCAAGGCTATAATTTTACGGGCATATCTTTCCAGCTCTAGCCCCTGCTTGGTTTTTTGCAGTTTACGATTAGTATAAACAAATAATTTACATTGATAAAAATTTTCTAAATACCTAATATGCTGGCTAACTGCCGGCTGAGTCATATTTAAGTTTTCGGCGGCTTTATGATAATTCATAATACTTGATAATTCCAAAAAAGTATAAATTCGATTATCTAACATAATAAACTCCCTTTTGATAAATATAATTTATCAATACATAATAAATGATTATTTTATTTTATTACATTTTTATGTTAAAATCAAGAAAAAAAAGGGAGCATAAAAAATGTTTAAAAAAATAATCAATGTTCTACCGGGAATTGCCTTAGCAATTATGATTGCCGCAATTGCCGGATTTATTGAGGGATTATTGCCGATTCACCTAATTGGCGCATCGGTAATTGCCCTGTTTATTGGGATGATAATCAATAGCTTTTTTGATATTAGCATTTTTAAAGATGGCCTAAAATTTACCTCTAAAAAAATTCTTAAGTTTGCAATTATTCTTTTAGGAACATCGTTAAGCATCCAAACTATTTTAACAGTGGGGGCATTATCCTTGGCTGTTATGATTTTTACGCTTTTAACCTGCTTTGGCGGTGGTTATTTTATTGGTAAGGCTTTAGGCCTGGATTGGAAATTATCTAATTTGATTTCCGCAGGTACAGGCATTTGCGGTGGTTCAGCCATTGCCGCTATCGCCCCGGTTATCGATGCCGAAGACAAAGATATTGCCTATGCGATATCGGCCACTTTTATTTTTGACATGCTGATGATTGTGGCTTTTCCCTTTATGGGTCATTGGCTGGGTTTAAGCGATATGGCCTATGGCTTATGGGCAGGCACGGCCGTTAATGATACATCCAGCGTGGTTGCCGCCTCTTATGCTTATAGCGAGGCAGCAGGCGATTTTGCCACTATGGTTAAGCTAACCCGTACCTTAACGATTATCCCCACGGTGCTGGTCTTTGCCTATATTAATATTCGCCTTAAATATAAAGAGACCCGGTGCAGTGTTGCTTTTAATCAATTAAATCAAAAAGCTGAAAAATATGAAGTGAGCCAATTGGATAAAATCGGGGATTTATCTACGGTTACGAAAACTAAAGATGGACTTAATCCTGCAAAAGAAAAGGCTGTTAGCAAGGTAAATTTTCTCTCGATATTTCCTTGGTTTATCCTGGGTTTTCTAGGTTTATCGTTTATTAATAGCTATGGGCTTATCCCGGCGGAGATTTCTTTATTTGCCAAAGATGTCAGCAAGTTTTTAATGGTAGCAGCCTTAGCGGCCATAGGCTTAAACACTAGGTTAAAGGATATGAAAAAGGCAGGTTATGCCCCGATGTTGCATGGCTTTATCATTTCGGCCTTGGTGGTAATTGTGGCCATTTTTGTTGAATGGTGCATGGGCATGGTCTAAAAGTTTTTGCTTTTGCTTTTTACAAAAAGCAAAGGTCTTAATCTTTTAATCTTTTAATCTTTTAATCTTTTAATCTTTTAATCTTTTGATCTTAAAATCTTTCAATTACTAAAAAAAAGCAAATGAAGGTGCGAAGCAAAAAAAAACAAAGAAGAAAACAGAAGCTAGAATTGATAAAATTGAAAGATAGCTGCTATTTTTATTTGCTGTGCAAATAAAAATGAAGTGCCCTAAACAAAGCAAACCACTAGCAAAACCTAGGCTTAAGAAAGCAAAACCTAGGCTTAAGAAAGCAAAGCCTAGG
>CAYJBP010000151.1:0-3042 GCA_964368605.1 uncultured Peptococcaceae bacterium | reverse complement strand
TTTTAGGTTATGCAACTTCGGTTCTGATTATATCGGCCACCCTAGCGTAAAAAGACTCGAACCAAAACGAGTTCAAGCCCTTTTACGCTAGCTACAAGAGGTTATTATGATAAAAACTGCCAAATTAAAGATTTTTTTAGCAATTTTATTGACAAGTATCATTCTGCTTGCCGCCTGCGATTATGAGTCTGAACAGGTATTATCTGCTAATACTGTGCATATTGCCATCCCTTATGAGGCTAGGCTTTCCAATATTAATGAAGAATATTATAAATCCTGGCTTGAGGCCGAAACGGGGTTAAATATTGAGTTTCGTTTTATTTCGCAAACTTATACCGATGAATATTTACAGATTTTATTTATGGGCGATTATCATCAAATTGATGCGGTTTTATTTTCCGACAATACAGCGCCCGCAATTGAGGAGCTGCATCAATATGGTCAAAATGGCAATATTATAGCCTTAAATGATTGGCTTAATAAAAACGAAACCTATCTTGAGCAGGCTTTTGTTGATTTTAAAAAGTATGATTTGCAAGCAACATTAAGCGATAACCATGGCGATATATATTATTTTCCGGCATTGGACGATTCTTTGCTTGCTCAACCAGGGCAAACAATGTGGATTAATATTGCTTGGCTTGAGGACTTGGGCTTGCAAATACCTACTAACACTGATGAATTTAAGCAGGTGCTGGCTGCTTTTAAGGCTAATTGTCCGCAGGGCACACCTTTGTTAAGTAGCGAACAGATTCCTCATAACTCTGCTATCAACTTTTTACTTAATTCTTTTACAATTTGCGACCCTCATAATTATTATTGGGCGCAGGAAAACGGCCAAGTTTTTTGGGCACCAAGCAACCCCGATTGGCGGCAAGGCTTAATTTATTTGCATGATTTATATCAAGAAGGGCTTTTTCCGCAACAAAATTTCGACTTTAGCGAACGACAATTGATAGCGATTTGCAATGATCCTCGTGATTTAGTAGGCGTATTTGTGGCGCAATCGGTATCGGATATTTTATTGGAGCAATCGCCGCAATTAATTAGCCGTTTTATGGCGGTGCAACCTTTATCCGGCCCCGATAGGCAAGGGGTATCTTTAGCATACACTAAGCTACCATCACCTGGTGGTATTGTTTTAAGTAATTCCGATCAAAAAGAGCAGCTATTTGAGTTAATGGACTTAATGTGTAGTGATGAAGCCTTTTTAATCGGCCATTATGGCCAAAAAGGCGTAGACTGGGAAGATGCCAAAATTGGCGATATTAGTATCAATGGCAACCCTGCCTTGATATCGATAGCAAACATGGACTTTTTACAACATAGCTCGGAAATTGCGGCCATTGGTCCTTATATCACAAATACTAAATATTCCGATCATGTTGCTTGGAAAGGTTATCAGGTTAATCAAAGCGAATACCTAGATGCCAGGGCAGCACGTCTTTACGAAAACTATTTAGCCCCGGAACAATTACCTCAGTTAACTATTTTAATGCCCGAAAATATATATATTTACGAGCAGTTATACGCTTATGCTAATAGCTGGCTTATTGATTTTATCAGCGGCGAAAAAGATATCAACGATGATAATGTTTGGCAATCATATCTAGACAATATGCAACAATGGGATATTGTCCGATTAGGTGCAGAAATAGAATCTAAATTATAAGAGGCAAATCAATGAAAATCTGTTTAAGCTTTATCCTATATCTTAATTTAATATTAGTGTTAAGCGCCTGCACTACTGCCCAATCAGAGCAGGATTCTTATCTTGATGATTGGCAACAAGCGGCCAATCTAAACGATCAAAAAACGGCCGAGGAGCTTTATCAGGCAGCATTAAGCGAGGACACCTTGATTGTATACACTATCACCACCCGTATTTATGATGTAAAGGCTTCTTTTGAGGAGGAATATCCAGGCCTTACAGTGGAGGTTTATGATATGCGGGTTTATGATATGATTGATAAGCTGCTTAATTCTTATCAAAATCAAAATTATGCCTGCGATATTGTGGTAGCATCTAATGATGATGGCCGCTTGACTAATGAGCTTTTGCCGCAAAAAATCATCAATACATATGTCCCTTGGGATATTGAGCCAAAGCTAATTGATAGCTCTAAGCAGGACTTATTATATTTTATTATCGAGGCGGAGCAATTATTTTACAATAATGAAGTATATGAGCAATGCCCTATTGAAAATTGGTGGGAGCTAACCGAGCCGCAATGGTATGGCAAGGTATATATGAATAGCCCCTTGCGTTCGCATCCGGCATACGGGCTGCTCTATGCCGTAATCAACAATAGTCAAGCGATGGAACAAGCCTATTTAGATTTATATGGAGAGCCACTTAGCCTACCCGAAGGTCTTAATGCCGGCCATGTTTTTTGGCAAAAACTAGTTGAAAACGGCCTTATTTTCACCACCAGCTCGAACGAGATAGTTGAGGCTATCGGAGCCCCAGGCCAAAGCGATCCCCCTCTGGGTTTTATGATATCCAGTAAAATTCGTCGTGTAGATATAGGCCTAAATGTGGCTACCGATTATGGCTTAACCCCGGTTGACGGCGTATATTCGGCCAATAGCATCTCGATAGCAGGCGGAGCAAAGAATATAAATACGGCAAAACTATTCATACGCTGGCTATTGGGCGAAACCGACGGCCAAGGCGAAGGGCTAAAGCCTTATTTGCAAGAAGGAGTATGGTCGGTAAGAACCGATATAGAAAGTTTGTCGAGCAGGCAGTTAAATGATATAAACATGTGGCAGAATGATTTTAGTAAAATGCAAACCGAAAAAGAGCAAGTTAATACCTTTTGGGCAGATTTGCAAGGCACTATGCATCAATAAATAATATGTATTAAAAAGTACATATTATTTACGAAAGCTTGAATAGTTTTAAAAAAATAATTTTAAAAGATATTTAAAAATATCTTGTCAATCAATTAAAAATATGATATAATGATATGGTTGAAATATAATCAACATCATATGGAGCGGTATCGAAGAGGTCATAACGGGGCTGACTCGAAATCA
>CAYJBP010000150.1:0-3101 GCA_964368605.1 uncultured Peptococcaceae bacterium | reverse complement strand
AAAAGGAGCTGCGCAAAATTTTATTGCGACAGCCCCTTTTAATTTATTCATTTTTCAATTCAACTTCATGCATTAGCTCTTGGCTGATAGTAGTCATCATTCTATCCAGCAAAAGTAATTCCTCATCTGTAAAATGTGCTTTAATCCTGCCTGCTACCTCAAATAAATAATCCTGGCTCATGCCATAATATTGATAGAACTTCTCGGTTACAATTAACCGATACTCTCTTCTATCGGTTTGGCTTTGCTCTTTGATAACATAGCCTTTATTAATCAAGCTTTGCACCTTATATGTAGCATTAGCTTGCGATACCATCACAAAATCGGCAAATTCACTGATAGTGGGCTTGCCTAAAGCATGAATAACCTCTACACAAAAGGTTTCTACCGCAGTTAGACTTGCTTCCCTTTCGGCAAAGCGATTGAATATACGCCGGTAAAATGTAATTTTTAATTTAGTATAAATATCCGATAAAGAATGCTCCAGCATATAATCATCCTAACTTTTTTATTTATCTAGCCATCAATTAGCGCAAAACTAAATTCGGCTTCACAAGCGGTTTTGCCATTTACAGTAGCTTTACCTTTGCCGATGCCGGCCGAATTGCCTACCATACGCACAATTTCGGCTTCTAAATGTAAAATATCGCCAGGCACTACTTGCTCGCGGAACTTGGCCTGTTTAATGCCGCCAAATAAGGCCAGCTTGCCTTTATTTTCCTCGGCAGTTAACATAGCTATTGCCCCTACCTGCGCCAAAGCCTCTACTATTAATACGCCGGGAAAAATGCTTTTATTAGGAAAATGACCCAAAAATTGCATCTCATTAGCCGATACGCATTTATAACCTTTAGCCATCTGGCCGGGACTAAATTCTTCAATTCTATCCACCAGCAAAAAGGGGTAGCGATGAGGGATAATCGCTTTTATCTGCTCTATATCCAAAGCCATAATTAAGCCTCCTGATATGCCGATAAAATAATCGTTGCATTATGGCCGCCAAAGCCCAAAGAATTGGACAAGGCATGCTTAATCTGCATGGCACGGCCTTGATTAGGCACATAATCCAAATCGCATTCAGGATCGGCCACTTTATAGTTGATAGTTGGTGGCGCATAGCTATCATTGATAGCCTTAATGCAGGCAATAGCCTCTAAAGCACCGGCAGCCCCCAAGGCATGACCCATCATCGATTTGGTAGAGCTTACTGCCAATTTACGGCTATGCTCGCCAAATACTTGCTTGATAGCTAAGGTTTCGCCTTTATCATTTAAGGGGGTGGATGTACCATGGGCATTAATATAATCGATGGCTTCGGCCTTTAATTTGGCATCGGCCAAGGCATTGGCCATGGCGGCAATACCACCTAAGCTATTAGGCTCAGGAGCGGTGATATGATAAGCATCACAGCTAACACCATAGCCGGTAACTTCGCCATAGATTTTAGCACCACGCTTTTTAGCATGCTCTAATTCTTCCAGCATCAAAATGCCGGCACCCTCGCCGATAATAAAACCGCTACGCTCGGCATCAAAGGGGATAGAAGCACGATTAGGATCTTCGCTTTCCGATAAGGCTTTCATCGAAGCAAAACCGCCTACGGTTAAGGGGCTGATACAACCTTCGGCGCCGCCGCTTAAGGCAATATCGGCATAACCATGCCTAATCATCCTTAAAGCATCACCTAGGGCATTAGTGCCGCCGGCACAGGCTGTAACCGGGGCATAACAATAATTTTTAAAACCGCTCATAATGGCAATACGGCCTGCTGCCATATTGGCAATACTCATCGGTATAAATAAGGCCGAAATTCGCTCAAAGCCTTTTTCGGTACCTTTGGCAAATTCTTTTTCGATAGTGGGTAAACCACCGATACCGGTGGCAACTACCACGGCTGCCCGATTTAAATCGCAGTTATCGGCGGTGATGCCGCTATCGGCTAAGGCTTCCATCGCAGCCACTACGGCCAACATGGTAAACCTATCCATTTTGCGGGTTTCGGATGCGGCCAAATAATCGGCAGCATTTATTTTAACCAAGCCGGCCAAGCGATTTTTTTGCTCGCCAACCACAAACCCTTCTATCGGGCTTAGGCCGTTTTGGCCATTTTTTAAACCTTGCCAAGTTGTAGCAGTATCATTGCCTAGGGGGCTTACCGCACCTAAGCCGGTTATAACAACTCGCCTATTTTGTTCCATTTTTAATACCCTTTCTTGCTTTGTTTAACAAGTTACATAGCCATGCCGCCGTCTATTACCAAGGTATGGCCGGTAATATATTCGGCAGTTGCTAAAAATAAGGCGGCTTGGGCTATATCTTCTACTTGGCCAAAACGGGCTAAAGCTGTTTTGGCCAGCATTTGTTCTTTAATTTCGGACGGCAAATCGGCCGTCATAGCGGTATCGATAAAACCGGGAGCAATCGCATTTACCGTAATATTGCGGCGGCCATATTCTTGGGCTGCCGTTTTGGTTAAGGCTATTAAACCGGCTTTAGATGCCGCATAATTTGCCTGGCCGATATTACCGCTAATTCCCACCACACTAGCCATATTAATGATACGGCCAAAGCGGGCTTTGCTCATCATTTTATAGGCTAATTTAGTGCAATAAAAAGCCCCTTTAAGATTAACATTAAGCACATCTTCAAAATCCTGTGCCGACATTCTTTGAATTAAATTGTCCTTAGTAATACCGGCATTATTAATCAAAATATCTAAGCGGCCGCAATCCTTTTGGATATTGGCAAACATAGCTGCACAAGCATCCTCATCGGCCACATTGGCCTCGAAAATATATGTTTGAGCAGTGCCACATAAGGCTGCTGTTTGCTTGGCTTGCTCTTGATCATTAAAATGATTGATAATAATGGTAGCGCCTTGCTTAGCCAAAGCAATGGCAATAGCACGGCCAATACCCCTGCTGGCACCGGTAATAAGGGCTGTTTTGCCTGTAAAATCCATATTAAGCACCTAAGGCCAACAAGGTTTTTTCCAAGCTGGGTACATCTTCGATAACATAGGTTTTGATTTGGGGGGCAGTTTTTTTAACAAAGCCGCTTAAAGCGCTGCCCGGGCCAATTTCGATAATGGTATCTACGCC
>CAYJBP010000149.1:0-3586 GCA_964368605.1 uncultured Peptococcaceae bacterium | reverse complement strand
GCCAAAGCTGGGCTTGGTTCGGATTATATCGGCGAGCATTCCCCTACTTATTTTTATTTATTGCAGATATTATACATGCCATACCGCTAATCATAGCAAAAAGAATAGCCCCTTCTAATGGTCCATTTAGCGCAGCACCTATAAAAAACCCTATAGCTGCACTAATAAGCATAATTATTACTGCAAAAAATGCTGCCAACATATTGCTTGCCTCCTCTCATTATATAAACAATATTTCATAAAGTATAACACAGCAAAAAGAATATTTCAAATCAGTTTCATCCCCTACAAGGGATAAAAAAACCTCATCATCCCCAAAACAAAGCATCTATAACTATCAAGCCCAAGCTCAAATTATCAGAAAATTAGATTAATTAACAAATCACTTGTTTTATTTGCAAAAAAAGGGTACAATAAATATTGGATACGAACAGTTTAACTGTTTAATTTCTTACTTATTTATCAGGTACTGTTAATATAAGTAGTAAACAGCACCTAGGCTTATTACATTGAAGGAGGAATATTTAATGGCTATGAACTTGCAAGATTTTATGGCGGAGGTTATTAAAAAGAACCCTGCCGAAACCGAGTTTCACCAAGCAGTAGAGGAGGTTGTTGCTTCCTTAATTCCCTTTATTAATGCTAATCCCCGTTATGCCGATGCTAAAATTTTAGAGCGGATGGTAGAGCCCGAGCGTGTAGTAATGTTTAGAGTTCCATGGGTTGATGATAAGGGCGAAATCCAGGTAAACCGTGGTTATCGTATTCAAATGAACAGTGCAATTGGCCCCTATAAAGGCGGTTTGCGCTTCCATCCTTCCGTTACTTTAGGCATTTTAAAATTCTTAGCCTTCGAACAAGTTTTCAAAAACAGCTTAACCACATTGCCTATGGGCGGTGGTAAAGGTGGTTCCGACTTTGATGGCGTAGGTAAATCCGAAAACGAAATTATGCGTTTTTGCCAAGCCTTTATGAGCGAGCTTTATCGCCATATTGGCCCGAACCTAGACGTTCCTGCCGGTGATATCGGCGTTGGCGGCCGCGAAGTTGCATATATGTTTGGCCAATACAAAAAATTAGCCAATGAGTTTACCGGCGTTTTAACCGGTAAAGGCCGTCAATTTGGCGGTAGCTTAATCCGTCCCGAAGCAACCGGCTATGGTACCATTTATTTTGCCGAAGAAATGCTCAAAACCAAAGGCGATAGCTTCGAAGGCAAAACCGTTGTTAACTCCGGTTATGGTAATGTAGGTACCTTCTTAATCCGCAAAGTTAATGAATTAGGCGGCAAAGTTGTTACCATTGCCGACCAGCATGGTTATGTTTATGTTCCGCAAGGCATCAATGATGAAATGTTATCGTTCATCGAGCCTTTATGGGCCATTCAACGTCGTCCTGCTAAAGATTTCGCCGATCAATTCGGTCTTGAATGGCGCGCCGGCCGCAAGCCTTGGGAAGTTCCTTGCGATATCGCTTGCCCCACCGCCACCCAAAACGAAATCCGCGGCGAAGACGCTGCTGCATTAATCAAAAATGGCTGCATGTGCGTATCGGAAGGCTCGAATATGTCTTCGGATAAAGCCGCTGTTGATGCCTTTATCGAGTCCAAAATCCTCTATGCCCCGGGTAAAGCTGCCAATGCCGGCGGTGTTGCCGTTTCCGGCCTAGAGATGAGCCAAAATAGCATGCGCTATAGCTGGACTGCCGAAGAAGTTGATGCCAAGCTTAAGCAAATCATGGGCGATATCCATGCTACCTGCGTTGAGTACGGTAAAGAAGATGGCGGCTATGTTAACTATGTTAACGGCGCCAATATCGGCGGCTTTGTAAAAGTAGCCGATGCCATGATTGCTCAAGGTGTTGTATAGTAATTTTTATGCTATAAAATTTTAAATTAAGCCGCAAGCAAATCGCCTATTAAAGGCTGTTTGCTTGCGGCTTTTTCCGTTTTGTGCTAAAACATGCAAAAATATCTTCTTGACTTTATCTTCAAATTATGGCATTATATAAACAATTAAGATACCAATTATTAATATTAAATAAATTTTAGGAGGACATATCATGGGTAAGGATTTAATCATCAAAGCATTAAAGCATGAGCAGCTGGATCGTGTACCATGGGTACCATTTGCCGGGGTGCATGCCGGTAAATTAAAAGGCTATAATGCCGAGGAAGTATTAAAAGAGGCTGATAAGCTGGTAGAATCGGTTATCGAGGTTAATAAGCTCTATATGCCCGATGGCCTGCCGGTAATTTTTGATTTGCAAATCGAAGCCGAAATTTTAGGTTGCGAATTGCTTTGGGCCAAAAACAATCCTCCTTCGGTAAAATCGCATCCTTTGGCTAAGGAAAAGACCTTGCCTTGCGCCTGCACCATACCTACTCCGGAATCCGGCCGTTTGCCGATGATTTTAAGCGCCATGCGCACCCTTAAAAAAGAAATTGGCGAGCAAACCGCCCTTTATGGCTTAATTTGCGGCCCATTTACCTTGGCTTCGCATTTAAGAGGCACCGAAATCTTTATGGATATGATAATGGATGCCCAATATGTTAAAGATTTGGTAGATTTTTGCGCCGATGTGGCTGTTGCCATGAGCCGCATGTATATTGAGGCCGGCATGGATGTTATTGCTGTGGTAGACCCCTTGATTAGCCAGGTATCGCCCCAGCATATCGAAGATATGCTTAAGCCCAGCTTTGATAAAGTATTTAACTATATTCGCGAAGAGGGTGCCTTATCTTCCTTCTTTGTTTGCGGCAATGCAGCCAGCCAAATTGATGTAATGTGCCGTACCAATCCCGATAGTGTATCGATTGACGAGAATGTTAATTTGGCCACCGCCAAAGCCGTTTGCGATAAATACAATATCACTTTAGGTGGCAATATTCCCTTAACCACCACCATGCTCCATGGTACGCAAGAGGATAATATGAAATGCGTTATCGATTTGATGGATAGTATCGAAAATAAGCATAATTTAATCATCAGCCCCGGCTGTGATATGCCTTATGACACCCCGATTGAAAACACTATTGCCGCAGCTCAGGCAGTATTAAATCCCGAGCAATCGCGCGAGATGATTGCTAATTATCAAGCTGTGGTAGATGATACCGATGTAGAAATTCCCGATTATGCTAATTTGGACAAAGTATTGGTGGAGCTATTCTTATTAGATCCCGATCAATGCGCTGCCTGCACCTATATGTTGGCTGCTGTGGAAAATATCTATGATGAAATTAAAGATTTTGCCGATTATAAAGTATACAAATACTTTATAAAAGAAGATATTGCCCGCACCCGTAAAATGGGCATTGGCAATTTGCCAACCATGTGCATTAATGGCGAGCAAATATTTATTTCGATAATCCCCGGCAAAGAAGAATTAATCAGCGAGATTAAAAAGTTTATTAAGTAGTACCACTAAAAAAAGGGCTATTGCAATTGCGATAGCTCTTTTTTTAGTTGATTTGAAAAATTGCAGGGGCTTGGGTTGTTACTGCCTGTTATTTGTTGGATTATTGGCTATTTACATTTTTTGGCGGATATTAATGCTTGTTGTTGATTACGGCTCTTATTTTTCATTT
>CAYJBP010000148.1:0-3782 GCA_964368605.1 uncultured Peptococcaceae bacterium | reverse complement strand
ATCAAAACAACCTAAAACTTCCCCAAACTGCCCTGTAAATATTCGGCAATAGCGGCCGCTGCCTGCTCGCTATCGGCGGCATTTACGGATAGCTCATAATTTTGGTCGGGTTGATCGGCATAATTATAAAGCGGATCATAGTAATTTTCTAAAAGCCAGGCGGTTAACTTATCGTATTGATTGGCCTGCCATAATTGATTTAAGGCATCTACCTGGGCTTGGCCAAAGCGTTTGCGCAAAGGTGGCGCATTTAAGGCTTCGCCGATAGCCTGATGATTAAGCAGCGGCTGATAATCATCGATTAAGCGAGCCGTGCGATTAATTACGGTATCATAAACTAAAAAATGCCGCCCATCCTTCATAGCCTTAAAAAAGGGCGGATCGAGGGTAATTTTGCCCACCCTTTTGCTTTCGCATTCGACAAAAACCGGTAAGTTTTTATCGAATGTGGCTAATTTTTGCCAAAGCAGGCTTTGAAAATGCTTTTGAGTGGGCTGCTCAACCAAGCCAACACTGCCGAAAACACTGCCCCGATGATTAGCTAATCCTTCTAAATCGATGCTTTGTAGACCAAATTTGGCTTCTAAAATCTGCAAAATTTGGGTTTTGCCGCAGCCGGTTAGGCCATGAATTACAATTAACTTATAAGGCAATTCGGCCTCTAGCTGCTTAGTTAAATCTTTGCGATAGGCTTTATAGCCGCCATCTAGGCGATGGCAGGCAATTTTAAGCAAGGCGGCCATTTGGGCTATGGTTTGCGAACGCATGCCACCACGCCAGCAATAAAGAACCAAATCATAATCCAAACTTAGTTTTTGCAACTCACGCAGTAAAGTAGGCAGCTTGGGTGCTACCAAATCCAAGGCCATAAAGCGCGCCTTATCATGGCTTTGCTGATGATAAACCGTGCCAACCTGCTCCCTTTCCCCATCGGTAAAGATCGGTAAATTGTAGGCATTAGGCAGATGATCCTCGGCAAACTCGCTTGGCGAACGCAAATCAACAAATAGCGGTTGTGGCAAGGCGCAAGCCTGCTGATAGCTGATATCTTGATTATTTCGCATGACCAAAAATCTCCTCAAATTCTGCCATCGTCATTAAAATATCCCTGGGCTTAGCGCCCTTAGGCCCACCAACTACCCCTTTTTCGGCCAAAGCATCCACCAAGCGTGCCGCCCGTGGATTGCCAATTGCTAAACGTCTTTGCAAGAACGAGGTAGAGGCCTGGCCGCTCATAATAATAATTTCGCCGGCTTCATAAAATAATTCGTCTAGGGTTTCGCTGCGCTCTATGGGCTTTTCTACGCTAACAGCCGCCTCGGTTAATTGCTGAGAAAACTGAGGCTTAGCTTGGGCTTTGCAATATTCTACCAGGTTGGCAATATCGTTTTCGTCCACAAAACTACCCTGAATTCTAATCGGCTTATTAGCGCCCACCGGGCTATAAAGCATATCACCACGCCCCAAAAGCTTTTCGGCACCACTGGTATCCAAAATGGTGCGGCTATCCGTATACGAGGATACGGCAAAAGCAATTCGCGAGGGGATATTGGCCTTAATCAGGCCGGTAATAACATCCACCGATGGCCGCTGGGTTGCCACCACCAGGTGAATGCCGGCCGCCCTGGCCAACTGGGCAATACGGCAAATGGCTTGCTCTACATCATTTTTGGCCACCAGCATTAAATCGGCCAATTCATCAATAACTACCACAATTTGGGGCAATTTATTCTCGGGATGTTTTTCATTATAGCCGCTAAAGTTTTTAACCCGTTCGGCGGCAAATAGGGAATAGCGATTATCCATCTCGGTTACTACGCCTTTAAGCATATTGGCTGCTTTTTTGCTATCGGTAACAACAGGCGCAGCTAAATGGGGTAAATCTTCGTAATAGGTCATCTCTACTTTTTTGGGGTCTACCAGCATTAGCTTAACTTCGTCGGGTTTGGCCTTAAATAAAATGCTGCACATAATGCTATTTAGACAGCTACTTTTACCGGAACCGGTAGAGCCTGCAATTAAAAGGTGGGGCATTTTAGACAAATCGCCAACCACGGCTTCGCCACTGATATTTTTGCCTAAAGCAAAGCAGATTTTGGATTCGTTTTGCTTAAAATTGCCACTTTCGGCCAATTCTTTAAAGTGGACAATATCGATTTGGCTACGGGCAATTTCGATGCCAATAGCACTTTTACCTGGGATGGGCGCTTCGATACGCACCCCGGTGGCTGCTAAAGCCAAGGCTATATCATCGGATAGGCTGGTAATTTTGGCCACTTTAACCCCGGCTGCCGGCTGTAATTCATAGCGGGTTACGGCAGGCCCGGCCACCACTTGGGTAACGGCCGCTTTAACCCCAAAATCATGAAGGGTTTTTTCCAAAAGGGCAATCGAATCGGCAATATCTTTATTAAGATTGGGATTACGTACTTTTACCACATTGGCCAATAATTCGATGGGCGGCAATTGATAATCTAATAGTTCTTGCTCACTATTAATATTTAAAGGTTGCTCCGGCTGCTCCTCTATATCCGGCGCATTATTGGCGGGTTTGGCCGCCATAGCCGGCTTAGCTGCCGCAATCGGCCGATTGGTAGGGGGATTAATCGGCGCATCATTTGCCCAAGGGTCGTTTTGATCATAGCTGCTGATGCTAATCTGACCGGCGGCAATTTTGGCCGCAGCCTGGGCAGGCTGATTGGGCATGATATCCTCGATATCCGGCTTGGGTTCGACCTCTTGATTAAGGGCGGAAATGGCGGCCGGAATGGCCTCTAAATGGGCATCAAAATCGCTAAAATCTTCTTTAGGGGTAGGCACAGATTTGGCGGCCGATTTTTCTTGATCGGCCTTAGCCATAGCGGCGGCAAAATCAAATTCTTGCTGCGCAGGCGGCTGATTAGCACCGCTGATATCCGGCAAAAACTCATTGGTAAAGCGATTGGGTTTAGGTGGCGGCAGCGAAACAGCCTCCTTGGCATCGGTGATATTGGGTGCGGCCTGCTCGGGGGTGATAATTTTGGGCTTAAGCGGCGGCAAAGTTTTTTTAGCGGCGGTTTTGGGTGGCGCATCATTGCCGATAATTGCCGGTTTTTGCTCTTTATTGCCAATTAAGCGGGTAAAAAAGCTATAGATAGCCACAACAATTAAGCGGATTAGCTCACGCAAAGATAAATCGCTAAAGAGCATAAAGCCGATGATTAGCATGGCAATAAGAATAATCATACTGCCGGCATAGCCAAAGCCTTTTTGAAGCAGGAAGGCCAAAAGAGCACCTAAAGCGCCACCGCCTTGGCCATCGATGCCAAGCGCCATATATTGGCCAAAGGTGGTAAGCGGCAATTTAAGCGAAAAAAGTGCTAAAACCGCCCACCATAAAAGGCCTAAGCCAACCAGGCGGCCGATATTGCTAACCTGATTACGCCCTAAAAAGACGATTAAGCCAAATAAAAGCAGGCAAATAGGCATGCTAATGGCGGCGATACCGGCAAAAAAGCGCATAACATCAAGCAAAAAAAGGCTAATAAAGCCCAGCGCTCCTGTTTGCTCACCTTCGGGCGGGGCGATGGCCACGCTTATCAAAAGCACCAAGGCCAAGGCCATAATCATGATGCCAATAATTTCCTTCTGGCGCGGGCTATAAGCAGCAACATCCTTTTTAACAGGCTTTTTAGCCGATGTTTTTTTAGAACTGCTCCGATTAGAGCTGCCTCCACTTCTAGTTGAACCGGTAGAACCCTTAGGCATAAATATACCTCCACAATATTATTTACTAATTATAT
>CAYJBP010000147.1:0-3877 GCA_964368605.1 uncultured Peptococcaceae bacterium | reverse complement strand
GAACCAAAACGGTTTTGCACTCAAACTCAGCGGCAGCTAGCGGCCTTGCCGATACAACAGCTAGTTTCACTACTAAAAGCACCGTTAAGTCCACTATCTATCCCCTGATTTTGGCGCAAAACTGCCCTTTGTTTAGGTTGCAAAAATTTTAGTTTCTGCTTAACCCCAAAAAATTAGGGCTAGCACAAGTTTTTTGTGCTAGCCCTAATCTGCAACTATTAATTAATTATTGTTCCATGCCTAATTTGATAGCACGTATATTATGCTCTAATAAATGGGCTTTACGGGCAGGTACACATTTTTTTAAGGCGGCTTCTATCGACTCTAAACCGGTAAAACCGCTTTCTTGCAAAAGCTTGCCCAAAAGAATAATATTGGCAATACCTTGTAAATCATGGTCATTGGCCAACTGGCTGGCCTCTACTGCAAAAACTTTAATATCGGTACGCTGTGGCCTTTGGCTAATTAAAGAGGCATCCAATATTACCATGCCGCCCGGCTTTACCGTATTGATAAATTTATCAAAAGAAGGGCCATTCATCGCAATCAAAATATCCGGCTCGGTTACTAAAGGCGAACCAATCGGCGTATCTGCTATGCATACGCTGCAATTGGCTGTGCCGCCACGCATCTCCGGCCCATAAGATGGCAACCAGCTAATTTCTTTATTATCGATAAGGCCGGCATAAGCCGCAACCTTGCCCGAAAACAATACGCCTTGGCCGCCAAAACCGGCAAATAACATATTAAAATTAGTCATTTTTTTCAGTCCCCCTTTGGCCGATAATGTCCTTATAAACGCCCAGCGGATAGAAAGGTAACATATTCTCGGTTAGCCAATTTAAGGATTCAACCGGCTCTAAACCCCAGTTGGTGGGGCAATGAGCCAAAATCTCTACTATCGAAAAACCGCCGCCTTCGATTTGATTTTGAAAAGCCTTTTTAATTGCTTTTTTAGCCTTGCGAATATTCGGTACCGAATTAACCGCCACCCGCTCGGCATAGGTAACGCCATCTAAGGTAGCAAGCATTTCGCAAACCCTAATCGGATAACCAGCAGTTGCCACATCACGGCCATAAGGTGAGGTTTGAGTTACTTGGCCGGGCATGGTGGTAGGTGCCATTTGGCCGCCTGTCATGCCATAATTGGCATTATTTACAAAGATAACCACGATATTTTCATTACGCATAGCAGCATGTACGGTTTCGGCAGTGCCGATGGCCGCTAAATCGCCGTCGCCTTGATAGCTAAATACTACCGAATCCGGCAAAGCACGCTTAACGCCGGTAGCCACCGCCGGTGCACGACCATGTGGGGATTGAATCATGTCGATATCAAAGAAATTATAAGCAAGTACCGCACAACCAACCGGAGCAATACCTACAGCCTTGCCCACAATATCCAGCTCTACTAAGGTTTCGGCTATCAGCTTATGAATAATGCCATGGCCGCAGCCCGGGCAATAGGTTAAGGCAGCATCGGATAAAGCCGCCGATTTTTGATAAACTAACATTATTTGCCACCTCCGATAATTTGCTCAATTTGAGCCAAAACCTCGGCCGGGGTGGGTATCATCCCGCCGGTACGGCCATAAAAATGAACCGGGATTTTATGCTCTACTGCTAACTTAACATCATTAACCATTTGGCCCATGCTCATCTCTACCGTTAGCAAGGCCTGGGCTTTACCAATAGTTTTGCGCAAATGCTGCACAGGGAAAGGCCAAAGCGTAATAGGTCTGATTAAGCCCACTTTTAAGCCCTTAGCACGTGCATCATTAATTGCACTTTTGGCAATACGAGAACAAGCACCATAAGCCACCAATACCAAATCTGCATCGTCTACCAGGTATTCTTCGGCCAAAGCCTCATTGGCTTCGATTTGAGCATAACGCTCGAAACGCTCATGGATTTTTTTCTCTAAAACATCGGGCTGCAAGAATAAAGAAGTTATTGTATTTTTAGGCCTGCTATTTTGATGACCATTAGTAGCCCAGGGTTTGGGTGTATTGGGGTTTTGATAATCGTCGAAGGCAATCGGCTCCATCATTTGGCCTAAGATGCCATCGGCTAAAATCATGGCCGGCATCCGATATTTTTCGGCGGTATCGAAGGCCTTAAAGACCATATTGCTGGCCTCTTGCACCGAAGCAGGCGCAAATACCAGAATATGCAAATCGCCATGGCCGGGGGCTTTGGTGGCCTGGAAATAATCGGCCTGCGAAGGTTGAATACCACCTAAACCGGGGCCACCACGCTGTACATTAATAATTAAGCAAGGCAAATCCGAACCGCAAAGATAAGAAATACCTTCCGTTTTTAAGGATATACCCGGCGAAGAAGAAGATGTCATCGCTCTTAAGCCTGCCGATGCTGCGCCTAAAACCATGTTTACAGCGCCGATTTCCGATTCGGCTTGCAAATAAACGCCGCCTACTTTGGGCATTTTGCGGGATAAATAAGCATTAATTTCGGTTTGAGGGGTGATGGGATAGCCAAAAAAGTGGCGACAGCCGGCTCTAAGTGCGGCTTCGGCAATGGCCTCATTGCCTTTCATCAATAATCTTTCAGTCATTATTTATCCTCCTTTTCTACGGTAATAGCGCTATCCGGGCAGATAATTGCGCACATAGCACAAGCTATACAGGCATCCATATCCATAACATGGCAAGGATTATAGCCTTTAGCATTGAGCTTTTTCATATCCAAAGCTAAAATATGCTTGGGGCAGGCCACAGTACATAGGGCGCAACCTTTGCATACTTCCTGAGCAATAGTTACTTGATTTGACATTTATTTATCATCCTTTCTTAAAAAAACTGCCAAACATACATTTAAGTATAACATATTTAATAGATTATGTAAATAAATAAATAGCAAAAAAGCAAATGTTTTGTACCTAAACTAACTAAATTAAAGTGTTATAGCTATGGGCAAAAAAAGTTTGTAAAGATTGCCAAAATAGTGTATAATTAAATCAAATTAAATGGACAAAAAGAGGTTAATATGGATTATAAAATTGATTTAAAAATGCAAAGACAAGCTATTGAGGAGCTATTGCTTAGCACCGAGGTAGAAGGGATTAAGGACTTAATCCGTTGGTTACGCAGCGGCGATTATTATTTAGCGCCTGCATCCACTCGTTATCATGGCTGCCGAGAAGGCGGTTTGGCTCTGCATTGTTATTGCATATATGATATTTTAAAGCGCCAGCAATTTTTGGCCGAAGATTTTAGCGAGCGCAGTATGATTTTATGCGCATTTTTGCATGATTTATGCAAGATTGATGTATATAGTAAAACCTGGCGCAATGTAAAGCGCTATACCGAAACCGGCACAAGGCGTGATGAAGGCGGGCGTTTTGAATGGGTAACGGAGCAGAGTTATAGTTTTGAGGATGCTTTGCCCTTAGGGCATGCGCCAAAGTCTGTATATTTAATTAATAAGCATTTGGATTTAAGCGAGCAAGAAACAGCGATAATATTGCATCATATGGGGCCATTTGCCGGCCAAGATGCGGCCAGAGATTTTTCGGCGGCTGCCCGAATTTGGCCGGAGGTAGCACTATTTCACAGTGCGGACTTACAAGCAAGTTATTGTATGGAGGATAGAAATATTAAATGGCTGGAGCAAATCCCCTGGGTAAAACTCTAAAAGTTTTTGCTTTTGCTTTTTACAAAAAGCAAAGGTCTTAATCTTTTGATCTTAAAATCTTTTGATCTTAATTCTTTCAATTACTAAAAGCAGATTAATGAATAAAAGAAGTAATAGCTAAAAAAAGCAGTAATGGAGGATAGAATTGATAAAATTGAAAGAAGCTGCTATTTTTATTTGCCGGGCAAATAAAAATGAAGTGCCCTAAGCAAAACAGGCCATT
>CAYJBP010000146.1:0-3978 GCA_964368605.1 uncultured Peptococcaceae bacterium | reverse complement strand
CGTCCATGGCCAGCCAATTAAGCGAGTAAATCTCGATAAGCTCCAGTAATTGCTCCCGGGAATAGTTCTTTAAAACTTGAGAATTTTTCATAAATACCCACCTAACATTTGATTTTTAGTTTATGCTTATATATTTTAGTCTAGCATATTATTAGCTAAAATTCAAATGCAAAAATAGTTTTGGTGGCCGATTATTACTATTTTTGATGATAATTGCAGGATACCTGCCCTGATTTGGAGAATAAAGTTTAGTTAAATATATTTCTGGGAGCAACTTATGCCAATTACTTCTAAAACCGGGGCGCTTATGGATGCCGCGATGATGGTTGCCTTAACAGTGGCCTTTAATTATTTATGCGCCATGCTGCCACTATTTGAATTATTAGCTCCGATAATTTTGCCCTTGCCGGTTGCTATTTTAATTATACGTCGCAATGTATATTTTGGTTTTTTGGCGGCCTTGAGCATCTTTTTGCTTAGCTCTATTTTAATTAGTCCGTTAAATGCCGCTTTATTGGGCGCTTACTACTTAATTTTGGGGCCTTTTTTGGGCTATTGTTTGGCCAATAAAAAGAATTTAACTTTTACCATGGTAGGCTCGGCCTTTTTTTCGGGGCTTACGATGTTGGTTTATGTCTCGCTTAGTTTGTTTTTTGCGGGGCTACCTTTGGCCGAGATGTTTAATCAGCTGGAAATAATGCTGCTTGAGGCCAAGCAGATTACCATTGAACAAATGGGCGCTTCTGCGCCGATGGGCAATGGCTTTACGGTGGAAAGTTATTATGATTTTTTAATCGAATCTCTGCCGCTTTACCTGCCCGGTAGCATGATTATGCTGGCGATGATTTCCGCATTGATTAGCTTTGTATTTTTGCGAAACATTATGCGCCGCTTTGGGCATGATATCGAAAAAATGCCGCCTTTTGCGCTTTGGCGTTTGGATTGGCGCTTAGTTTGGTTTTTGATTTTAGGCCTAGGCTTAAGCATAGCGGCTAATTGGTCGGATAATCAAACTTTATTGATTATCGCCAGCAATTTGCAAATGCTTTGCGAGCCAATTTTTGTAATTGCCGGGATTAGCTTTTTTTATTGGCTACTTAGTCGTAGCAAAATGTCTACATTTTTAAAAGTAGTATTGATTTTGGTTTTATTTCAATTCAGCGGAGGAGCATTTGCGCTTATCATGCTTTTACTGGGGATATTCGATCCTATCTTAGATTTTAGGGCTAAGATTGAAAAACGCAGTTTGGATAATACTAATATACCAAAAAATTAATATTTATTATATAGGAGGTTTTTTTATGAAAGTAATTCTTTTAGCTGATGTAAAAAGTTTAGGTAAAAAGGGCGAGATTAAAGAGGTGGCCGATGGTTATGGCCGTAATTTTTTGATAGCTAAAAAATTGGCACAAGAAGCTACCTCGGCTAATTTAAATAGTGTGGAGCATGAGCGCAAATTGCAGGCCGATCGCGAGGCTAAAGCCCTGGCCGAGGCTAAGGAGCTGGCTAATACTTTAAAGGATACTAAGGTAACTGTACTGGCCAAATGCGGCGAAGGCGGCAGGCTTTTTGGGTCGATTACCACTGCCGATATTGCTACTGCCTTGGCCGATCAGGGTTTTAAGGTGGATAAGCGCAAAATCGAAATTAATGAAAATATTAAGGCCTTGGGCGAATATAAGGCTACTATTAAGCTGCATACCAAGGTACAGGCGGCGGTTATTTTAGATGTAGTTAAGGCCTAGGCGATGGTTATGGATATAAGCAGGCAATTGCCCCAGAATTTGGAGGCCGAACGGGCTTTATTGGGTGCTTGTCTATTAAACAAAGATGCCTTAAACGAAGTATTGGAATTTGTGCAGGCCGGCGATTTTTATAGCGAAGGGCATCGTTTGATATTTAATGCGATGCAGCAGCTAATTAATGCAAGCAGGCCTTGCGATTTGGTAACCTTAGTAGACGAGCTTACCTTAAGCGGCGATTTGGATAAGTCGGGCGGCTTAGGCTATATAGCAGGTCTTACCGATGCTGTCCCTGCGGCGGCGGCGGCTGTTCACTATGCAAAGATAGTGATGGAAAAGTCTTTGGCCCGGCAGGTAATCAATGCGGCCTTGATGATAGAGGGCGAAGGCTTTGGCGGTTTTCATACTGCTGATCAATTATTGGAGATTGCCGAGAAGGCTATATTTGAGGTTGCAGAGAAGCGGCATCATGATGGTTTTTATGCTATTAGCGATATTTTGCAGGCGGTATATGATAAAATTAGCATGACCAAAGCCCAAGATGGGGTAACGGGCATCCCAACATTTAGGGATTTAGACAAATTATTATCGGGCTTACAAAAGAGCGATTTAATTTTGTTGGCGGCGCGCCCGGGTTGTGGTAAAACATCGATGGCGGTAAATATAGCACAGCGCGCAGCGATTAAGCATGGGCGCAGGGTGGCGATATTTTCGTTAGAGATGCCGAAAGAGCAGTTGGCGCAGCGTATGCTTTGCACGCAGGCTAGGGTAAACCAGGGCAAGGTACGCAAGGGCGAGATTAGCCGCGAGGATATCGGCCGTTTGGCGGAGGCCTTATTGCCTTTAAACGGGGCGGAGATATATATTGATGATACGGCTTCGATAACGGTAAGCGAGATGCGGAGCAAGTGCCGCAAGTTAAAGATAGAGAAGCAAGGCTTGGACATGATAGTTGTGGATTATATACAGCTATTGCAATCGGGCGGAGGCCGCCGGGTGGAGAGCCGCCAGCAGGAGGTTGCGGAGTTTTCGCGATCTTTGAAAGGCTTGGCTAAGGAATTAGATTTGCCGGTATTGGCATTATCGCAGTTATCGCGTTTGGCGGAGCGCACTAATGAGCCACCCAATTTAAGCCATTTGCGCGAATCGGGGGCATTGGAGCAGGATGCTGATATAGTGATGATGTTGCATCAGCCGCATAAAAATGGTGAGGAAGGCGGCGAGATGGTGGAGAGTAATCCCCAGCAGGACATAGTGCAGGTAATAGTGGCCAAGCACAGGAATGGCCCTGTGGGCGAGGCTAATTTAATTTTTAGAAGAAGTTACACATCTTTTGAGGATATGGCCTATGAATGGGAAGGCGATTATATCCCGGAATAAACTTGAAAGTTTTTTGGTACTTTTTTTCAAAAAAGTACGAGATCTTTTGAGGCAAAATAAGTACATAGAAGCACAACTTAAAACAGCAGTTAAATCTTGGCGAGAAAGGAAATACTCGAAAGATTTAGCTGCTATTTTTATTTGCGAAGCAAATGAAAATGAAGTGCACTATTTAGGGTTGAATTAAAGATAAGATAACAATAGAGTGAAGTGTCGTCTTATTCTTATGCCGGTCATGCTCAATATATGTGATAATAATCCAGTTCCCACTTTAACGGATTGGTGTCGATATATTCCCAAATTTCCTGATATACCTTTTCGTTTCTTATTATATGGTCGTGGAATGATTTTTGCCAAATCGGCAATCCTATTTTACGTGAAACACCCGATTTATACAATCCAATTACGGTTGATAGTGGAGGTAAAGGTCTTGATAGTTCTATGCCATCAGCTTTATTAATGATAATTATTGCGTGAATATGGTTGGGCATTATAATATATTTATCTAAGATAATATGTGGAAAGTGCCGAGGCAAATTTTTCAAATCATTTTCTGCTATATTGCCGTAATCGGAAAGGTCGAGACCGTTCCCTACAATTTTGCCGAACAGGCATTTTTGGTTATCTGTGCAAATTGTTACAAAATATGCAGCATTAGAAGAATAATCATAGCCCTTTAATCTATTTTGTTTTCGTTTTGGCAATTCCATTTTATCACCACGCAAAATATCAATAATTTTTACCATTATTGTAGCATAATAGCAATATTAAAGCAAGTAGAGATTGGATGGGTTGATGGATGATGGGGATAATTGCGTCCTAATTGTTTTTTGATTTAGGGGTTGTTTTGGGTGGG
>CAYJBP010000145.1:0-4059 GCA_964368605.1 uncultured Peptococcaceae bacterium | reverse complement strand
ACCTCTTATGTCTATTAGTATAGTATTTTATCGGAATAATATCAATGCTAACGGAATAATGATTTTGCTTAGATTAAATAAATTGCATTTTTCTCGACAAAAATGCAATTTTTGTTTATAATATTAGTCAAGATAAAAACTTCTGCAAATTCCGGCTAAGAGAAAGCGAGAAAATTATGAGTTATACAATAAGAAAAGCGACAACCACGGACAAGGCAGCAGTGCTTGCCCTGGGGCGCAAAATTGTCGATGTATATGAGCGCGCCCACCTTGGTGATGAGATGGCGGATCAATATATCGGCAGTGGCGCTTGCGATAGCGATTTAAGCAAAATTTACGACAATGCCACCATTATTTTAGATAATGATACGCTGATAGGATTTATCTTTACGCAGGAAAACGAGATCCAAGGTTTATCGGTAGATGTGCCGTACTGGGGCATGGGCATTGCCCAAAAGCTGATTGCTTATGCAAGCCAAAACCTGTTCCAAGGCTATGAGGAGATACAGCTCGAATGTTTTGTAACCTCCCCTCGTGCCAATAGATTTTATCAGAAAATGGGCTTTGTTAGTTGTGGTATAGTCGAGGGCGATGGCGGCAACAGAAACCTTTATAAGCGCAAAATCAGCGGCGATTTAACCCCGAAAGAAACACTTTTAAACTGGATAGATGTTTTTAACAATGCCGATGCCAAGGCATTAAGCGAGTTTTATGCTGATGATGCGATAAACCACCAGGTAGTTACCGACCCTGTTATCGGTAAGAAAGCGATTTTCGAACGCTTTGCAGAAGAATATGCCATTGCCGAAATGGTCTGTATCCTCGATAATATTTTTATGGATGGCGACTTTGCCATAATGGAATGGAAAGATCCCAAAGGATTTCGGGGTTGTGGATTTTTCAAGATAGTCGGCGGTAAAATCGTCTTTCAAAGGGGCTATATGGACAAGCTTAGTTTTCTGAAAATGAACGGCTTGCCGATTGAGTGAGGTGGATAATGACAACAGCAAACGAGCGACAATTTACATTCACAGCGACTATCTGCGAGGGTAGCGGCGGCGGTGCATATATTCCTGTGCCTATTGATATCAAGGCCAAGTTTGGCAAAGGCAGATTAAAGGTTAATGCTACCTTTGATGGCGAGCCGTATGTCGGCAGTATTGTCAATATGGGCGTTAAAAATGAGGACGGCTCGATTTGTTATATCATTGGCATACTCAAAAGCATTAGGGCAAAAATCGGTAAAAATATTGGTGATAGCGTGGCTGTTATAATAGATTTAATTGATTAAAAGAGGTATTGGAGTGATATTATGCCGATAGAAACATATCTAAACATGATAGACGATAAAACAAAATCGCAAGTGCTGCCGATTATTTCATATATCGAAGAAAATTACAAAGCTGCCGCCTTCGATGAAAAATATTCCGAGAGAACCCTTATCCCCACCTGGCGACTGAACGGAAAATATGTGGCGGTAGGTTGCAGAAAAAAATATATCAGTGTTTATTTTGCAAGCCCGGAGGCGGTTGAGGCAGTGCGAGCCGGTACTACATCGCCCTATATTGTGGCCAGAAAAGGCTGTGTGAATATCTGTTATCGGATTAAAGAAATTCCCTATCAGGCGATTTATAAAGGGATTGATATTTGTTTGGGCTGAAAAATTATCTGATTGAGAAAGGCTGATAAAATGAATATAAATGATAATAGCTTGCAAACCTATATAGCCTTGCTGCGGGGCATAAATGTAGGCGGTAAAAACAAAGTAGCCATGCCGCTTCTGCGCGAATATTTTAGCGAAGCCGGTTTTGCCAATGTGCGCACCTATATCAATAGCGGCAATGTGATTTTTGAAAGTGATATTAATGATAAGCTAAAGCTTATCCAAATTTGCAATGATTTGCTGCTGGCAAAGTTTGAGCTGGCGATTCCGGTTACGGTGATAAGTGCCGAGGAGATTGCTGATGCTATAAGCCATGCCCCGCTTTGGTGGGATAAGCCGAGCGAGGTGGAAACCGTGCATCAAGCAATTTTTCTGCTGCCGCCGCTAACAGTCGAGGAGGTTATAGCTGCCGTCGGCGAGCCAAAGCCCGAGTTTGAACAGGTGGGATTTTATGAAAATGTGATATTCTGGTCAGCGCCAAGGGCAACTTTTAGCCGCACAAGGTGGAGCAAAATTTCCTCATCAGCCGTGTATAATAAGGTGACAATACGCAATGCCAACACCGCTAAAAAGCTATGTACACTGGTGGGAATGGATTTGGGTGGCGGTATTGCCGCTGATTAATTGCTTGAAAAACTTGCTGCCGCTGAGCAAGAAACATAGTTTATCGACCAAAGATTTTCGTTTGCAGAAGTGCGAAAAGCTGTTTGTAAGATGATAGATTAGAATAGAATTTTGAGTTGAGCCGTATGCCAAGTGCATGCGGCTTAACTTTTTTTAGGGGAGGGTGCGTCATGAATTAAGTAAAATTTAGGATCAAGATTTTTGTTTTTCATCGGGGGGAGTTTATCCCAATGCTATTAAATTAAGATGCTAACTATGCTGTCATTCAGAGCGAAGCGAAGAATCTTCCGGTAGCCATCAAGCCCAAGAGCAAGATCCTTCGCTTATGCTCAGGATGACAAGTGAGGCAATATTTCTTTATTTTAATAGCATTGCCTTTTACCGTAATGTCGATTTTTTACAATTTCCACTCGACTTACTGCTGGCAAATATGCCCTACATCTTCTTCAAAACATTTCCACTTGGCTTGGGCTTAAGGCTTTTTCAAAATGCTGTTACAAGCCTTATATTTGGGCAAACAGGCCTAAGATGAAAGAGTTTTTGAGGGCATCGCAAACCGTCATTCTTCCCCCCTTTGATAATAGTTTTTGCCGCCATATTTTTTAACAAAGGCGGCAAAAACTACAGCGAAGCGCTAGTATAAATGCCAGCTTACAATAGCGCAAAGCCGCCAAACGGGGTGCCGGGGTGTCCCCGGCCGCACACCTTGCCGACGGCAAGGTATAGTGCGTTATACCGCCATGCATACTGCATGCCAAAAAGTCCGCCCACCTTGTCGGGGCGGACTTTTTGGCGGTGGGGGCAATCGCTGCCGCAACTGCAAATTTTTGGCCATAGTTAGCAGCAGCGATTTCCGGCTTAGCATGGCGGTATGTGAAGAAAAGCTAGCTATATTTTCCATTTTACCGCAAAGAAAGGACTTGCAAAGAGCGCAAGAGCAAGATTTTATGGAGTATTAACGGTGAACGAAATATTCACTGCTTTAGTTTTGTTCAAATAGCATTGCGGCACTTCCCGAGACGAAAAGTGCCGCTGCCTACATTGCATTATGCACTCTCGCCGGACATAATAAAACGGTCATCTATTGCAGAAAATTCTCTGAATAGCTGACCGTCTTTTATGATGTCCATTTCGCCAAGTATGCGCCAGGCAAGAAGAAAGCCATTTCTAAAGCTTTCTCGCCCATGCTCGCCGCAAATCATATCCTTATTATCGATTATTTGCAATACCAATTTACGATGTTGCTTTGCCAGTTCCGCTATAAGTATTTGATGCGATTCTTCAATTTCGCTAAGATATTTTTGCCGGGGCTGATGGGGGCTGTAGGTTTTATGTAGTTCATCGAATATGCTCATTGGTTATGTCACCTCCCTTCGAAGTAACACAATGCCATAAGCTAGCGGAAAATATAGTAATTATGCTTACTATATTTTTTCCTGCCAAGCCGGCTCTTTGAAGCCGACGAGGACAAAATCATTGCCGATTAGGAGTGGTCGTTTAACCAGCATCCCATCGCTAGCCAGCAATTTTAGCTGCTCATCTTCACTCATAGTGGGGAGCTTATCCTTAAGTGACATAGATTTATATAAAAGCCCACTTGTATTGAAAAATTTCTTTAGCGGCAGCCCGCTTTGGCTATGCCAGGTTTTCAGCTCGTCGTAGGTGGGATTTTGTTCTTTAATATGACGCTCAGTGTAAGTAAAGCCATTATCATCGAGAAACTTCTTGGCCTTTTGGCAGGTGCTGCATTTGGGGTAGTGGATGAATAGCAT
>CAYJBP010000144.1:0-4126 GCA_964368605.1 uncultured Peptococcaceae bacterium | reverse complement strand
TGGTTACTTTTTGCGACCAAAAAGTAACAATCCCCCTCTGCGATAAAAGAAAATAATTTAGCAAATGTAGGAAGGGACAAGAAAGCCTACCCACCCAAGAAAGAGCAACCAATAGAAATATCCGCCCAATAAGCATAAATAGCCCACAACCCAACTAACAACCAGCAGCAAAAGACTAAAATAATCCAGCTAGCAATAGGTGACAATAACCCAAACATCGGAATGGTCAAGACCATTCCCTACAAAATACAAACAAATCAAAAACAATCTCCAATAAAAAAACACAAAAAAAGCCCCGGTTAACTGCCAAAGCAATTAACCGGGGCTTTTAATATTATTTTAGAATAAAGGAGCAAATACCAAAGAGATAATAGTCATCAATTTGATTAAGATATTAATCGACGGGCCCGAGGTATCCTTAAAAGGATCGCCAACGGTATCGCCATTAACAGCAGCAGCATGGGCAGAAGAGCCTTTGCCGCCATGATGGCCTTCTTCGATATACTTTTTAGCATTATCCCAAGCACCACCGGAATTAGCCATAAAGATAGCAAGCAAGAAACCGGCTACCAATGTACCGGCCAATACACCGGCTAAGGTTTCGGCACCCAAAAACGGAGTTAAGCCGATAACCAAAGGCACTAATACAGCCATAACGCTGGGCAAAATCATTTCCCTAAGGGCAGCTTTGGCGCTAATATCTACACATTTAGCATAGTCGGCCTTGGCTTCGCCGCTCATTAAACCGGGGATTTCGCGGAATTGACGACGTACTTCTTCAATCATGTAACCGGCAGCTTTACCAACCGATTCCATAGTCATAGCCGAGAATAAGAACGGTAACATACCGCCGATAAATAAACCGATTACAACTTTAGGATCTAAAATATTAATGGTGTCGATACCCACAGCCTGAGTGAAGGCGGTGAATAAAGCCAAAGCAGTAAGAGCAGCCGAACCGATAGCAAAACCTTTACCGATAGCAGCAGTGGTATTACCAACCGAATCGAGCTTGTCGGTAATTTCGCGTACTTCGGGGGGTAAGGAGCTCATCTCGGCAATACCGCCGGCATTGTCGGAGATCGGGCCATAAGCATCTACGGCTACAACCATGCCTGTGGTAGAAAGCATACCAACAGCGGCTAAAGCAATGCCGTATAAACCGGCAAATTCATAAGCGAAGAAAATACCAATCGAAATTAAGATAATCGGGATAGCGGTAGAACCCATACCAACGGCAATACCGCTGATAACATTGGTGGCTGTACCTGTTTCGCAAGCTTTGGCAATCTTTTTAACAGGGTTAAAGGATGCCGAAGTATAATACTCGGTAACTTTACCGATGGCAAAACCAACTAATAAACCAACAATAGTAGCAATAAATACACCCATATTGGTATAGGTATTTTCGCCAATTACATAAGTTTCGGGTAAAACGGTATTGGTAATAGCAAAAATACCAACAATGGCCAAAACAGTGGCTACCATATTACCTCTATTTAAGGATTTTTGCGGATCGCCGCCTTCTTTAGCCGATACAAAGAAAGTACCGATAATCGAAGCAATAATACCCATGGCCGAAATTAATACCGGGGCTAACATGCCTTCGCCATTTTCGCCGATGGCTAAAGAACCACCTAAAGCAATAGCAGCAATAATTGAACCAACATAAGATTCGAATAAGTCGGAACCCATACCGGCAACATCGCCTACATTATCGCCCACATTGTCGGCAATAACGGCCGGATTGCGGGGATCGTCTTCGGGGATACCGGCTTCTACTTTACCTACTAAGTCGGCACCAACATCGGCAGCCTTGGTATAAATACCACCGCCTACACGGCCAAATAAAGCAACCGAAGAAGCTCCTAAGCCAAAGCCGTTGATAACCGAATTATCGCCATAGAATAAGGCAATTACAATGCCTAAGCCTACTAAGCCTAAACCTACAACACTCATACCCATAACTGCACCGCCGGAAAAAGCTACATTTAAAGCTTTGTTTAAGCCATGCTTATAAGCGGCATTAGCGGTACGTACATTGGCTTTGGTAGCAACACGCATACCGATATTACCGGCCAAAATCGAGCAAAAAGCGCCGATGGCAAAGGCAATGGCGGTTTGGGGCTTTAGGCTATCATCGCCTGTGCTTACTAAACCAATAATAGTGATAACAGCAATAAGGGCTAAAACAAAAATAATAAGGGTACGATACTGACGACCTAAAAAGGCCATTGCCCCCGAGGTGATGGCGGCGGCAATTTCTTTCATTCTGTCATTGCCGGCATCAACACTTGTGATGCGCTTGGTTAAAATAAAGGCAAAAACCAAAGCCAAGGCACCAGCAAGAGGAGCGAGATAATACATTGAGTTCACTGCAAAAAACCTCCTAAAAATATATAATTGCGATTAAATAGGCAAAGCTAAAATTTTTAAGTTTGACTTAAAATAATAAGCTAGCCCATTTAACCAAATTAAAAGAGCTGATATATTTATCAACCCCAGTAATTTTTTACTTATGCCATTACGGCCAAAACCAAAGTTAGCACGATAAAAACCGCAGCTAAAACACGGGTAATTTTGCTTAATTTTTCGTCCATACTTTTGCCTTTACCAAAAAAAGTTTCGGCACCACCGGCAATAGAACCGCTTAAACCTGCCGATTTACCCGATTGCAATAATACCGAAGCAATAACACCTAAAGAAACTAGTACTTGTAAGATTGTCAATGCGATATACATTGTTTCACCTCCCTTTTGCTGGCGAACAGCGAACCTTCCCTCAAATATGTGAGGTTTTAAAGAACTAAAGTTGAAGATACTAAGGTATTGTATCATAAAAAACTTATTAATACAATATATTTTAGCATTTATTTGTAATTTTTTTTATTTTTTTTTAAAATTTGGCAATGCGCATAGCATTTAACAAGCTAACTGCTTGAATGTTTAGGTTTTGGATACGAAAATTTAGCCAAGATTAAGCTTATATTATAAAGCTATAGCCGCTATAAAATTAATTTTTATGGCTATATTTAGCAATCACTTTTCTTTTATTTAAATAATATTTACTATTGACTTTAATATTGTTAAATGTTATACTTAATATTATTAAAGGAGGCTTTAGTATGACTATAGAAATAATTCCCGATTGGATCGGTGGGCTAGACGACGAGGACATTATCTTCATTAAAAAGTTTTTGCTTGCATCCGGTTCATTAAAAGAAATTGCAAATCAATACGGGGTAACTTACCCCACAGTAAGGCTTAGATTGGATAAGTTAATCCAAAAAATCCAAATAGCTGATGATAATACTAATGAGCCTTATATATCGCTGATTAAAAAATTAGCCGTTGATGATAAGCTAGATTTTGACACGGCTAAAATCCTAATTAGCGAATATAAGAAAATGAAAGGGGCTTAATTATGTCTAAAGTTGTATTTACCGTTTTCGCAATACTAATAATTTCAATAATACTGTTTGCAGCCGAATTTTATCTTTGCAAAAAGAAGTCAAAAGCGGCCTTAATATTACCGATTGTTATAGCTTGCTTTTTTATTTTAATAGGGGTTTATGCATTGATTGTAGCGGCAATTATGTTTGGCATATATTTTATTATGAAGCATATTGATGCGGAGTTGCAAAAAAAGCAATCGGAGCTTGCTAAGATGACTATTCAGGATCTTGAGTAGTTGTTTGGTCCATATTTTCCGGGGAAGGGCGCTGCTCTTCCCCTATTTTATTAGGGGAATAAACCGATATAATTGCCATTAAATAACAATAACCAAAATAGCGGAATAGTCAAGACCATTCCCTACAAAACACAAACAAATCAAAAAATGCTCAAAGCTGGGCTGGGTTCGGATTATATAAGTTTTCCTAGGGAAACCTATGTAATCCGAACCGAAGTTGCATACCCTAAAAGATTAGCGAATGCAGATAAGACTTGTGGATACAGTACCTAAGTAATAGGAGAACTGATTAATCTAGCAAATGTAGTTGGAGCGGTATTTTTCATTTTCCAGGTGGGGCGGTTTTTGCCCCGTCTGGAAAATGAAAAATAAAGGCCGTAATGTTTGAGGAGCGTAAGCGACGAGTTATACGGACTTAGCGCAGACGAGTCCACAC
>CAYJBP010000143.1:0-4176 GCA_964368605.1 uncultured Peptococcaceae bacterium | reverse complement strand
CTTCGGCCAGCCTGCACCCGAACAGGGCTTTGGCGGCGGCTATACCGCACCCGGCGCCGGTGGTTATTCGGCTCCTGCCGGTGGTGGATACTCCGCACCTGCCGCTGGCATGCATAATGCTCCACCCAGTCAAAACTTTAATCGCCCCGAAGCAGGCGGCGGCAAAAAGAAATTATTTATCGGCATTGGCATCGGTGTAGTGGTGCTTATTGGCATTATTATTGCCGTAACCTCCTTAATCGGCGGCGGCAATAGCGATTTGGCCGATAGCCCTTATCTGGGCACATGGAATGCTTACTCGGCGATTGCCTTAGGGCAGGAACTGGGTTTAGATGACGCTTTCCCGGGTGGCGTTTCCCTCCTCTTTGAGGATAATGGCGACTGCACATTAACTGTAGCAGCTGCTACAGATAGCGGTTCTTGGGATATTGACGAAAACAGCCCGGCTCCAATTATCACTATTGCCGGCATTACAATGCAAACCAGTTTTGCCGATAATATATTAACTTTAGTTAATATTCAAGGCACAGGTACTGACCTTAACTTTGTAAAACAAGGTATGCCTATACCGGTTTCAGCACCTGCCGCATCACCTACCACCGCCCTAGCAAGTGATCAATACTGGTATGGCACAATGGAAATCAGCAATTATACCGGCCCCAATAGCATGCCCGAAAAAATGGACATTTGGGGGCATCTAAAAGGCGCTAATCCCTTTTTTGAGCTATTCGATGTTGAAGATGGCGATTATGCCATATTCTCGGCCTATGTAGATTTAACGAACACTTCTTTTGCAACTTTAGCAGCAGACGGCGATGCTTGGATTTTCGAAAAAACCCTAACCGTGGATGAAGAAGTTTATTTTTCGCCCACCTTGGATAATGGGGCATTGAAGATGGAGTATCATTATGATTATAATGGCGAAAGTTTTGATATCATGATTTTTGTCCGCGAGGATGGCGCACCATGGCATGAGCAAACCGATCCCTTGCCGCCCGGCTATGAGGAATATAAAGCAAGTATCGGTGGTGAAACCCTATAAGGCTGAAATATTTGGCTAATCTCTTTAAACTCTAAAAGTTTTTTGGTTCTTTTTCAAAAAAGAACGGTTTTAAGCTTAACAAATCAAAAGGGCTGTCGCAAGTTTAACTGCGGCAGCCCCCTTTTTATTTATGCAATTATTTACTAATAATAATCTCGCGGCTGGCGGCAAGCCAGTCGATATTATAATCTAAGTTTTCCAAAAAACGAGCCGGAAAATACAAATTATCGTGATGGCTAATTAGCTCTAGCCTCTCCCCACCAAAAAATAATAATTCCTGATCAGCATCGGCAATTAAGCGAGTATGGCCTGCTTGAGCATAAATATTACCATCAATATCCGAAATTTCCCAATCCAAAGCGCCCATGGTTTGCGCAAAAGGCAAATAGCTGCTGCCTTCATGAATAATAGCAGCTAAACCATCATGATTAATACCATTATCCTTATAATAAGGATTATCAATTTGATAGCTTAAAGGGTCGCCGTCTATTTGCAATAATAGCCAATCCTGTGCCGCTTTAAGCTGCTGCTCGTAGGCAGATGCATAAATATCCGGCATAATTGCCCCCTGCTCCGACACATCCTGATAGCTATTGCTCAAAAATTTATTAACCGTAAACGACATGCCTGCCCCCGAAGGTAAGCCCACGGCAAACTGTGCCACACCCTTACCATAGCTGGGGCTGCCCACCAAAACCCCTCGTTCTAAATCCTGGATATTTGCAGCCAATAATTCGGCCGCACTTGCGGTATTACCGCTAATTAAAACAGCTAGAGGCAAATCGGTTAACTGGTCATAATCACCTATTTGCAAATCGCTATAACCGGCATTATTCACAAAAAACACATAAGGATTAACGCCCATCAATAAACTGCCAACATTTACCGCACTATCCACCAGCCCGCCCGGGCAATTATTTAAATCAAGCATAATTGCTACCATGCCTTGGGCTGTCATCGTCTCAATAGCACTTTTAACCTCAAGAGGCGTGTTTTTGCCAAAATTTTCAACCCTAATAAAACCAAAATCATTTTCTAATAATTGATAGCTAATGCTGGCTGTTTGCACTTGACGACGGGTAATTGTAATCAATTCTTTCTCGCCATCACGCAAATACTTTAGCATAATTGTTACGCCTTCTTCGCCCAATAATAGGCTTTGCAATAATTCAATATCACCATTAACTGCCACGCCATCTACCTCGGTGATAATATCATTAGCCTGCAAACCGGCTTCTTCCGCCGGCCCACCGGGAATTACCGAAGTAATGATAGCCTGGCCATTTTCGTCGGCGGATAAATATACGCCAATGCCCACATAATCGCCATCATAAGAATCTAAAAACTCCTGGTAAACATCCTTTTCATAATAGGATGCCCATTTATCCTGCTTTTGTAATTCAACGAATAAGGTCTCGATATCCGGGGCATTTAAAACGGCATCATCCAAATCATAAAGCCAGCCATCCTCCAGATAATTTAAAGCCGCTTCCAAATCCTGCGCCAAGGCCGTGCTGCTAAAGCAGGCAATTAAAACCAAAGCGCTAATTAGTACCAAAAATAGATTTTTTTTCATAATAACCTCCGTTTATATTAATTGACAACTAGGGCAAAATGCAGCTACAGGGCAATCATTGCATAAAGGCTTGGGCGCTTTGCATATTTTGCGGCCATGCCAAATCAGCCAATGATGCGCCAAAGCCCAGTTCTTTTTAGGAATAAGCGCACATAGCTGCGCCTCGGCTTCTTTAACATCCTTGGCCTTACATAGGTTTAGCCGATTACCCACCCTAAAAACATGGGTATCAACCGCCAGGGCAGGAATATTAAAGCCCACCGACAGCACAACATTAGCAGTTTTAACCCCAACCCCCGGCAGGCTAATTAAGGCCGCCTTGTCGGCCGGAACCCGGCCATCGAATTGTTCCATCAAAATACGGCTGGTGGCAATAATATTTTTGGCCTTATTTTTATATAGACCCAAAAAGCTGATTAATTGTTCCACATGCTCTAGGCTGGCCTCAGCCAAACTTTGCGGGTTTGGATAATGCTTAAATAATTGCTCGGTAACCTTGTTTACCTGGTTATCATTGGTTTGAGCAGAAAGAATTACGGCAATCAGCAATTCAAAATTATTATTAAAGTTAAGTGCCGAACCAATGCCTTGATAAGTTTGTTCTAAAATTTGGAGTATTTGTTTTTGATTTTTATTCATAATTAACCTATATAATTTCGATTTAAAAGAATTTGATATAGCTAGCTTAAGCACGCAGCCGTAATGGGTTCGGATTATGGGCGCGTGCTTAATATAATAAGGGCTTGCCTAAAAGCCAGGCCAGCCCTTATTTGTATTAAATTAAATTTGCAAAGAAAATTTGAATGGCCTCAAAATCAATATATGGTGCTAGGGCAATCATAATTTGATTATAAAATAGGCCAATCGGGATGGCGATAATAATAAGAATTAGCAGAATTGTTCTTGCCAAATTACGTTTATTATATTTGTGACAACCACCTAAAGCCCAGATAATCAACAATACTATATTAACTACCGGTATAAGCATTAGCATAAAAATGCCGATTAAATTGGATACCGTAAGCGGAGCATAGCGGCTATCATAAAGTTGCTCATTATCGCTAAAAATATTGGGCGTGGGGGTGGTGGGTGCTTCATTTAAAGCCGTGGCACTGATTAAAGGCAAAGGTGCCTTTGGCAATTGCTCCGAGCCGCCGTCCTCAGCCTCCAATTGGCTGCCAGCAGGGCTTTCGGCAATTTGAGCTTCCTCATTGCTAGCTGCCGCCGTATCCGCCGCAGCTATTGCCGTATCGGGGGCTATCGGGGCTGGTTCAACCACTTTATCTGCGCCTTTATCATCAATTAACGGGGCTGCGTCTTGCTCGGCAGCCTCCTCGACAATGCCGGGCATGGTGCCGGTTGCGGCTGCACTGATGGTTGCGGCAGCAATGCTGCTCTCATTAGCTGCATTATTGATGGCTTTATCATCAGGGCTAATCACCACCGAAATATCCGCTGCTCCGGCAGTGGTGATTGCTGATGCAATCGGCGCTACCGCCTCGCTTAAGCTGGCGGCAGGCTTGGCTGCGGCCAATATTTCTTGCTCAGGCAGTGCTTG
>CAYJBP010000142.1:0-4448 GCA_964368605.1 uncultured Peptococcaceae bacterium | reverse complement strand
CCTAACCGCAATCACTTTGCTTGCAGCCTATCTGCTAATTGATGTATTAGGAGTGATAACTTTTTAACATGAATGATAAATTAATTTTAAAAAATAAGCTAAAAGTAGCTCGTGCCGAAAAAAACTTATCCCAAAGCCAGCTTGCGGAAATGATTGGCGTATCGCGCAATACAATTAGCTCTATCGAAACAGGGCAATTCAACCCAACCGCAAAACTGGCTCTAATCCTCTGCATCGCCCTTGATAAAAAATTTGAGGACTTATTCTATTTTGAATAAGTCCTCATCCATACAACTATTACATCCACAAAACGAGCATGCTAAATAAACTATATCTAATTAATAAATGAGGCTAAGCTTCGGCTGCTTGCGGAGCCTCCATTTGAGCCAAGCAATCGGCACAAATACCATAGCATTCAAAACGATAACTACTTACCTGCCCCGGAGCTTGATTTAAAATAGCACCCGGTATCGCCTGGGCATCATAGGGAAAATCCAGCACCGAGCCGCATTGTTCGCAAACAAAATGATAATGGTTTTGGGCATTAGCATCAAAACGGGTTTGGCTTTTACCATAATTAAGCTCTAAAATTTGCCGATCTTCGGCTAAATTTTGCAAATTACGATAAACTGTACCCAAGCTAATATCAGGTATTTGCTCCCTAGCCTGCTGATAAATCCAATCAGCAGTAGGATGGCTGGTGGTAGAAGCCAGCACATCATAAATCACCTTTTTTTGTTTAGTCAAACGCTTTTGCTTTGTCATGGGTCACCTCAATTAAGATTATTCAACGGAATCGGTTTTTGTAATTCGATATCTGTCCACAAATCAAGTTGTTCGCCGCAAATTTGCTGTATTTCAGACAAAAGGCGGCCTAAACGCCCTTCTGCATACAAAAAATCATTGATAACCGGCTCTAGGCAAAATGTAGTATAAAATTCGTCAAATCGGGAAAGCTCTTCCTCATTATCATCACCCCAAAGTTGGGCTAAACGCAAATTTAATTGATGCTGCCGCAATTGCGACAAAATCGATGCCTGCTCACTATCATCCTGTAACTTTTGCTTGGCTTCTTGATACTGAGTATATTCAACGCTTTCTAGCAGCATCTTAGCTAAAAGAGTCGCCTGATTGCGTATTTCTTCACGATTAACAAAATCATTATGTTGCTTAGTCATAAAATCACCTTCTTGTATATTATATCACTAATAGCTTTTATTATCAATAGCATTTATCAATTTTTGTGAAATTTCGGCAAAAAAAAGCTTTTTCCTGCAAATAAATGCGCTTTAAAACTATTTATTGATTTGCCTTAATTTCGGCAGCTTTAATGGTATGCTTAAGCAAAATACTGCTGGTAATCGTGCCTATACCACCGGGTACAGGGGTTATTGCCTGTACTTTTTTGCTTACCGGGTCAAAATCGATATCACCGCATAGCTTGCCGTTTTCGTCAACATTAATGCCAATATCAATAACTATTTGTCCGGGCTTAAAAAAATCGACCTTGCCTAGCCGGGCATTGCCGGTAGCAAAAAAGATAATATCCGCCCGCATACAATGCTCCTGCAAATTGCGAGTATGATAATGACAAATATCCACAGTAGCATCATGATTCAGCAAAAGCAAAGCCAAGGGCTTACCTACCACTAAACTACAGCCAACAACTACCACATTTTTTCCCTTAATTTCGATGCCATAATAATTCAATAATTCTAAGCAAGCCTCCGGGGTACAGGGCAAATAGCCTTGGCTACTGCCGGAAAAAATCTGGGCAAAGTTATAATCATTGATGCAATCGATATCTTTAAGTGGGTCGATAGCTGCGCAAATCAGGCTATCATCAATATGATTAGGCAAAGGCCTAAAAATCAATAGGCCATGAATACTTTGATCGGCATTAATTTGGGCGATATTTTCCAGCAATTCCTGCTCGCTTAAATCCCTGCTAAAATGATATGATTTAATTTCGATACCCAGCTTAGCCGCTCTTTTAGAGGCCACCCGTTCATAGGCCATATCATCTTCGTTTTCGCCCAGACGAATTATGGCCAAACAAGGATTAATACCAACCGCATTTAAGCGACTAATCCGCTCCTCCAGCTCGCTATTTAGCTTGGCCACCACCGGCTGCCCGGTTAATAATTTAACCATAATATCCTCCTAAATGATTCAATATCTAAAAAATGCTTATTTTAATATTTGTTTAAGTGCTAAATCATCAATAAATTGACGAGCCGTACGCCCCGACCGTGAATTATGCCAGCGCTCCCAGCGTATTGCTTGTGCCGCCAATTGCTCTTTATCAATCTCTATTCCCTGCTTGGCTGCTAAACCAAAAACCATTTCCAAATACTGGTTTTGATCAGGCGGCATAAAGGTAATCATCAACCCAAAACGATCGGCTAGGGCTAACTTTTCGGCCGTAGTGTCGGCTAAATACATATCATCTTGCTTATCATGGCGGTCCTGCCAGCTCTCGGCAATCAGATGGCGACGATTAGTTGTAGCATATAAAAGAACATTATCAGGCTTAGCTGCCACAGACCCTTCGATAATACTTTTAATTTGCTTATACTCATTTTCATGATCAGCAAAAGAAAAATCGTCCAAAAACATAATAAATTTTTGCCGATAAAGGGCAAGTTGCTCCATAATTTCAGCTAAATCCATCCATAGTTGACGAGGAACTAAAACCAGCTTAAGGCCATGATCTTGATAATAATTGGCCACAGCCTTAACCAATGAAGATTTGCCGCAACCTTTTTCGCCATACAAAAGCAAATTAGCAGCCGGCGCCCCGGCCAAAAAGCCTTGAGTATTGGCAAAAACCTGCTCTTTTTGACGAGGATAAGCGAATAAATCATCCTTATCGACCAAATCGGCATTGATGATGGGTTTAAAGCAATTATCCCAGCTAAAAAAGGCCGCTTGCCCAATTATGCCATAACCAAAACGATAATGATAAGCCGCTAATTCGCTTAAAAACTGCTCAGCCTCACCTTGTTTAAAAAGGCGAAGCAAATTTTGTTTGGCCTGGCTATAGCAGGTATTTTTTTTATTATAATTAAGTCCGTTATTAAAATTACGGGCAATATCCGGCCATTTACCTAAATCAGGCAAAGGCAATTTACTTAAATTTTGCAAAGCCATAATTTCCGCAAGTGCTGCCTCTTTTAAAGAATTAGGCAAATCCTGCCACGAGTAGGCAGCAGCCAGGCGAGAAAAACAATTGTCAGTTTGCAAAATTTTATCCACGATTAGTTGCTCAATAATATTGCCCGATAAAGCATTATTTTGAGCAGTATCACATAAGGCCTGATAAAAAAGGGCAGGCAAAGTATCGGCATTGACTAGCATTTTAATCAAGGGCATATTCTCGATATGATGGTATAGAACCAAATTTGTCATGATTCAATCAATCCTTTAGAGGTTTTAAATTTAGAATATAAAAGCGGTAAAGCTACGGCAAAAAGAATCATTAAACCGCCGCATATCTGCCAAAAACTTAATATATCACCAAAGACAATAAAAGCTAAAAGCGCAGTAACAGGTGGTTCTAGCAGCAACATTAGCGAGGTATCTACAGCCCCGATAATCTTTATACCAAGCGCCATACTTAAAAAGCCCAAAACGGTAACAACAACACCTAAAAACAGCAAAGCAAGCCAGGCAGAAGTGGTAATCATTGCCCCATATTCCGGGTAATCGCCCCTAATAATAAAGTACAGAAAAACCAGGCCAAAACCTAAAGAGGTAAACAGTGCCCCAAAAAGATTAAAGTTCCAAACATCCACCTTTTTAATGAGGATATCTGTTAGCCCTAAGCGAGCTACCTGCATAATAGCCGCCATCAGCGCAAAACCGACACCAAGCGGCGAAATATAATTACCCGAGCTCCAGTAAAGCAAAACCAGGCCGCCGGCCGAAATTATTAGGGCTAAAATCCTTGCCCAGCCCAAGCTATTTTTGCCCAAGGCCATATAGGCCAAACTAAGCATGGTGGGATAGGCATAAAAGAATAATATGCCCAATGTAGCAGGTAAAATATCCAAGGACAAGTATAAAGAGCCAACGCCCAAAACCGAGGCTAGGCCATATAGCATTGTTAATTTAAGGTATTGCCGTTCAAGCTTAATTTTAAGCCCTTTTAGCTTAACAACCAGGGCAAAAATCGGCACTGCCGATAAATAGCGAAAAAACAGCAAATCCGGCACTTCAAAACCGCCGGCATAACAAATCTTAGCCATAATTCCCTCGCTACCCCATAAAATTGCCGAACCAATAACCAATATATAGCCCCAGAATAGCCTGTTGCTGGTAGTTATTTGCATAAAAGCTCCTTTGCATCAACCAAATTTGTAGCAAATCTTCCTAATCCTATCTTATCATTATTTTGGCTAAAGTCAAGCCATCGAGCAATAAAAACCTTTAAAAATATAGGCTTA
>CAYJBP010000141.1:0-4463 GCA_964368605.1 uncultured Peptococcaceae bacterium | reverse complement strand
CTGCAGAAATCGAGAATATGCTGGCCTGTTTAGCTGATTTTGCCAAAACCAATGATGGTTTTTTATATGCCACCAAAACCTATACACATGCGCAAGACTTATTAAATACCATCCAAAGCGGCAATCAATTCGACCTACTGCTGCTTGATATATATTTAACCGATAAATCCGGCATCGACTGCGCCAAAGAATTGCGCTCGCTCAACTTTAATGGCCAAATCATCTTTTTATCTACATCAAAAGATCATATTTTTGCGGCCTTTTCCGTAGATGCCACTCAATACCTGATCAAACCCTATTCCAAAGACGATTTTTTTGCGGCAATGGCCAAGGCGCTGGCTATTCATCATGCCAAATGCCCCAAGCATTTTACCTTTACTGCCAAAGGCAGGCTGCATAAGATAGCAATAGCCGATATTGTTTTTACCGAATCTGCCAATAAACATCAATTACTACATATGGCAGATGGCAAGGTACATCATGCCCGCATGTCTACAAAAGAATTAAGCGCAAAACTGCCGTCAGATACCTTTGTGGGGCTTGGCAAAACTTATATTGTTAATCTATCCTATATTTTAAGCATGGATGCCAAAATGCTTACCCTGTATGGCGATACGGTACTTTATTTCCCAAGGGGTAGCTATGCCGAATGCCGAGAAAGATATTTTAAGTTTTTGCTATAAGGGGCTGACATAATATGAATATAACCTGGGAATTATCAATGCGCGTTTTGCAAATGTTTTTATGCCATGGCCTGGGCCTTTATGTATTAACCGTGCCCAAGTACAGGCCCAGAACCACTCTTTTAGGCTATGCGCTTATGGTTCTCCTCTCGTTGGCATTTTCTTTTTTCTTTGCCATTTACTTTGACTTAAAAACATTCGGCATTGCCTATTTGCTGGCAATGGGTCTTTCGATATTAACTTACTTTAAGCTAACCGATGCGGCTTTATCCAAAAGCATCTTTATATTTAGTGCTTATGCCAACTTTTATACCCTAACCTGGACATTATCGCTTTTATTATCGCGACTTTATTTTACAGAATCGATGACGGCAACAGCAGCAACTCAAGCCGCTATTTATGCTTTTGTATTTTTACCTTTTGGCCGTAAAATTAATAAAGCCGTTCAGGAAATGCAAGTGCAAAGAAACCGCAATTGGTGGTTGCTTTCAACTGTTTCCGGGCTTTTTTCGATTATGCTTACATTTCAATCGGCGGTATTTGGCAATATTGCCCTGCTGGTAGCAAGCGAACTTGCTACCTATTTGCTTTTTTTATTGGTGGCAAGCTGCATGTATGTGATGATGCTGCTTTCTATCCGTTATATTGATGTTGCCGCCAGGCAGCAAATCGAACTGCTGCGCCTGCAAATATACGAACGGCAACTTACCGAGATGAAGCATGCCGAAGAAACCATGCGCCGCACCCGCCACGATATCCGCCATCATAATCTATTGCTGGCCGAAATGCTAAAAAGGGGCGAGATGAATGCTGCGCTCAATTATGTTACTAATTAAGAGAAAGAAGCCGAAGCGCAAACCTTTTTGCGTTATTGCGATAATGATACCGCCAATACCATTTTACATATCTATGCCGAAAAAGCCAAAAATCAAAATATTGATTTTACTTTCAAAGTTGCCCTGGACGATAAAACAGCTTTAACTCCAACCGATATTACCGTTCTTTTGTCTAATCTGCTCGAAAACGCCTTAAATGGCTGCCTAAACTCGCAAAAAGAGCAGCAAGAGATTTTTGTTTTGGTGCAAAATAAGCATAATAAGCTAAGTTTTGTTTGCCACAATACCTGCCGCGATAATATTTGCTTTGATAAAAATGGCTTGCCGCAAAACCCCAATCGCGAAGGCATTGGCACCTTAAGCATTATGGCGGTGGCCAAAAAATATAATGGCGATGTGCTTTTTAATGCCGAAAACGGTCGATTTACAGTTCAGGCTTATTTGATAAATAATTAATAACTATCACTTGTCGATAATTTAAAAGTGCGAATTTCGCCACAAAAATGCGAATTATGTCGATTTTAGCGCAAGCCAGGCCGATATAACCTCAGCGGTACAAGCCTATGTAGAAGGCTTGCTTACCGATGGCAATCATACCAATATTATGCCAACGGTAATATATACATCCACCAATAATTATCAGGTTAAGCTGCAAAAAGGCAGTGTCGAGCAGACCAAAAATATTGTCATGATAGTAAATATTGCCCCCGACCCCGATATTGCACTTGTAACCGATGCCAAAAATGCTATCGAGGATGCTTCATTTGTCCCCAATATAGCTCAGGCTAACTTTAATACTAATGATACTTTATTAAAAACCGAAATTGCCAGGCAAATCAATATACTTAATGCCATGGATGGCCTAAATATCATCATTAGCGCGGACGATATTAATATCACAAACTTTATGGCGGCAAAAGCGGAAACCATTGCCGGTGCTGATGGTGTAAATGGTCACTTTGATTTTAGCGTTAGCATAAAAAAAGCTGCTCAAGAGCAATTTACAGCTAGCAAAAGGGTTATAATTAGCGCCACCGCTTTTGGCGGCCTAACCGATACCCAAGCTATAGTCGCTGCTAAGCCAAGTATAAGCACTGCTATAAGCAATATAGTTGCCACAAATGCCACCACGGCAGCAGCTATTTTAGCGGTAGCCAATAATGCCGCCACCAATGATGTAATCGCAAGCTGGGATGCCGAGCCCATAATTATCCCGGCCACAGCTACAGCAGCCGGAAGCATAAATGGACTAATCAAAGTAAGTAAGGGCAGCATAACCGACACTATAACAGTTAGCTTGCCGGTGATAGGCAAAATCTACACCATCACCTTTGATCCAAATGGTGGTACTATAAGCCCTAATACGGCAATCACAACGGCCGATGGCCAATTAGCCGTATTGCCAAGCCCGACAATAAGCGGCAGCTATCGCTTTGATGGTTGGTTTAGCAAAATAAGTAATGGCTTACCGATTACAACCGCTCATATCTTTGATGGCGATGATATAATTTATGCCCAGTGGATTAAAGTAGAAGTTAGCAAAAATGATAATACTCCGGAAGCACCCCCCTCGGCAGAGTCTGAAGAGATAGCTACTATTGACAACGAAGATATTGACGACCATATAGTAAGTATTGATATAGCAGTAAATTCTACCATCAACAGCGATACTAATACCGCTAGAGCTAGCATCCCCGATAATGCCATAGAAGAAGCGGTAGCAGATGCACTTAGCGAGGTAGACGACAATGCGCCTAAAGTAATAATTGAAATCGAAACGCCGGCCAATGCATCCGGCATAGAGGCCACCCTTAGCAGCGAGTTATTGGCAGATTTAGCGGCCAATGAGCATGCTCAATTTGAAATAAAATCCAATGCCGGCAGCTTAAACTTTGATCAAACGGCGCTTAATAGCGTGGTAGAGCAGGCCGCAGGTGCCGATTTAACACTTGTTATTCGCAAAGTAGAGGACGAGCAAGAGCTAAGCGCAAAACAGCAAGAAACCGTAGGCGATGCACCTGTATACGAGCTGTATATCGAAAGCAGCGGCAATCGCATTTCCGATTTTTCCGGCGGCGAGGTATCGGTGGTTGTGCCCGAAGAGCTGGAAATGAATGACGGCGACACAATGGTAGTCTTTTATATTGATGATGAGGGGAATACCGAGCAAGTTACGGCCACCTATGATGCCTTAAGCGGCATGGTAACTTTTGCTACAAAGCACTTTTCGCATTATGTAATCATGATAGAAAGAAGCCTAAATCCTGATTCTAATTTGCAAATAGGCAGCTTACCCTTTACCGATGTGCCAACCGAGGCCTGGTATTATCAAGATATGCTCTTTGTTCATACTAATCAGCTAATGAATGGTATTCAGGCAACCATATTCGAGCCAAATGGCATAGTAAGCAGAGCCATGATGGCTCAAATTATTTGGAATATGGAGAATAAGCCGGCCATCATCGGCGAAAATCCTTTTAATGATATAATAGACGGCGCCTGGTATCATGATGTAGTGGTTTGGTCGGCCATAAATGGCATATACAAAGGACTAAATGCCTATACCTTTGCCCCCGATGAAGCAATTACCCGCGAGCAACTTGCAGCAATTTTCTATCGATATGCGGCCTATAAAGGTTATGATCTTAGCCCCAGCAACAGCCTTGAGAATTTTATCGATAGTAGCAAAGTATCAACTTGGGCAATAGAGGCTATGCAATGGGCAGTAGGCAGCGGTTTAATCAATGGCAGCGATAATAATGCCCTTAATCCACAAGGTACGGCTACCCGTGCCGAAATAGCAGCAATAATAAGCCGTTTTGCCACAAATGTGGCTGATGCTGATTTGTTTTGAGATTATAAATTTTAGAGTTTTGTTAGAGTTTTTTACTTGATTTGGGTTTTTGTTGCCTGTTGTTAGCAGGATTGTAGGCTATTTACGTTT
>CAYJBP010000140.1:0-4499 GCA_964368605.1 uncultured Peptococcaceae bacterium | reverse complement strand
GGGATAAAGCATTAGGCAAAATATAGCGGAATAAAATTCGTTTATCTTTAGTGCCAATGGTACGAGCGGCCAGGACATAATCCTCCTCCCGAATAGAAAGCACGCTGGAGCGTACCACTCGGGTATATTGAGTCCAGGAAACAGCACATAAAGCAATAATTACACTTAAAGTGCTACCCCCACCTAAAGCCGATACCAAAGCGATAGCCAGCAGTAAAACCGGAAAGGATAAAAAGACATCAACAATGCGGCCTATCAAATTATCCACCCAACCGCCATAATAGCCGCTGTAAAGGCCGGCTAAAACCCCAATTAGCATCGAAAACAATACCGAAAGCAAGCCTACCAGCAAAGATACTCGAGCCCCATATAATATGGTGGTAAAAAGATCACGCCCATATTGGTCGGTGCCAAATAAATGCTCAGCCGAAGGTGGTTGCAAGGCGGCATCATCATTCATCTCATCCCATTGGTAAGGGGTGATGACAGGGGCAAAAATAGCACAAAAGATAACAGTTAAAATCATAATGCTACCTACCCAAATAGCCTTATTGCGTATAGCTTTGCGAAATAATTTATTTTTTAATATCTTTTTCATAAGTTTTATCCTTGATTTATTTTGGGATTGATAAAGGTATAGAGTAAATCAACAATCAAATTTATCAAGACAAACATCATTGCAATCAAGAAAACCGAGGCCTGAACCAAAGGATAATCTCGATTTAAAATAGCATCTACCAAAACCGTACCTAAGCCCGGCCAGGAAAATACCGTTTCGGTAACAATCGAACCGCCCAATAAAGCCCCAAATTGCAAAGCGCAAACCGTAATAACCGGCAGCAAAGCATTGCGAAAAGCGTGCTTAAGGATAACGTTAGAGCTTTTGGTACCCTTAGCATAAGCAGTACGGATATAATCCATATCCAAAACCTCCAGCATAGTAGATCTAATCATTCTGGAAATCATGGCTGCTCCCATAAATCCTAAAGCAAAAGAGGGCATAAGTATTTTTTTAAGGCTTGCGAGTATTACTTCATAATCACCACTGAATAAAGCTAAAATTGCTTCAGTCAGCGGCTCGCCCCGCCCAAAAGAAGGCAACCATTGCAAATTAACCGAAAAGAGCAAAATCATCAATAATCCCATCCAAAATACCGGCATCGAAATACCGATTTGAGCCAAAACCATACTTAGATTATCCAGCCAGCTATTTTGCTTAACTGCCGAAATTATGCCTAAAGGTATGGCTATTAATAGAGCAATAATCATACCCATTACCGCTAATTCGATGGTAGCGGGAAAGGCCTGCCCAATTATATCCATAACCGGCTGACGAAAAATTAATGAATCACCAAAATCTAAGGTTAATAATTGCTGCATATATTTAATTAATTGAACAAAAATATTTTGGTCTAAGCCTAATTGGCTGCGAATACGTGCCACATCTTCGGCAGTGGCTTCCGGGCCTAAAAGAGCCGAGGAAGGCTCACCCGGCATTAAGTGTAGGAGTAAGAAAATAATAATCATAACGCCAAAGCTAACCGGAATAACATAAAGCAGTCTTTTTAATGCATATCTTAATCTCATAGCTATCCCTCATAATTGCTTAATTTGCAGAGCTGTGCTTTTAACACAGCTCTGCTCCACATTTATTCGGCTATTTGAGCATAACGCATAGCAAAAATGCTACCCGAAGGGTTAACGGTATAGTTTTCTATTTTGCTATTATAAGCACAAATATATGCCTGATCGAGCATGGTTACATAATAAACCTCATCGGTTACTAATTGAGCAACTTCTTGATAAGCTTCGGCTCGGGCAGCTTGATCGGAAGTAGCACGACCCAATTCCAATAATTCATCAACCCGGGCATTATTAAAGCCACCATAATTAGAACCGCTTTGCGAATGGAACATATCATACATCCGATCCGGGTCGAGGAAGTTTAACCAACCTGCTACCCAAACTTCGGTTTTTTGGGCTACCATATCGGCCGAGAATAAGGCCCATTCGGTAACGGATATATCAACATCCATGCCAATATTGGTCATTTGATTTTGCATATATTCCACTACTTGGAAACGGCTGCTATCATCGGTATGGGTAGAGAGAGTAAAGGCCAAAGCTTGGCCATCTTTATCCCTAATGCCGTCACCATCACTATCAACCCAACCGGCAGCATCTAAAATAGCGGCGGCCTCTTCGGCATCATAGGGATAACCTTGCAAACTTTCATCCCAAGCCCAAGAAGTATATTGAACAGGGGTTTGGCCAGGGGTATCCATATCACTGTAAAAATTAGCGGCAATAGTTTCTTTATTAACTAAATGAGCAATAGCTTGGCGTACGGCTAAATCCGATAAAACCGGATGAGTAACGCTAAAGCCCAGATAAGTTATGCCGGGAGCTGCTGTTTTATGATAACTGATATCGGGATTATTAGCAATAACCGGCAAATCGGTAGCGGTTAAAGGCGAGCTGATAAAGTCAACATCCCCGGCTTGAAGCGCCGCAATACGCACCGAATTGTCATTGATAACATGAACATTAATCATCGGGGTAGGCGGTACGGCTTCCCAATGTTGTTCATTGGCTACTAATTTTGTAACGGTATTTAAGCTATATTCCTCAAGCACATAAGGGCCGGTACCGATAGGTGCGGTTGAAAAATCGGGAATATCTAAAGCACCTTCGGGCATAATACCCATATCGGTATAGGCTAAAATAGCGGCAAAAGGCTGATTAAGATTAAACTGCACAGTATAATCATCAATCACTTCAACGCTTTCAATAGATGTATAACGGCTGCGATAAACAGCATTATTATTCTCGTCTAAAATGGCATCATAGGTGTATTTTACATCAGCGGCTGTAAAATCAGAGCCATCATGGAATTTTACTCCTTCACGCAAGGTAAAAATCCAGGTTGTTTCATCGGGAGTTTCCCATTCGGTAGCTAATAAGGGTTGCGGTTTAAGATTTTCATCATTGTAGGTTAGGCCTTCATAAATCAGCATCCCCACCCGATTGGCTGTAGTATTATTCCATAAGATAGGAACATAAGTTTGCGGATCAACATCCATGCCGATATTGATTTCGCTACCATAACCCTCGGCAGTAGCGGCTTCATCGCCTTCTGCGGGGGTAGTTGCATCGTCGGCAGCCGGTTCTTCACTACCACCACAAGCAACCAGAGCAAAAGTTAACAGCAAAGTCATAAACAAGATGAGCAGTTTTTTCATGATATTACCTTCTTTCATTATAATAATTATTTTTATTGCCGTTTTAACGGCAAATTTTAACTAAATTATTCACCATGGATAGCGGCTTGATTTCTAATTAAATTTAAATCCATATTTTCGGTATTAATCAAAGGTATAGTTACATAAAATATTTTGGTTAATTTACTACTATAATTAATTAAGCAATGCGGTTGGGTAGAGCTAAAATGGAAAAAATCGCCCGGGTATAACTGACATTCGCGATCTAAATAATATAAATTCAAAACACCTTCTAAAACATAGCCCATTTCCTCATTTTCATGCGTATAGGTGCTTGGTGATTTGCCGGGGCTTTCCGGCAACAATACTTTAATCATGGGCGACATAAGTAAATTCTGATCCGGCAAAGAAACAGCTAAACTATAAAAAATACTATCGGCTTCATTTTTTAGCCTAAAAACTTGCTGCTCATGCTCACGTATTACATGGCTGGAACTGGGATTGGGCTCATCTAAAAAAATACTGGGATGAACTTCCAAGGCCTTAGCAATATTTTGCATTGATACTAAGGTAACCGAGGTTTGACCTCTTTCTAAAAGAGATAGATAGCTAGCCGATAAAGTAGTTTTTTGACTAAGCTCTTTTAAAGTCATATTCTGCTGCATCCGCAATTGCTTAACTTTTAAACCTACGCTTAGTTTTTCATTTTGTTCGCACTGTTCATTAATATTTTCCATAATTACCCCACCTGTAAAAAATTAACTTTTATAGCAATTTTTATATAATATAATGAAAACATTTAAGTATTTTTATTTATAATTTAAATATTCTGCAATATATTGCAATATCCTGCACAAAACTAAATATTGTTTGAATATATTTCAGCTAATTTATTGATTTGATATATATTAATAATTATGATGTATTGTTACATAAAAATAATAATCTTTTTGATGAGTTATTTGTTTATTAATTATTCCTCAAATAAAAGAAAGCAGCCATAAATCAATTTGATCTATGGCTGCGTTGTTAGTTTATTCAGTTTAAATTTACCCCATGGTCAGAAGGTTTCTTTATTGATAGCCGCATTTAGGGTGTTTTTTTATTTTGGAGCAGCAGCTTCATTTCCGGTTAAATTTTGGCTTACATCTGTGCTGTTTTCCGTATTCAGTTTGCTTGTAAAAGCCCCTTTATGATAGCCGCATATTTATGCGGTGTTGCAAGGTTTTTGCAGATATGATATAATAATCGCAAGGCGATTATTATATTGCTTTATTT
>CAYJBP010000139.1:0-4510 GCA_964368605.1 uncultured Peptococcaceae bacterium | reverse complement strand
GACGATGACCTAGACGATGACCTAGATGATGACCTAGATGATGACCTAGACGATGACCTTGACGATGACATCGACGATGACCTTGCTGATGACCTCGACGATGACCTAGACGATGACATCGACAATGCTCTTGATGATGACCTAGAAGACGATCTCGATGACGATATCAACAATAACAATGATGAGGACATCGATGAAAGCATCGAAGTTGAAGATAGCAACGAGGATATCGATGAAGATATTATTGCTCCCGATAATGCTCAAGACTTAAACACAACTATACCCGAGCAAACAGAAGAGGCCGACAACAATGGCCAAGATGAGGCCAATAACTCAACCGTCGATAATGAAGATGAAGAGGATAATACTGAAGACGAAGAAGACGAAGAAGAGGATGAAGAGGATGAAGAGGAGCAATCTAGCTCGGCAGATTCTGAATTAGTTGTCAGCAATTTTAAAAGCAGCAGCATAATAGCAGATAATACCGCTAACGATCCAGATAATAATACTAATGAAAGTAGTTCGGCCTCAAAACCGGCTGAAGAAAATGATGATGATGATGACGATGTAGAGGAAGAGGATTAATTTTTTCTTTTCAAAAAAGCTGTGCTTTAAAAAAACTGTCGCTATCAACTTTTTGATAGCGACAGTTTTTTTAATCTTTAGCATTTCAAGCTTTAAAGCAAAACCTCGGGACTCCGTCCCGAACCCTGCAATTTTTTGAAAAAAATTGACTAAAACTTTTTATTCGTTTAATAAGCATTGACTAAATCATTTTTTTTTGCTACAATACCTAAATAGACTATTTTTGAGGAGTAAGTATGATCATTTTTTCCTGTTTAAAAAATATGCCGGTTTTAGCCACCATGCCGATGCTATGGGAGGCTAATTTGCGATATCCAAAACAGGCACTTGCTCATTTAAATGTTCTGCGAATGAGATAGCTGCCTTAAGGCAGCTTTTTTGTTTATCTAATCATAATTTTTTAAGAAAGAAGGTATATTATGACTAAAACTTTTGCAGAAATAAATGAAAAAATTAAAGCCGGTAAAGCAGTAGTTGTTACCGCCGAAGAAGTTATCGATATAGCCCAAGAACTAGGCACCAAAAAGGCGGCCGAAAAAATAGATGTTGTTACAACAGGCACTTTTGGAATTATGTGCTCTACAGGAGCATTTTTAAACTTTTGGCATACCAAGCCCAAAATGCGTATGACCAAAGTTACCTTAAATGATGTAAATGCCTATGCCGGCATTGCCGCCGTAGATGCCTATATCGGTGCTACCCAAATTGCCGATAATGATTCGGCCAATACCAATCATCCGGGCAGCTTTAACTATGGAGGCGCCCATGTTATCGAAGATTTGATTGCCGGCCGCAAAATTACCTTAAAAGCCGAATCCTATGGCACCGATTGCTACCCCCTTCAAGAATTAACCAAAGAAATAGGCCTAAGCGATTTGCGTGATGCCTTTATGTTTAGCCCTCGCAATTGCTATCAAAATTATAATGTTGGCATTAATTGCACTGACAAAACCGTGTACACTTATATGGGTGTTTTAAAAGCAAATATGGCCAATATCACCTATTCAACAGCCGGCCAATTATCGCCTTTACTTAATGACCCTTATTTTAGAACCATTGGCATTGGCAGCCGCATCTTTTTAGGCGGCGGCGTAGGCTATGTGGCCTGGCCGGGTACGCAGCATAGCTTTAATGAAGAGCGCACCGCAGGCGGTGTACCAATAGGTGGAGCAGGTACTTTGGCTGTAGAAGGCGATATGAAGCAAATGGATAGCCGCTATATGAGGGCGGTTAGCATGTTGGGCTATGGTACCAGTATGATGGTGGGCATTGGCATACCCATCCCGATTTTGGATGAGGAAATGCTTAAATTTACCATGGTTAAAGATGAAGATATTTTATGCAATATCTGCGATTATGGCGCTAAATACCCCTCCGGCGAAGATCCGGCCATTGCTCGGGTTACGGTTGCCGAGCTTAAAAGCGGCATGGTCAATTTAAATGGCAAAAATATTCCCACAGCGCCCATATCCAGCTATCCAATGGCCGTGGAAATTGCCGAAAAACTAAAATCTTGGATCAGCGAGGGTAATTTCCTATTAGGCGAGCCAACACAATTGCTGCCTACCACCGCCGATTTTAAAAGGGAGGGTTAATAATGGATATCGCTAAAAATATTATTAATCGAAAAATAATTATCCGCTATGATTCCAATGTGGTAGACCAGCCTATTGTCTATCGCTTGGCCAAAGATTTTGATTTGGTGCCCAATATTTTGCAGGCCAAAATCGATCCCGATAAAAAGGGCTTTTTGGTGCTGGCTATTACCGGTTATGCCCAAGATTATCAAGATGGCTTAGCCTATATGCGCAGCCTAGGCCTGGAAGTTAAGCATTTGGCCGAACATGTGGAATGGAATAAAGATAAATGTACCCAATGCGGTTTATGTACCGGCCTATGCCCAACCCATGCTCTATATATAGAAAGGCCTGATCAAACTGTGCATTTTAGTGCCGAAAAATGCGTAATGTGCAGTATTTGCCTAAAAGCCTGCCCGGTTAAGGCCGTGCATATTAATAATTGATGATTGAGGATAGAAATAGCTATCGCCAAAGCTTTGATGGCGGTTTAAGCTGGCATAATCTGATTTTGGGCGAAACCGATTTGGCCATCGGCCTAAGTGCGGGCATTTGGAATAAGCAATTAGCGGCTAAATTAAATCAATATCTAAGCAGCCTGCGCATCGAATTGCAACAATATATTGCCACCGATCCTAATTTTGCGGCCAGCCATAGCCCCTATCCTTTGCCTAAAAATGCACCGGATTTAGCCCAAATGATGATGGCGGCGGCCAAATCGGCCGAAGTAGGGCCAATGGCGGCGGTAGCAGGAGCTTTTGCAGCCAAAGCAGCCGATTTTTTGGCCGATTACAGCGCTGAAATAATTATCGAAAATGGCGGCGATATCGTTATCCACAGCCAAAACGAACGCAAAATAGCCATCTTTGCCGGCGATTTTAACCCCTTTAGCGGTCGTTTAGCCTTAAAACTACAGCCTAAGGATTTGCCGCTTTCTATTTGCACTTCATCAGGTACAATCGGCCATTCCTTTAGCTATGGCCGTGCCGATGCCGCAATTATCATTGCCTCTAACGCTTTTATTGCCGATGCCTGGGCAACAGCCACGGCCAATCGCATCCAAAGCGCCGACGATTTGGAAGATGCCGTAAATTTTGCCTATAATAGCGGCAAAATTAAAGGAGTTTTGGCCATCAAGGACGAATCTTTAGCTGTTTGTGGGAATATCGAGTTGATTAGGATATAATATATTTGAAGGAGAGATACCATGTCCGGACATTCAAAATGGGCGACAATCAAACGCAAGAAATCGAAAATCGATAATGAGCGTGGCAAAATTTTTACCAAAATATCTAAAGAAATTGCGGTAGCGGTTAAACAAGGCGGGCCAGACCCCGACGGCAATTTTAGGCTTAAGCTGGCTATTCAAAAAGCCAAAAGCAATAATATGCCGGCCGATAATATTAATCGCTGCATTCAAAAATCGGCAGGCAGCGCCGATAATACCAATTATGACGAATTCTTTTACGAGGGCTATGGTCCGGCCGGGGTGGCAGTGCTTTGCGCAATGGTTACCGATAATCGCAACCGCACAGCCAGCGAGATTAGATATATATTTTCCCGCAATAATGGCAATTTGGGCGAAACCGGCTGCGTAGGCTGGATGTTTGAGCGCAAAGGCCAAATTATTGTTGATTTGGAAGGCAAGGCCGAGGATGATTTATTATTAATCGCCTTAGATGCCGGCGCCGATGATGTAGAGGTAAATGAAGGCATGGCCGAAGTTGTAACCACAACCGATAGCCTAAATGCCGTGCAAGAAGCTATTTTGGCCGCCGAATTTAAAGTAGATAGCGCCGAAATTGCCATGATACCGGCCAATACCGTCGATATCGAGGATGTAGACACAGCCCAAAAATTGATGAAGCTACTTGCCGCCTTAGAAGATAATGATGATGTGCAAGAAGTTTACTCCAATTATGAAATCGACGATGCAATTATGGAGCAATTGGATTAAATCGATAATTATTTAGCGTGAAAGGACTTGAACCCATACGCCCTTATTTAGGCTAAGCAGGAACCAAATTACTAGAAAAAAGTTTTGCTTAAATTGTTTTTTTGCTAAAACAAACATTTTTGCAGCCTAAATAAGGGTACGAAGCAGTTTTGCGCCGAAATCAGGGGATAGATAGTGGAATTGATGATGCTTTTCGTAGTGGAGCTACGGGAAGGATCAGCAAGGCCGCTAGCTGCCGCTGATTTTGAGTACAAAACCGTTTTGGTTCGAGTCTTTTTACGCTAGGGAAACCTATGTAATCCGAACCGAAGTTGCATACCCTAAAAGAATAACAAGCGAAGATAAGACTTGTGGATACAGTACCTAAGTAATAGGATAACTGATTAATCTA
>CAYJBP010000138.1:0-4863 GCA_964368605.1 uncultured Peptococcaceae bacterium | reverse complement strand
GTGCAAACCCAATAAATAATTTGCCAATAAACCGAAACTCTAATTACCGCACTAACGGTACGGCCATCACGCAGGCCCATAAACTTGGTGATAAGCTGCGGTTGACCAAAGGCAATAAAGGCCCAAACCCCGGCATAACTAAATATTGTCCCCCAAGAGAGGCCGCCGGTTAAGGTTAGTTTTTCCGGCTCATGCTCGGCCACATAGTTAACAATTGGGCCAATGCCACCGGTTTCGATTAAAACGGAACCGGCTACAACTAAAACAGCCACCGTAATAGTAAAGCCTAAGATTAAGTCAACGGTAGATGCGCCCCAATAGCCGCTGGTAGCCAAATAGCCAAAGCAAACTACGGTTACAACCAATACGGCAACCTCATAAGGTATGCCCGAAATGGCCGTCATGGCATCGCCAATACCTTTAACTACACTGATGGCATAGGGTATCATCATAATAGCTACAATAATCGAGCATATAAGCCTGATTTTATTAGATTTAAACCTAACGGCCAGGTAACCCGAAAGCGATACCGAATTTAATCTTTCGGAAACTGCTCTGATTTTTGGTGCAAAAACAACAAAGATAATAAATCCGGTTAAAAATACATTTAAAAACAATTCTAAGGCAGAATAGCCTAAACCATATAAATAATAAAGCGGTGGACCACCAATAATAGCAACAGTACTATAATATGCTGCCGAATAAGATATGGCTGTAGCAATCGGCCCAATTTGGCGGCCGCCAATCCAATAATCGGTAGAGCTTTTAACTTTGCGGCTCATATATAAACCAACACCAACTAATACCAGCATATAGACAATAGCCATGCCTACTTGTATCCAATTAATTTCCATAAAATTAAGCTCCTTTCTTAGCCCAAGTGATTGGATAATCTACTTATCGTCTTTGCTTTCTTTATTAAAAGAAAAATAAAAATCCGACTGCTTTTTCCACCACTTAGAGCGAATCATAATTTCAACTATAATCGGAACAATTATGATACCTAAAATATAAACTATTGTAATTGACCAAGGAATACCAAAAGGACCCATAATCCTTACCTCCTTTAAATTATCTGTTGGCCTAAACAAAAGCATAATCAATAAGTTTTTTGGCCGGCATAAGGCTTAAATAGCCCTATGCCCCCAAAATCAGCTTAAATTGCGATAAAAGTGTTGTTTAAGCCTTTGATTAGCAGCGATTACAAAAAAACTAGAAGAAAGTAGGTTCGTCTACATTAGTAGCAACGGCTGCTAATGAGCGGTCGAGTAGTTTGCGACGATTTACTTTTTGCTCATTAAGCGGCAAATTTACATCGCTTACAGGGTTGGTAATAGCAATACCGGGAACAATTCGATTAGAACCGGTTACTTTGGCTACCGGAGTCATATTGGTGATATGGGCAGTAGGCAGGCCGGCCATTTCCAATTCTTTAACCATCGTTGCGCCGCAACGAGTGCAGCTGCCTCAGGTACTGGTCATAATTACCGCATCTACATTGGCGGCAATTAATTCGGCGGCAATTTCTTTACCCATGCGTCTGGCTTCTTTTAAGGCGGTTAAATTGCCGGTTGTAGCATAAAAGCTATGGTGAATATCTTTAATAGCGCCATCTTTTAAGGCTGCTTTTAAAGGGGCTACCGGCAATAAGGTTTCGGGGTCTTCATTAACAAAATTGGTGCTAAAGCCACCATGTACACTGTAAAACTCGCCGCCTTTTAATTCATCAATGGCGCTAATATCATAGGCTTTCCAAACCGAGGCTGTGCCCGAAGGAATACGATCCGGGTTGCCAACCGGCACCAAGCCGCCGGTAGTTACTAAGGCAATTTTGCTGTCTTTAAGATTAGCAACAGCCTTAGCCGGCTCTACTGCATCATGGATTTCGATTTTATACTCGGTGGTATAAGGCTCGCCATTTAATTTGGCCAAAAGCATATCCACTACCCGATCGGCTGCGGTTTTTTCGGTAAAAACAATCTGACGAATGCCATGACCAAAATACCCCTCGTCATCGGCGCCGCAAATGGTTTCGCCAGCTAAAATTTTATTGGCAATAGTGGCCATCATCTTAGCATCATCACGCAACTTAGCAGCGCTTTTATTACCCTTCATTATATAGATACCTTCGGTTTCGCGGTAGGCATCTACACCGGGGCTTTCGCTATGCATGCTGGTAATTACCGGCACTTTGTATTTTTGATGTACATATTTGCAAATTTCGCCACAGCTCATGCCATAGCGTCCCGACTGAAAAGCGGGGCCTGCTAGGAAAATATCAAATTCTTTATCATTGATAAAGCCATCAATAGTGGCCAAGGCTTGCTCTTGATTAGAATTTAAAAAGTTATCACCGCAAATTATGGTATGGGTAATGACGGTATCATTTAATACTGATTCCAGCATTAAACCGGGGCCAACCGCCCCTTCTTTAATAATGGGCTGAAAGTCGGCTACATCTTCGCCGCCTACACCGCCAAAAAATTGGTTTATGTAAAGTATTGCCTTTTTCATGATAGTCCTCCTATTCTATAATTTATTAAAATTCGCGAACGGCTTTCTTTTGGAAACCGGCAATATTTCCGGCATCGGCAATCATATATAAGTTAATAATTAAAGAGCCATCTTCGCGGAGGCTGGGGCCATATTCATCATGAATGGTCCAAGAGCCATAATAATAGTCACGGGTTACGGATTTAATATCGCCGATAACCTTATCCATGGCCGGCAATTCGATAACCACGCCGGTATCGCCGCCGGAAATAATGGCATCGCCCTTAGCATCTTGCATCATTTTGCCGCCATGCTCCGACATAATGCCTACCGCCTTAATGCCACGATCTTCCATCTCGGCCAAGTGGTAGAAGAAATCCACATCGATATTGCTACCGCCAACATATTCGGCAATAATGGCGGCATCCAGCTCGAGCAATTGGCCAATTTCGCCGCTACGATTTTTAACGGCAAGCTTCATATCATTAGAAACCTCGCCCGGGCAAAGCACTACGCCCATAAAGTTAATGGTTTTGCCATGTTCGGCAAATAAGCGCTTAATAGTAGGCTGGTTTTGATAACCATAAGCACCCTGGGCTTGGCCCATCATGCCTGTTAAAGAGGCAACAGCGCCATCAAAAACCTCATTGGGATGCACTAAAACAGACATCATATTATGGCAATCTTGGCCATAAACAACTTCATTGCAGTTACGAGCATACTGGCTATAAATAGTCATATAATAAGCAACTTTAGGCAGACCTTTTTCCTGAGCTAATTTTTTGCCGGTTTCTAATTCATAAACTTCCCAGCATTCCGGCTCTTGGCCTTCTAAAGATTTGGCTACATATTCTGCTAAAAGATGGGCAGCCATTTTTTGTTCAACTTCTTCTCTTAAGGTAAGATCCAAATCTTTTTCTTCGATTCTTTCGGCATAAACAACCAAGTTAATCAATGTAGAAAAAACGCTATGATCGGCAGCCGGGCCCGACATATCAATCATGCCATCATACATGCTGCTGTATTTGCCGCTGGCAACTACGCACATATTTTTCATGGCAAAAACTTTACCTTCGCCGCATTTACTAACGGCACCGGTAAAACCGGGGAAAACAGCCCTACCATCAGGCCTAAACCGAGGCTCTACTACAGCCTTAACCGGCAGAATTCTGGCACTATCGCCGGGACGAACAACATCTAAATCGATGTTTACCAATTTGCCTTCCGGGTTAATTTGGGCAATAGCTTCCTCTTTGTTGATGGTAAGCACACCCTTGCAAAATCCGGTTTGGGCACCAAATACAATGTCCTTCACCTGAAAATTGCCAATTTCAAGTTTCTTCATAGCTAGTCCACCTTTCGTTAATATGAATAATACCTACTTGCTACTGCAAAAAAACATTAAATCAGATTTAATGAATTAGATTTAATAAATTTAGTTTACTACACATTTAAGTTTTTGTCAAGAAAAAAAAACTTAAAAAAAATAAGTTATAGCAATTAGTAGCTATAACTTATTTTTGGCAAACATTAAGGTAATTATTATTTATTTAAAAAATAGGGCATTAAAGTAGTGGTAATAATATCATCACAAAAGCTGATAGACCATTTGATTAAGCCGTCGCCATGATCAGTGGCGGCAAAATGTGCCATGGCCCCATATAGGGTATAGGAGATTGATATAGCAATGGTATCGATGGGGGTTTGGGGACTTAGCTCGCCGCGCTCTAACCCTAGATTTAAAATCTTTTTAATATGGTTGGCGATTAAGGAAAGCCGACAGGGGCTTTTTTTATTAGCCCTTTGAATATATTTTTTAGCCCAGTAAAACATATAATTAGAGCCATAATCATTAACACTATGAGCAATCCATTGTTTAATATAGGAATTTAGCCTTTGATTAACATCAAGATCATTCTCCATTTGCAAAGAGGCAAAGTCCTCGTAAAAGTCTTTGGAGTCTAATTCATCGAATAATTGTTCTTTAGATGAAAAATAATGATAGAAGTTACCGGGCGACATCTGGCAAGCGTCGGTAATATCCTTGATATGGATATTATCATAGCCTGTAACTCTGATTAATTGATGGGCAGCCTCTAAAATTTTGGCTTTGGCTATAGCGGCCTGTTCTTTTTTTGTAAGCATTGCGTTCTCCCTATATTAAATTAAAAAAATATTATAGCATAATATAAGTATAAATAGCAAGTTTTTTCAATATATATGTTATAATTTTTGTTTTGATTAACAAGTTGGCTAAAAAAGATTCATTAATCAGAAAAATCCATGTCAAATAGTTGCCGCAATATAATTGCCATAATCCAAAGCTGCTGCACCAAAATAAAGCAAGCTGCATAATCAACACTCCCCTAC
>CAYJBP010000137.1:0-4891 GCA_964368605.1 uncultured Peptococcaceae bacterium | reverse complement strand
CTTTGGCCGAGAATTTCCGGCGTATTAAATAAAGCTATATAATAATCGCTTTGTGATTATTATATCATAAGTTTCTATAAATTAAAATGGGTATTTTAGCACATTTTTTTAAATTAATGGCTAACTGCCTAAGCATTGCTTATCTTGACAATTCCGATGATTTTGGATATATTTATAATATACCCAAAAAAAGGAGGCTATTTATGAAAATGGTATTAATTCGCCATGGCGAAAGCACCTGGAATAAAGAAAACCTTTTTACCGGCTGGACAGATGTGCCCTTAACCACCCAGGGCGAGCAGGAAGCGGCTCGGGCGGCCGCGCTTTTGCAGGCTCATGGCTTTGATTTTGATATTTGCTATACTTCATTTTTGCAAAGGGCAATTGATACTTTGGCGATTATTTTACAAGAATATGATCGTAAATGGCTGCCTGTGATTAAAAGCTGGAAATTAAACGAGCGCCATTATGGTGATTTGCAAGGCCTAAATAAGGCGCAGATGGCCGAGCAATTTTCGGCCGAGCAAGTGCATAAATGGCGTCGCTCTTTGGCTGCCTCGCCGCCGCCGCTTGCCGCCACCGATAGCCGTCACCCTCGTTTAAGCGAGCAATATCGTACCGTGGCCAAACATCTTTTGCCTGCTGCCGAAAGCTTACAGCAAACGGCCGAGCGGGTAATTTCTTATTACGAAAGCCATATTCATAAATCGCTTTTAGATGGCCAGCGAATTATTATTTCGGCCCATGGTAATACCTTGCGTACCCTGGTAATGTATTTTGAAAACCTTAATGAAGAGGAAGTAATGAAGGTTAATATCCCCAATTGCATCCCCTTAGTTTATGAATTCGACTGGAATTTTAAAGTAACTGCCCGTTATTTTATCGATTCTAAGCAGCCAATTAAGCCGCATCAATTAAAAAATATCTGGAAATAGCTGATTTTCCCTAAATTTAACATAATTTTGTTTTATTTTAGCTAAAATATAATGTAAAATAAAATCAACTACAAAATAAGTAATAAAAATTAAGGAGAAATTATGTACGCAGTAATTGATATTGGTTCGAATACGATAAGACTATCTATTTATAAACAAATTGGCGCGGATTTTCAGCTAATGTTTAATCAAAAGCAAATGGCAGGCTTAGCCGGCTATATCGATCATGAGGGCTATATGAATACCAGTGGTTTGCAAAAGGCTGTTAATACTTTAAACGGCTTTAAGCAAATTATAAGTAATATTGTAGTTAAGCAGGTTTTTGTTTTTGCCACCGCATCTTTACGTAATATTAAAAATTCGGCGCAAGCCATATCTTTTATCAATCGGGAAACCGGCTTTGAAATAGATTTGGTATCCGGCTCCAGCGAAGCGCTTTATGCCTTTATCGGCGCTACCCACTTGCATAATTTAAAACAAGGCATGCTTATTGATATTGGCGGCGGCTCTACCGAGCTTGCCTGCTATAGCGATGGCAAAATCGAAAAGTCCTATTCAATGCCGATTGGCTCGCTTAATCTTTATAAAAAGCATGTTCATGATATTTTGCCTACGGCTAAAGAGCGCGAAAAAATTAATTTGCATATCAAAAAAGAGCTTGCTAAAATTGAGTTTTCTAAAGATTATCCACTTGTTTGTGGGGTAGGGGGCACGGTAAGGGCGGCTTGTAAGTTGCATAATGCCTTATATCATTTGCCGGAAACCAATAATGCCGTAGATGCCTCTAAAATTGCGATGATGCTCGAGCATTTTTATGATGACCATAAATTTGCCACCAATAAAATCCTTAAAGTTGTGCCCGATCGGGTGCATACCATTTTGCCGGGCATGGCCATTTTAACCGAAATTTTTGCCGCCTATAAGGGCGAGCAATTATTGATTAGCAATTATGGCGTGCGTGAAGGCTATCTTTATACCAAGCTCTTTAGGGAGGATAATGAACATGGCAATAGATCCACAAAAGATTTCTTGCACCCAAAACAGGGAACTATCTTGGCTGAAATTTAATGAGCGGGTTTTAGAAGAGGCTAATAATCAACAAGTACCGCATTTGGAAAGATTAAAGTTTATTGCCATTTTTCATAGCAACTTGGCCGAATTTTTTATGATTAGGGTTGGCAGCCTTTTTGATTTAAAAGCCATCGATCCTATGCATAAAGATTCTAAATCGCAGCTAACTGCCGATCAGCAATTAGCCAAAATCTATGAGGCGGTACGGATTCTTTATCAAAAGAAAACCGAAATTTATCGCAAAGTACGTCGCGATTTAATTAATCATGGCCTGCATTCTTTGGATATGGTCGATTTAAGCTCGGATGAGGCTAAATTTATCAAAAATTATTATCAGGAAAATATTAAGCCGATTTTATCGCCGCAAATTGTCGATACCCATCATCCTTTTCCGCATGTTCCCGGCCAATCCATTCATGCTATTGCTTTATTGCAAAGGCAGGATAAGCAAATTTTAGCGCTTATCCCTTTGCCTAATAGCCTGCCCCAAATCGTTTTTTTGCCGGCTAAACAGCAGGAAATACGCTATATTCGCTTGGAAAAAATTATTTTTGAATATGCGGCAGATATTTTTCCCGGATATAATATTGTTGAAAAAAACTGCATTAGCATTACCCGTAATGCCGATATCGATTATAATGATGCCGCCTATGACGAGGTTGAAGATTTTAGGCTTACCATGAAAAAGCTTTTGCATAAACGTCGTAAGCTGGCGGTGGTGCGCCTCGAGGCCAATTATCAGCTAAGTACCGCTTTTGAAAAAATCCTCTGCCATTATTTTGATATCGAGGCTTATCAAATTTTTATTGCAGCTACAGCCTTAAATATGGATTATGTCTATCAGCTTTTTGGCAAAGTGCCGGAGGCAGAGAAGGCCAATTTGCTCTACCCGGATTTTAAGCCGCAGCCGGTAGCAAATTTAGACTTAAACCAAAGCATTATGCGCCAAGTTCGCCAAAAAGATTGGCTATTTTTCTATCCTTTTGAGCAAATCGACGGCTTTTTAAAATTGATTAAAGAGGCCGCCTATGATAAAAATGTAGTTTCGATAAAAATGACGATTTACCGCTTAGCCAATCGGGCTAAGCTGGTCGATTATCTATGCGCTGCTGCCGAAAACGGTAAAGAAGTGCTGATTATCATGGAATTAAGGGCCCGTTTTGACGAGCAGCATAATATTAATTGGTCGGAGCGCCTAGAAGATGCCGGCTGTCGGATAATTTATGGCTTTGATGAATATAAAATCCATTCCAAAATCTGCCTAATTACCAGCAGCGAACGGGGCGTATTAAGTTATATTAGCCAAATAGGCACCGGTAATTACAATGAAAAAACCGCTGCTTTATATACAGATTTATCGCTAATCAGCGCCGATAAGCGCTTAGGCGAAGATGGGGTAGAATTTTTTAGGAATATGGCCCTAGGCAATACCGAGGGCAATTATCGCCATTTATGGGTAGCTCCCCATTATTTAAAGGCCAATTTGCTGGATTTAATTGATCAGCAAATTAGCCTGGGCGAGCAAGGAGCTATCTTTTTTAAATTTAATTCTTTAACCGATTTAACAATTATCAATAAATTAATCGAGGCCTCGCAGGCCGGGGTTAAAATTAGATTGATTATTCGTGGCATTTGTTGCCTGGTGCCGGGGATTAAAGGCTATACCGATAATATCCGTATTATCAGCATTGTTGGCCGCTTTTTAGAGCATAGCCGTATCTATAGTTTTGGCCAAGGCGATAGTATTTATCTATCCTCGGCCGATTTGATGACCCGTAATACCGAAAGAAGAATCGAAATTGCCTGCCCGACTTTTGATCCTCAAGTGCGAGCAAAAATTGCTCAAATGCTCGAAATCATTTGGCAAGATAATATTAAGGCTTCGGTTTTAGAAAGCGATGGCCATTATTATCGTAAGCAAAAGCAGGAAATTAATTTAGATAGCCAGCAATATTTTATCGAAGAATACTTGAAATCCGCTCAAGAGCCGCCACTGCCAAAGCCTAGCTTTGGCCAAAAATGCAAGGATTTTTGGATTCATAAATTTAATGGCCATTAATTAGAATTTTGTTGATAAGTAAAACAATGTTCACAGTTGGGACATTTAATCCTTAGGTTGATATGTTCTTTTGGTATACTTAATTGGCTTTGGCAATTAGGGCAAGCGCAAATCAAGATAAGGGCTTCGTTTTGAGGGTTTTGGGCTGTATCCGAATTATTTGATGGATTTTCTGTAGCTAAATCAGGCTTTTTTTTGCTAAAAATACGCATGAAGGCATCGTTTTCGGCTTTTCTTTGCTCAATATTGCGGCTAAAAATACGCACATATGCAAAAAGCATGGTACTGATGGCTAATATCAACCAAAAACGCTCATGTAATAGCATTAAGCTAATAAATAAAACACTTAGTAAAAGCAAAAAACGATTAAATTTATCATTACCATAACGGGCTTGCTTTTTCTTTTCTTCCATATTTTCCTCCCAAATTTAAGGCCTAAACTTTGTAACAAAAAAAGATGTTTTTTAAACTTATATATATAATACAAAATTTATCGGTTTTTGTCAATAATACCTTGTACACGAATTGACCTTAGAAAAAAAAATACTTTTTTCTTGACAAATTAATATTTAGGTTATATACTAGGAATGTGTTCCGGTTACAAAAGCTAATTAAAGACTAAAAAAACTTAATTTTATTTGTTCGGCAGGGACAACAACAATTTCGAGGAGGCAGTTATAATGAACAGCGGTACAGTTAAATGGTTTAATGCAGACAAGGGTTTTGGTTTCATCACAAATGATGACGGTAGCGATGATGTATTCGTACATTTCTCGGCTATCCAAAGCGACGGTTTCCGTACTTTGGACGAAGGCCAAAAAGTAAC
>CAYJBP010000136.1:0-5011 GCA_964368605.1 uncultured Peptococcaceae bacterium | reverse complement strand
CGGTATAAGGGTAAACATTATCGGGTATGGTGGCATAGGCGCTGGCTGCTGCAAAGATCAAATCCCCGCTTAATTCTTGGCCGGATAGGGCAAGCTTATGCTCCTTGTAAATCAATAGTTCCTCATACCTGGTTATGCTACCCGGGTCGTTGGGATCTACATCGCCCAGCACCGTCGCTACAGTGGAGAGCAAAGTTGCGACTACTAGCAATATCATGGCGATAAAGACTGATTTTCTGATAAAAATCTTTTTGTATTCAAAGCTTACTAGTGTCCAAAAGTTATTCATTCCCGCTTACCTCCGAAAAATAGTACAAGTACAAGTCCTCCAAAGTAGCACTAACACTTACCGCCGCATCATGTGGCTTTCCCTCACATACCAGCCGCAAAAATGTACTCTCCCCCTCTGCCCGAAGATTGATAACAGGGTAAGTCGCCATCAGATTTTCGGCAGTTTTGTTATCCACCACACATTCAAAAACCTTACCCTCAATAGCCTTAATAATATGCTCTAAAGCCCCATTATGCAGCATTTGCCCATCTTTCATTACCAAAATTGTGCCGGCTATATTCTCCACATCAGACACAATATGCGTAGATAAAAGCACAATCCTATCCTTGCCCAGCTCCGATATGAGATTGCGAAAACGCACCCGCTCTTTGGGGTCAAGTCCTGCGGTTGGCTCGTCAAGCACTAGGATTTTAGGATTATTGAGCAAGGCCTGGGCTATGCCTAAACGCTGCTTCATACCGCCCGAATAGGTCTTGATTTTCTTTTTTGCCACATCGGCTAAAGACACAATTTCCAGCAATTCTTTGGTTTTGGACTTGGCTTGGGCTTTGGTTAGGCCTTTTAGGCTGGCCATATAATACATAAAATCTTGCGCTGAAAATTCAGGGTAATAACCGAAATCTTGCGGCAAATAGCCGAGGGCATCACGATAACTTTCCTCTGCTACATCAATACCATTAAATTTTACTTCGCCGCTGGTTGGCTTTAGTATTCCGCAAATCATCCGCATAAGCGTGGTTTTGCCCGCTCCATTTGCTCCCAGCAGACCATAAACACCGCAGGTAAGGGTCAATGTTAGCCTATCAACGGCGATTTTGTTTTTATACTGCTTGGTTATTCTATCTAAACGCAATTCCATGGTAATTCCTCCTGTGATTTAATAAATCTGATTAGGCTGACCGTGAGTAGCCCGATAAGCAGCGCAAATATAATTAGCCAAATAAAAGTAAAATCTGCCTTATAGATAAACCGATAATTACTGTTGGCGATAAAGGTAAAAATGCTGACAGCAAAGCTTACCGCTGCGCAAACATAAATCGTTTCTTTTGTGCGAAGTTTGGCAATAAGCAAAAGGCTGATATAGCTGCTAAGCAGGTATGGCACAGTGATATAAATCGTATTTCTAAGCGCGCCAAAATCGTTTTTATAGGCGATAGCAACAAATAGTAAGAGCATTACAAAGCTAACCGTACCGAGTATACCCAGCCGCATCAGGGTAATTTTAGGCAAATTATGTTTGCAAGCAAGCTCCGTTTCGGCCATATTGTAGGCGCTGCTTTTATAAATTTCGCTAATCGTAACCAGTGAGAAAAGCGGTAAAAATGCCGATACTCCGACCACAATATTTTCCGGCATCACCGCAAGTTCCGTATAGAAAAAAGCACAACAAACACTAAGGGCAAATAAAAGCCAGACCCTTTTGCGGATAAAGCCGATTTGGCAAATTAGCAATTCACTTGGCTTTGCTTTGGGATAGGAGATGCTGCTTATAAATGCTTCCTTTTGCTGCGAGGGGGGTGGGGCAAAGTTTTGTTTTAAGGCGGATTTTAGCTTTTTATCCATAAAAATCTTCCTTTCTCAAAGTGGCTTTTAGCTGTTTTTCGATTGCATTTAGCTTGCGATAAACGGCAAATCGGGAAATACCTAAATAGCTGGCGATCTCGCTTAATTTAAGTTCGTTTGTAAATCTAAGCAGCACTATTTCCTGATCTGCGCAAGAGAGCTTTGCCACAGCAGCCCGAACGGCCATATAGGTAGCCAAACTATCTGCTGTTGCTTCCGTTAAATCAGGCAGGCTATCAATATCTACCGTCGGAGTCACCTTTCTAAAGTGATCATTGCATAAATTGCGAGCTATGGTATAGAGGAAGGCCAGTTTTTTGCCTTGTTCAAGATAGCCGCTTGTGGCAAAGTATTTGAGGAAGGTTTCCTGGGTAATATCTTCGGCAAGTTCCCGATTTCGCACTTTGAAATAGCAAAATGCATATATCTTTTCGTATTGATCTTTTAATTCCAAAGACATATTACCTCCTTCCATATTGTTTAACGCTGGGGAAAGCTAAAATGTGCGGCTGAATTTAAAAAAACTTTGATTTAATTATAGCATAGATTATCAATTAAGTATTAGCCTTAAAATTAAGCGCTATGCTTTAGGTATCATCGGGAAAGTGCTGGCGAAAAGTGGCAAATATAAAAACCTGTGCCTTTAATGTTTGGCACAGGTTTTTATGTTTGATTGTTGAATTTTATGTGATTTTTATAAAAATAGTGATGTCAAGATATTGACACACAAAACAGAGTGTTAGCACTTGAAGTATTCGCCGATATGCAAAAGCAATATATCAGCGAAGCAAGGCAGAAATATGAGAATACAAGAACTTTTCGCCACGATGTAAACAACCATATTAAAATGCTGACAAATCTTATAAAAAACGAGGAAATCAAAAATGCTAATGCTTATCTGATGCGTTTTGAAGATGAAGCAAAAGATATGTCGTTTGAGGTGTTTACAGGTAATGCGGTTATAGATGTACTTTTGAAATGTACATCTTTCTAATAATAATTGAGTGGCGATAGTGCGAATCCCCCGAATCAAATCTCAAAAAGCAGATGATATCTTTTTTGGCTGTTAATAACAAAATAAAAAAATACTTACCTTTTAGGTAAGTATTTTTTTATTTTGGTCGAGCAGCTTCATTTTTGGTTTGATTTTGGCTTGGTGCTGGGCTTTAATTCTCTGCGGTTTGATATAGTATAGCCTAAGACCCGCTGCTTTTTATCCGCTTCGCTTAAGCGCCGGGGGAAGTTTCCCCCTTTCCATCCCCCTCTTTGCAGCTTATTGTTCTATGTTGCTTTTCTAATTTTAGGCTTTTGACCACATGTTTGCCCACAGTTGGATAAAAGTTTAGAAATTTTTTTCATATCTTTAGCTGGGTTTTCTTTGTTTATTGCTATGCAAAATTTGCATCCACCTCCACACCAAAACCAAAAACTTATTCCGAACCGATACCACAAAAGGTATCGGTTTTATGTTATAATAGAATTAAGAAAGGCGGTTTAAGCTTATGAATTCTAAACTCAAGCTCCTCAAAATTATCGAAATACTAAAGACTACCGATGAAGATCACCCTTTAACTGCTATCCAAATCGGCGAAAAGCTGCGGCTGCTTTATGGTATCGAGGCCGAACGCAAATCTATTTGTCGGGATATTAATTTGCTCAAAGATTATGCAGATTATGATATTATCGCCTCGGCCGATAATAAAAAAGGCTATTTTCTGGCCAGCCGCGAGTTTGAAGATTGGGAGGTGAAAATCCTGCTGGATGCGGTTTGGAGTGCTAAGTTTTTAACTTCCGATCATGCGGCAGAGCTGGAAAATAAACTCTATACTCTGGTTAATGAGAGTAGTCAAAAGCTGCTCAAAAGGTCGGGTTTGATTAAGTTTAAGCATAAATCGCCAACCAATATCAGCAAATATAATATTGAAAATATCCTGACCGCTATCAAAAAAAATCGTCAAATCAGCTTTAATTATACTTATACCGATAACGAGCTCAAACCCCAATTACGCAGGCAGGGCTTGGCCTATATCGTCAATCCCTATGCCCTAATTTGGCAAAATGAGCAGTATTATTTAATTGCCAATTATCCTAAATACGATAATCTGAGCTATTATCGGCTGGAGCGTATGCAAAACTTGGAAATTTGCGAGCAAAAACGCAAAAGCTTAACCGATATTCTAGGCGCAAATGCCGATTTGCAATTAGAAGAATATATCCGCAGCTCTCTTTATCATTTTGGCGGCGAGAAGATTAAATTAACCTTGCAGGTAAAAGCTGATATGTTTGATGATTTAATTGATTATTTCGGCCAAGATTTACATATTAACCGGGTTGATGCCGATTATTATCAGGTTAAGATTGATGTTTTAGATAGCGAAGGCCTCTATTTTTGGCTTTTGCAGTATGAAACTAATGTCAAAGTGATTGAACCGGCCAGTGTTAGAGTTAAACTTTTGAAAAAAGTTGAGGATATTTTGCATCATTATCAATAATAGGAGGAATAATCATGACCCAAAATATCGACATTAATGATTTAAATATTGAGCAATTATTAAGCGGCAAGGGTTTGTCTTATAAATTCTATGCCCGGCATCAACAAACAATTTGGCCGGAGGATTTGGATGAGGACGAGCTTGAAGAATTATTGGCAGAATATGAGGCTGCCAGGCAGCTTAACCCCTGCCCCGGCTATTATGAGTTTAAATATATGCCGCCGCTATGCAATTTTAGCCAAGATATTGACCGCAAAAATATTGGCTATTGCCAAGGTGCAATTACCGGCGGCTTGCCCTTTAGCGCCGAATTATGGCTTGGTGATGAAATGCTTAATTGCTCCATTATCTTGCCAAATTTAGGTTTTGACAGTGACAGTGCCGAATTGGCCGAGATATTAAACCTCCCAAAGGATAACTTAGAGCCGCTTTTTGCAACTAAGCAAGTGGCTGCTAATGGCGCGCTAGCCATCGGTATGGCTAATCTGGGCAATGAAGATGATATTGAAATTATGCAACAATATGTCAATATTTTAATGGAAGCCGAGCTAATTAATTTCCCCGATCAAATAATCAATGCTTCTATGATGTATCTAGCCGATATCAGTGGCCATGATTTTGTGCAGATAACTATTACACTTATAGAAAATAATCAACTGATGGC
>CAYJBP010000135.1:0-5368 GCA_964368605.1 uncultured Peptococcaceae bacterium | reverse complement strand
CTAAGCAAATTTGGCCAAAACACGAATAAATTCGGAACGGCTATTATTTTCAAGACGCGGCACTTGCTTGGTTACACCTTCGAGAAAACTAATGCAATCTTCGATACCGGCAGGCTGATTTGGATTAAATGGATTATTATTTATAAATAAATCATCTGCCATAGCCAATTCGATAGCACCACTGTAAGGATGACTGTACTCCATCCCGGAAAGTGGATTTTTTGTACCATTTTTTATGGCAAGCCTTCTTAATTCGCTGCCGGGCTTGCCAAAGACCATCATTGCTAATTCCCCCAAAGTTAAAGGTTTATCTAATTTAAGGGTATTGTCGCTAAAAGCCGGGCAATAGCCTCTATCCAGTAAATGAAGCGCAGAGGTATAAATTTCATGATCCGGGCTTATATCGCTAAATTGGGATTTTTGCAACAATTCTTCAACGGTAATAACTTGATAGCCATAATCTTTAAGAATTTGCAATTGTAGGCCTAAAGCGTCGGCCACCGGGGTGCGTCTGGCCATATTATAGCCATCTTTCTGAAAAATTATCTGGCCGCATAAGGATAGCGGATCATTATCTAAAGCCTGCTTAACTACCGCAACCATTGCATCAACTTCCTGTTGATAATCGGCTAAAGGCAGCCACCCCCCACCATCAAAACTGGCCGCCATATATTGATAATCCAAAGCCGCCAAGGCATCATATGCATTCAGATTAGCCTCGATATTGTCCACATAATGTGGCGGACGAGAAAATTTCATTTTATAATGATGCCTAAAATTAAGCAAATCATCCAAGCGCTTTAAATCGGCAATTACCAAATCAATATCGCCCAAATATTTGCGTTTGCCGTATACAAAAGGTTTTTTGCCATATAAAATATGCAAATAAGTATGATTGGTGATTTGATGTCCACCCTTTAAAATACGTGTAATTAATTCCGGACAATTATTAGCACCACCTTGATCATCTTGATTGATATCGGGATAATGATCATAGCTTAGGCCACCCCAAAGCGCACTACCCTCTTTACCTGGTAAATCCGGGTAATTCTCTGTGGTATCACCAATAATATCAAAGGTTCCCTTAGCCTCAAATTGCTCTAAAACCTCAACTAAATGCAAGGTTAATGATTTATCTATTTTGTTATTACTTGGCGGCAGGGCACAAGGACCATCATCAAAGGTCATGGCACAAAATTTTTGATTTAAAGCCACCCGCTCAATTCGGCGCACCGGGGATAAATATATAGGGCTAGCTGCTTTGAGCTTATCGTTGTAGCGATGCTTAAGTTTTTTAGCCACCCCTATTCCTTTTGTTACTAAACTCATACTATAACCTACCTTTTAATAATGTCTAATAATATGCTATATATTAAATAAACTAAAGCTTTAATTATCGATTTTAAACGCTTACGACGCCAGGCCATTCTAAACTGAGATAATCCTTTTAAATAATGTTTAGTGGTTTTGCTTAAAATTGGCCTGCTATGCCCTGCTAAAAGCGCTGCTCTTATTTGGGCAAGCATATCGGCGGCGGCATGATTTGGGTTTAGCTCAATATCAATTTGGGTATAGGCATTACCAATTTCGGCAGCGCTATGGGCATCACTGCCGGCTAATTGCGGCAGTTTATTACTAAGAGCATAAGCTGTAGCCTGCCGATTTGCCTCCTTATTTTTAAAGGTGGCACGGGCATTTATCGTTTCGATAATATCCACATTATTCAATAATAAATCATTGGGCGCTTTGGCAAAAGGATGCGCCGCAACTGCCAGCCCATCATGACTATGAATTGCCGCAATCACGGTGGCAGCACGTGGCAAGCCGCCTTGGCAAAGTGCGTCTAAATCCAAATTGCTTTTACAAAACAAGGCCAATATATGCCCTTCATGGCTGGAAATCTCGATACCGGGTATTAAATAAACATCCTCTATTTGTTGCATATTTTGCAGAGCATAAAGATTATGATCGCAAATAACTATGGCATTTAAACCACGCTTTTTAGCAGCTAAGGCCAGCTGCCTAAGAGTAGAGCGCCCATCGAGCGATAAATTGCTATGCACATGAAAATCGATTTTCAACATTTTAGCGTCCCTTAATTATGCTCTTTAAATATATGCGAAAGGGTCGGGCATCTTTAAATTCAAAAAGCCCATCTTTAACAGCAGGATTTAAAGTGTCAATAAAAGCCCCTAGTGCAGGTCGTAAATTTCCTTGCTTAAAATGATTTAAGCCGGCCATCAAGTCGGAAAAAACAAATTGCATCTTTTTATTTTTATAAGCGGCAACTTTTAAATCATTAATATTAAAACCAGGATTACTCAATTGATAAGCCTGATAAAACCAATAAAGCGGCAAATTACTCTTAGCAACCCTTAGCAGCGGAAAAGACCCCCAAACCCTGGGGTTTGCTTCTAGAAAATAGGGGTTGGCGGCGGCATCTTCTTTAAATTCAAACATCGCTAAGCCGCTAAAACCAATTGCTTTAGTAAGGCGCTGAGCATAGTCTTTAAGCAGTGGATTATGCTCGGCAATACAGCAAGATGATGGGCCGCCGGCAATCGGGTATTCACGAATACGACGATGACAAATAAAATCCACAATTTGTCCTTTATTTGCCAATACAGAACAGCCCAAGCCGCTGCCGGCTAAATACTGCTGAATTATCAATGTTGTTTGATAGGGCGCAAAATGCTTTTTGGCCTGCTTAAGTTGTTCATCATTATGGCAAATCAGATAGCGCTCGGCGGCTTTAAGCCCTAATTTTTCACCACAAACCGGCTTAACCACGCAGGGAAAGCTTGGTGCTAGCGGCTCATCAAAGCCGCTAGGACAAGGAATGGCCAGGCTTTTGGCCAAATCTGCCATTTTTTGCTTATCATTTAGCAAATCCAATGCAGCCTGATCAGGAACTATAAAGTCGGCCGCTTGTGCCAATTGCAGTCTAAAATTCGGCTCGGCCATCAAGTTTAAGCTGCGTGCGCCAATCGGCATCAATACCGGCTTTTGCTTAAATCGGCTGCCAATATCATAACAAAGACTAAGCAAGTCACTGTTATAGCTGGTATTTTTTAAAAAATGTGCTTCAGTAATATATTTACTATAAAAGCCCAACGGCGGTTTAGCAGGATTATTTTGGCAATCATCGCTTTCACAAACAATTATGCGCACTCCATTTTCGGCCAAGCATCTAATCAAGGCTAGCGCCATCCTATAGCGCGTATCGCTAATAATCGCAATCATAATTTTCCTTAAAAATGTATTCTTACTTAAATTGTACATCAAAATGACCGATTTTGCAAATATATTTAATAGTATATTTGTATCAAATATATTGACAAGCCCTTCAATTTGGCTTATACTAACCCTAGTGATGTAATGTCTATTGCCCAACTAAGAAATGGAGCTGACTATGAATATATCAACAAAGGCCCGCTACGGGCTAAGAGCATTATTAGATTTAGCCTTACATGGCGAGGATGGCCCGATCACTTTATCGGCCATTGCCAAGCGCCAGCAATTATCGGAGGGGTATTTAGAGCAATTGATGGTGCCATTAAAGCGAGCCGGCCTGGTAAAGAGCAGCCGCGGCGCCCAAGGTGGCTATTATTTGGCCTTTAAGCCCGAAGAAATTGGCGCCGGGGAAATTTTTAGAGCTTTAGAAGGCCCCTTAGCATTAACCACCTGCGTAAGCGAGGACGAGGCCGATAGCTGCGATCGGCAATGCGGTTTTGGCAGCCGTTTTATGTGGGAAGAAATTCAAAAGGCAGTTAGCGATGTTTTGGCCACCTATACCCTGGCCGATTTGATTGCCAAAGAAAAAGAATGTAATGATTAATAGATATTTTGTTGCTAATTGTTAGCGGTTTTATTTGGTACAAATCACCTATAATATGATATAAAAAATCAGTATAATTATAGTATAATTAGGAGATTAGAATGGAAAAAATATATTTAGATCATGCTGCAACCACACCGCTTTTGCCTGAGGTAATTGCTGCAATGAGTAGTTTTTTGAGCAATAATTTTGGTAATCCTTCCAGTATTCATAGTTTTGGTCGCCAGGCAAAAAATTATTTGGAGGAAGCAAGAGCCCAGGTAGCATCGCTTATTAATGCCGATCCTGCTACAATTTACTTTACTTCCGGCGGCACCGAGGCCGATAATATTGCCATTATTGGTGCGGCACAACATGCCTGCGAGCTGGGCAAGGGCAAGCATATCATAACCTCGGCGGTAGAGCATCATGCGGTGCTGGATGCTTGCGAGTATTTGGCCGCCCATGGTTTTGAGCTAACCGTTTTACCTGTTGATCAATTTGGCCAGGTGGCGGTTGATGATTTGGATGCCGCTTTACGCCCGGATACGGTTTTGGTAAGCATAATGCATGCAAACAACGAGGTAGGAACGATTAATCCGCTTAAAGAGTTGGCGGATTTAAGCCATGCTTATGGTGCTTTATTCCATGTGGATGCTGTGCAATCGGTGGCAAAAATTGCAGTTGATGTTAAGGATTTGGATATTGACTTATTAAGCTATTCTTCGCATAAAATTAATGGGCCTAAAGGGGTAGGTGCTCTTTATAAGCGTGCCGATTTGGAGCTTGATCCCCTGGTACATGGTGGTGGGCAAGAAAAACGATTGCGTCCCGGCACCGAAAACTTGCCCGGCATTGTCGGCTTTGGAGCAGCAGCAGCTATTGCCGCTCAAAACTGGCAGCAAGAGGCCCAGATGCTAAAGGGCTTGCGCGATTATTTTGTTGGCCAAGTTTTACAAAATATTGAAGGTAGCTATTTAAACGGCCACCTAACCATGCGTTTGCCTCATAATGCCAATTTAAGTTTTGATTATGTAGAGGGCGAAGCCTTATTGCTATACTTGGATTTAGAAGGAATTGCCTGCTCCTCGGGCTCGGCCTGCTCTGCCGGCTCTACCAATGCTTCTCATGTTCTACGGGCAATGAAATTAAACAAAGACCGTCTAAACAGCGCCATTCGCTTTTCCTTTGGCCATGGTAATACTAAAGATCAGCTTGATTATACCGTAAAAATACTAAAGCAAAAAACCGACCTTTTGCGACAAGCTAATCCGTTTTACAAGGCTTAACAAATAATTTGCCATACAACTATATTCTATTATCCGACGGCCTGTTAGCATTGATGGCGAGGCTTAAGTCTTGCCATCAAGCTGCATAAAAAATAAATTAGCGATTGTATAAAAAACACTTGCCAAAGGCAGTAAAAATGAGTTATAATAGAAGGGTTGAAACAAGTTAATAAGGAGAGGTAGCGAAGTGGTCATAACGCGGCGGTCTTGAAAACCGTTTGAGTGAGAGCTCACAAGGGTTCGAATCCCTTCCTCTCCGCCA
>CAYJBP010000134.1:0-5384 GCA_964368605.1 uncultured Peptococcaceae bacterium | reverse complement strand
AATCTATATCGTAGAGCAAGCAAACTTTTATTGTAAAGAAAATAAATCAAGCAGCAGGCCAAAACAAAAAGGCTGCCGCAAATAGTATTCTAATTGCAGCAGCCCATAAAAAAACTAATAATAGGCAACAAAAGACTAAAATAATTCAGCTGGTAATAGGTAACAATAAGCCAAACAGCGGAATGGTCAAGACCATTCCCCAGGCCGTCAAAAAACTAGGTTTTTGCCAGCCTGAGCAATATTCTTTCCAGAACCGGGAAAGAATATTGGCAGCTTACGCTGTAATTCAGCAACGCAAGGGGGGCAAGCCCCCCCCTTTCCATCCCCCCATGGGAAATGGAGTTTTGGCTTTTTTGACAGTCTGCGGAATGGTCAAGACCATTCCCTACAAAATGCAAACAAATCAAAAATTGCCAAAGCTGGGCTGGGTTCGGATTATGGGCTTGTGCTTAATCCAATTTATTAATCACCAAGCCGGCAATAATTTTGGGATAGAAAAATGTAGATTTTTGCGGCATCTTCTCGCCGGCATTAGCCACCGCCAATAATTCCTCAACCAGGGTGCTATTCATCAAAATTGCAAACTGAAAACCTTCGCTATCGGCCTGCTTGATGGTAGCCTTGCTATCCCGATTATAGGCTAAATTGCTTTCGGCAGCCATTTGCTCCTTGCCAATTCCGCAAATAGCCTCTAAAACCAGGCTATGAATAATACTTACATCCAATTGCTGATAAGCCGTAGAATATTCGGGCTTAGCAGCCGGCAAGAGGGGGCTATCCCTTTTTATAGTTAAAAGATAATAGTTTTGCTGCAAATAAAGCACAAAAGCGGCAATTTCACGCGGGGTGGCGGCTAAAGCCTGCTCGGCCTGTTCAAAATCGGCCAAAGGCTTAACTTCAAAGCCGGCTGCGGTAATTTGCTTAAGGAATTGATTAGGCTCAAAACCCTGCCAATTTTTGACTAAACGATGGGTAGGCAACACAATTAAACCGGGATCATAAAGGTTTACCAGGTCGATTAGCATATAATCGCAACCGGGATAAGCGGCGGCAAAACGTGATGCGGTTTCATAACGATGATGGCCGTCGGCAATATATATTTTATGATCTGCCATATTCTGCTCGATTTTGGCCACCAAAGCGGCATCATCTAAACAATAAACCCGATGGCGTACATCTTGCTCATCGCAAAAATCGATAATCGGTGCTTGTTTTTGAGCAATATCCTTAATAATAGCATCATTCTGGCATTCCTGATCGGCATATAGACCAAAAATCGGGCTAAAATTAGCCTTGGCAGCCTGCATTAAACGGTATCTATCCTCTTTATGGCCGGAAATCGTTTCCTCATGTGGCAAAACTTGGCCATCTTCATAGCCGGCAGCTTTAACGGTAGCCAAAAAGCCGCTGCGGCAAAAAGTTTGGCCGTTTACCTTAAATTCCTGAATATAAGGATAAAAACAATTATTTTGCTCGCGGCTTAAAATGCCCTGCTCCTGCCAATCCTTAAAGGCGGCAGCGGCACGGCTATAACGATTTTCCTGCTGATTGTCGGTATCATAAATTTTACCATATTCCAAACGAATAATATTATAGGGGTTAGCTTGATAATAAGCCTCTTGCAATTGAGCGTCGATCACATCATAGGGCTGGGTAAATAGGGTTTCGGCTGCTCCTGCCTTGTCCAAATTATAAGATAGAGCTTTAAATGCTTTGATATCGGCCATAGTGATGCTCCTTAAATTTATTTTTGCTATTATTCTAATATATTCAAGCGCAAATTGCAAGCAAAAGCCTAATTAAATAACTAAAAGGGGGGGGCAAAAAATGTTGGCTATGATTAAAAGTTGCGTGGTTTTAGGCTTGGTTGGCCATGATCTGCTAATTGAGGTAGATGTTAGTTCCGGTATGCCATCTTTTGATATAGTTGGGCTACCCGATGCCGCCGTGCGGGAAAGTAAAGAGCGTGTACGTACCGCCTTAAAAAATTCCGGGCTGGAATTTCCGCTTAAAAAAATTATTGTTAACCTGGCACCTGCTAATTTAAAAAAAGAAGGATCTTTGCTGGATTTGCCCATTGCAGTGGGTATTTTAGCGGCAACCGAGCAAGTGCCTTTTAATAAATTATTGGCGGTTAGCGCTTTTTGTGGCGAATTATCGCTGGAAGGGGCAATTAGACCGATTAAAGGAGCTTTGCCGATTGCCGACCATTTATCGCAAAATTCCGACCTTAAAGCATTGTTTTTGCCTAAAGATAATGCGCCGGAAGCGGCCATGATTGAGGGGATAAACTGCTTAGCCGCTGCCAATTTAAAGCAAGTGGTGCGCTTACTAAGGCGTGAAGAGGAAATTACGGTTGTAAAAACCGATATTAAGGCCTTACTTAAGGCCGAAAGCATAATAGAAGGCCCAGATATGGCCGAGGTTAAAGGCCAAGAAGGGGTAAAACGGGTTTTAGAAATTGCCGCAGCAGGCGGCCATAATGCCTTAATGATAGGCGCCCCCGGCAGTGGTAAAACCATGATGGCGCGACGTTTACCTGGTATTATGCCGCCGCTAACCATGGGCGAAAGCTTGGAGGCCACCAAAATTTACAGTATTGCCGGCCTGCTGCCGGTTGAGCGGCCGCTGATTATCAAGCGCCCTTTTCGTAGTCCGCATCATGGGGCCTCGGCGGCCAGCATTATTGGCGGTGGTACTAATCCTAAACCGGGGGAGATTAGCCTGGCGCATAATGGCATCCTTTTTATGGACGAATTACCCGAGTTTAGCCGTGATGTGCTGGAAGCCTTGCGCCAGCCTTTGGAGGATAAAATGGTAAGTGTGGCCAGGGTGATGGCCAAGGTGGATTATCCTGCTAATTTGCAATTAATAGCTGCGATGAACCCTTGCCCCTGCGGTTTTTATGGTGATAGCCAAAAAGAGTGTAGCTGCACTAATTATCAGCGTCAGCGTTATTTGCAGCGAATTTCCGGCCCCTTACTGGATCGCATTGATTTACATATTGAAGTGCCCCGGGTAGGGTATCATGATTTAAATACAGCCGATAAGCAGGACTTTAATCAGATTACCGAAACATCGGCTATTATTCAAAAGCGGGTAATTAAGGCACGTAAAATTCAATTAGAGCGCTTTAAGCAGGATGATATCATCAATAATGCAGGTATGCAGCGCCGCCAAATCGAGCAGTTTTGCCGCTTAGATGATGATGGCAGCAGCTTTTTTGCTGCCGCTTTCCGCAAATTAAACTTAAGTGGGCGGGCACATGATCGCCTGTTAAAAGTAGCCAGAACCATAGCCGATTTGGCGGATAGTTCTCAAATAAAAGTTGATCATATCGCCGAAGCCTTACAATACAGAAGCCTAGATCGGGAGCAATTAGACTGATGACAAATAATCAAAATAAGCAGCAATTAAATAATCTGAATATCGGAACAAAATTAAGCTTTAAACCCTTGGTGGCAGCCCCTTTAGCAGGGCTTACGACCAGAGCTTTTCGGGATATTGTGCTTGATAACGGTGCAGGAGCAGCCTATGGCGAGATGATTAGCGCCCAGGCTTTATGCTATGCCAATAAACGCACCCTGGAGCTTTTGGATATTAAAGACGAAAGAAGCCCCAAAATAGTCCAATTATTCGGCCATGACCCTGCCCATTTAGAGCAGGCTGGCCATATCGTGGCCGAGCTGGGTGCGGAGATGATTGACATCAATATGGGCTGCCCGGTGGCCAAGGTGGTAAATAATGGCGAAGGGGCATCTTTAGCAAAAGACCCTGCTAAAGCGGCATTGTTGGTGCAGGCGGCTGCTAAAAGCGGTTTGCCGATTAGCGTAAAAATTCGTAGTGGTTGGGATAAGCAGCATATCAATGCTCCTGATTTTGCTAAGGTCTTAGAAGATGCCGGTGTGGCGTTGATTGCCTTGCATGCCCGTACCCGCGAGCAATTTTATCAAGGCCAAGCCGACTGGGATTTGATTAGCAAAGTTAAGCAGGTGATTAGTATCCCATTACTGGGCAATGGCGATATTTTTGATGCTAAGGATGCGGCTACCATGCTAAACCAAACCGGCTGCGACGGCTTAATGATTGGGCGTGGTATGCTGGGTAATCCTTGGCTATTTGCCGAAATAGAAGCATATTTGGCCGGTAAGCCCCTCCCGCAGCGGCCAAATGAGCGAGCAATTTTGGCGATGGCAATTAGGCATCTTAAAATTCAAAGCGAGCGTTTTATTTACTGGCGTGGGTTAAGGCATAAGGATAACCCGCAGCTAGTGGCCATCGAGGGCGAGCTGGAGGCGGTGCGCAGCATGCGAGGGCATTTAGGCTATTATGTAAAAGGCATGCCCGGCGCAGCTAATTTGCGCTATAAGCTCAATCAGCTAACCCGAGTATACGAGCTGGAGCAGCTATTTGAGGATTATCTAAATGGAAAATTTTTAGATTCTGCTAAAAGTTAAAATTTAGTTCAAAATATTGTCAAAAAATATCAATAAAAAAACATTGTTAAATTGTGATGGAATGTGCTATAATAGGAAGAGCAGTTGGCAAGGAGGTTTAAAACGTGCCTGAGCAAAAAATCAAAATCATAGCAGAAAATCGAAAGGCGCGGCATGAGTATCATTTTCTGGAGCTTTTTGAGGCCGGGATAGAGCTAAAAGGTACCGAGGTAAAGTCTTTGCGGGTAGGTAAGGCGAATATAACCGAGGCGCATTGTAGGATTGATAATGGGCAGGCTTTTATTCATAATATGCATATCAGCCCTTATGAGATGGGTAATCGGTTTAATCATGAGCCTAAAAGGCTGCGTCGCCTATTATTGCATAAATCGGAAATTCGTCGTATTTTTGCTAAAGTGCGCGAAAAAGGCCTAACTATTGTGCCGGTAAAGATGTATTTTAAAGGGCAAAATGCCAAGCTGGAAATAGCATTAGCCCAAGGCAAAAAGTTGTACGATAAAAGGGATGATATGATTAGCAAAACCGTAAAGAGGGAAACAGAGCGAGCCTTAAAAGAGCGCTCTAGGCAATAAATTATATGGGGATGTAAAGGTTTCGACGGGGGAAGAATTGGCATGGTAAGCGAGCCGAGATCCCACTAACTCGTTAAACAGTGGAACTGGTTTTAATTGCCAAAAATAATTTTGCTTTAGCAGCTTAAGCCTGCTACCTTAGCCCACCTCGCTCGTAGGGTGGAAATCTAAGGTCATAATACGAGCTCACCTTAAACGGGGCGCCTTGACCGTTTAAGGAAAAAACAAAGGCTAGCAAAGCATAAGGTAGTTTGTAGCCGTATGCCAAGCGAAACCCAAAGTACAAACTGCGCTCGGAGAAATCCATGTGGGTTCTCTTTCGGACAGGGGTTCAATTCCCCTCATCTCCACCAAA
>CAYJBP010000133.1:0-5453 GCA_964368605.1 uncultured Peptococcaceae bacterium | reverse complement strand
ATAGGTTTCCCTAAGCACGCACCCATAATCCGAACCCACCCTGGCGGGGCGCGTGCTTAAACAGTATAACATAAACTATACTATTTGGGAAGAGGCAAATTTTGGCCCAAAAAATCATTATCTTTTTTGATTCTTTTTTCAAAAAAGAATGGTCTTAATCTTTTGAATTTAAATTAAAAGCGATTATTGATTAAAGTGTGGATTATTTAGGATTATTTGTGGATATTTTGTGCATATTTGCAGGGAATGGTCAGGAGCATTCCCTGCCTTTCTTTCCCTATATCAAACCAAAAAGAGGGCTGCCGCAAAAAATTGCCGATTAGCTAAAATTTACCTTATACCTTGAATATCCAATTTAAGCATGTTACAATATAGTATAGAACTATGCCATAATAAGGGGTTTTTAATGCTAAAGGCAAATTATCAAAATAGAATTATTATTATTATCTTTATCATATTATTTATTATATCTTCTTATACCAGATCTCTTACTCATGGTATTTGGCATGATAATATATACCTTGATACTATGGGTTTTTATCTATCTTATTTGCTGCAAATTTCTATTCTTATTTATTGGCTGATTACAGTTAATAACCGCATTATGAAAAGTAATGTTCGTTATTATTTACTTAGCATGGGCGGCTTAATGATCTTTTGGTTTTTGGTGCGCAATATTAAATGGCTAACCAATGGATATGCCGAAACTGTATCCCGCTTTTTATGGTATTTATTTTATATTCCGATCTTGCTTTTGCCCATCTTTTGCCTATTTACCGCCCTTTGTTTAAATAAGGACGAAAACTATTGGCCGCCGCCTAAAACCTATTTTTTATTCCTGCCCAGCCTATTATTGATATTGATGGTTTTAACCAATGATTTGCATCAATTTGTATTTACTTTTAATCCCAATTTTGCAAATTGGAATATGGATTATAGCTACAATAGCGGCTATTTTTTAGCAATGGCTTGGTTAATGCTGCTGATTATTTGCACCATTATTATTATCATTAAAAATTGGCGCCTGCCCAGCAGTAAATATAAGATTATCTACCCGATTTTGGTATTATTAATTGGCTTAATCTATGGTATACTCTATGCTAATAGCAGGTTTGTTGTCGATAAATTTATCGATATGACCACTTTATTTATTTATATTAATATGTTTTTTTGGGAAGCCATTATCCAAATTGGCTTGCTTAATTCCAATAAATATCATCGCCGCTTTTTTATGGCATCTAATCTTAAGGCCCAAATTGTTAACCGTAAGGGGCAAGTAATATATAGCGGTGCGGCCAATATGGCCAATCCCTTTGATTATAGCTTATTACATAATTATACAAGTATTAAAACCGATGCCGATACTTTGCTTAATTTATCGCAAATAAAAGGCGGCTATATAAGCTGGCAACAAGATATTAGCCAATTAAATAGCCTAAACCGCCGGCTTAATGATCTTAATAGCCAGCTTAATACCAATATTGGCTTTTTAGAAGAAGAAAGTAAAATTAAAAGTAAAAGGGAACGCCTAAAGCAGCAAAATCATATTTACGACTTAATTGGCCAAGAAATTTTGCCCCATATGGAAAAAATTAGCCTGCGGGTAAAAATGGCCGAAGTGGCACAAGATACTGCCGCCAAGCAATTGCTTAAAGAAATTAATGTAATATCTTGTTATATTAAGCGCAAAACCAATCTTTTGCTGGATATAGATCGGGGCAAAGCCATTTTAAGCGAGGATATTTTGCTTTGCTATCGCGAATCTTTTCGGGGGCTGGAGGCTTTGGGCATTAAATGTGCTATTAATTATCAGCCATCGCAAGATTTTGATATTTATCAGCATATGCTCTATTATGATATTGTTCAAGAATTTATCGAAAAAGCCGATTTTAAGCTTAATTTGCTAATTATTAATTATGTGGAAAACCCCAATTTTAAGCGTTTTAGCATTATTGTACCGCCAAAAACCGCCTTTGATCATAATTTTTTAGATAATTTTAAAAGCGAGCCTTTAAGGCTTATTAACAGCGATATTAGCATAATTAAGGATGAAGAGGCCATTTATATTCGCATAGATAGCCCCAATTTAAGGGGGTGTTCTGATGCCTTATAGCATGATAAGTGCCCCACTTATAGCTGCAATCATGACTATTTTGATGATATCATCCACTGCCCTTATGTTTAGCTTTTTAGCCAATGCCCTAATCAGTAAAAGAAAGTGGCATCTAATAATCAACCTTATCCTTTTTGTGCTAACTGCCATCGATTTTACTTCATTGATGGAATTAAATCATCGGCAATTTGTGGAGTTTACACTTACCGATATCTCTGTTATTATCAATACTATTCCCTTTTACTGGCATATAATTTTAGGGATTTTTACTTTAGTTTTTAGCCTTTATCAGTTTAAAAGCATAAGCCAAGCCAATCAAAACCAAATTACCGCTTTTTCGATTAAAGAAGCCCTCGAAAACCTGCCATCGGGGCTGGCTTTTATTGCTCAAAATGGCCAATTATGCTTGGCCAATCGTACCATGCATAATCTATGCCAAAACCTAATTGGCACAGATTTGCAAGACGGTGGCCTTTTTTTGGAGGAATTAAGCAAGCGTAAAGCCAATGATAATTGTGTAATTAAAGGCGATAAACCTGCCTTTAAGCTGGCAAATGGCCAAATATGGCAATTTGAGATTAGCCCCATTATTATCGCAAACCAAAAATTTAGCAAATTGCAGGCCGATGATATTAGTATGCTTTATAACTTAAACGAGGATATTGCCAAAGCCAATGATAAGCTTGCCGAAAAGCAAAAAAAATTGGCTGCCCATATAGCCAATATCGAAAGTTATATTTGCGAAGAGGAAAATTTAAAGGTAAAAATGCTGGTTCATGATGATTTTGGCAATTTAATTACAGCCACCAATATAGCTTTTGAGCAAAATATCAATCAACAAAAGGCCGATGAATTATTACAACTTTGGAGTAGCCAAAAGGCCAAAATGAGCCGCCTACTATTCGAGGAAAAATATAATAATTATAGCCTGGAACAGGTATTATATTTAGCCAATCAATTAAATTGCCAATTAGATATTAAAGGCGAAATAAATAGCACAAATCCTCATTATCAGCTATTTATGCAGGCTATTAACGAAATGCTAAAAAATAGTGTATACCATGCTCGCCAATGCAAATTAGTGATAAATATGGAGCAAACCGCTGCTAAAACGGCAATTAGTATCCAAAGCATTAATAGCAATAACTGCCATCAGATTAAAGAAAAAGGCGGCTTGGCCAATATTCGCCGGCAAGTGGATAAATATGCAGGCGAAATGAATATACACTGTGATCAATATATAACTTTAACTATTAAATTTGGGGTAAATGCTATGGGAGAGCACTATGTATAAGCTATTAATTGTAGATGATCAAAAAAGTTCTCGGGATTTAATGGCCTATGCGGCCGGCGAAACCGGGAATTATACGCTGGTCGGTTCGCTTGATAATGCCGAAAAGGCTTTGCTTTTTTGCCAGCAAAACCAAGTAGATTTAATTTTGATGGATATTTATACAGGAAAAAAAGAAAACGGCATTCAAATAGCCCATACCATTAAGCAAAATTATCCGCAGATAAAGGTGATAATTGTAACTTATATGGTGCAGACAGAATATATAGAAGCAGCACAAGCCGCCTGTTGCGAGGGTTTTTGGTATAAAGATCATAGCCATCAGCGCTTAATCGAGGTGATGGAGGAGGTAATGGCCGGCCAAACGGTATACCCCGATAGTTTGCCGGTAGTAATGGTGGGCATGGCTAAATCCAGCGAATTTACCAAGCAAGAATTAAAGGTATTGCAGGCTAAAGTAAATGGTTATTCCAATGCCGAAACCTGCCAAAAGCTGGGTATTACTTTAAGCACTCTTAATTATCATATTGGCAATTTAAAGAGCAAAACCGGCTATGATAATCTTTTGCAGTTAACGGCCGATGTGGTAATGCAAAGATTTATTATTGCCGATCGCAATGATATTGATTTTTAAAAGAAAACAGCCCAAATAAACAGGCCTAAAAGGGCTAAAGCCGAAAGCAATAAAGGGTTAAGCAAAAGCGAGATTAGCAAGATAATAAAGACGGCTAAAAGCAAAAGGCTACCATTATTTTCGCTGCTACAGTTTTGATAGCCGATAAAGTTGCGGCAATACTCTTTGCAGCGTCTAAAAAAGCGTTCCATATTCACACCCCCATAGTATATACTATGCCAATTACAAGTTTTGGTGCTTGGTTGGCATATACTTAGGATTGTGCTGATATATTTTTTGATTTAATAAACAATTTAGTTTAATATATTTAGGAGGCCGATTCTTTGAGTGGACGCACTATTATCCCCTATGATATTACCCTGCAATTAATCAATGGCAATCGTGGCCCAATTGATCATGAATATGCATTATGGGGCAATGAATTGCTGATTGTTTTAGGTGGTACAGCCGATTTTTACCGTGATGACTTGCTAATTCCTTTACGCAAAGGTGATATTTTTGTTTTAAATGGCAATTATACAAAAAAGTTTTCTAATGCTTCGTCTTTACATATTTGTAATATTTTTTATTGGGATTTGGCCTTGCAAAAAATGCAAGGCTATTTTAGGAGCATGGAAGGCTATCAATCTTTATTTATGCAAAATCCCCGTATTTTAGCCTATGGCGAAGGGCGTCGTTTGCATGCGGATAATCAGCTACTTGATGAGCTGCAACCATTAATTCGCCTGATGGAAATGGAGCAATATCTTAAGCGTAGTGGGCATGAGCAGGTGCTTAATTCTTTATTTTTTGCCCTAATAACCCTTATATCCCGTGCTTTTACCGATAGCGAACACTTTCAGGAAAAGAGTTTAAGTGGCATTAATCAGGCGGTAGCTTATTTAGAGGTTCATTTTTACGAGTCTATTAAATTGGCCGATTTAGCCCAAATTGCCTGTATGTCGGAACGCCAATTTACCCGCCGTTTTAAAGAAGTTTTTTTGCAAAGCCCCATGCAGTATTTAACCCACTATCGTATTGCCCATGCCTGTTTATTGCTGGAAGATAGCGATTTATCAATTAGCGATATTGCTACAGAATCCGGTTTTAGCGATATTAATTATTTTTCGCGCTGCTTTAAACGCCTTCATCAAATTACCCCCAGCGACTATCGCATGATGCGCCGAGAACAAATTACCCAATCGGATTGGCGTATTGCCTGGCAAAAAAAACATGGCATTAAAACCAAGTCTTTATAATTATTTTCAGCCATAATTTATCAATAACATGTCTTAAAAATACTAATGAATTTCTCAATAATGCTATTGCAGCTTGCCAAAAACTTTATTTAAAAGAGCCTTATTTTTAATATAAGGCTCTTTTTTTTATAAAAGTACAGCTAAAAAGCTAATATCATTAAGTTAAAATATAAATAA
>CAYJBP010000132.1:0-5467 GCA_964368605.1 uncultured Peptococcaceae bacterium | reverse complement strand
TGCGGCATGGCGAACAACTGGACAAGAGAGCAATCCATTGTAGTAAGAGCGATTGCAGGACAGATATAACACTAAAACACCTAAGCAAGTTCGTGAGGAAGCTTTTTCATTAACTAATTTAATTGATTATCCAATTCCTGAAAATAAACGAATTTTACGCTACAAACAAAAATGGTGTGCATAAAAAATTGCCATACCTTACGGTATGGCAATTCAACAGCACTTATTTTAGATATTTTAAGTGTCTACTTTAGAGGCATCATATCGCATTTGCGACAGCCTTCCTTTTTTTTATTCTACAACCACTTGCCACATGCTACCATATAAGGTGTTAATATCTTCTAAAGCAATATAGCTGCTGCCATCAATATTAACAATAGGTTGGCTTAATACTAAAGATTCGGCATCATCCATAACCACATTGGCATTATTGATGGCTAAGGTATAAGTTGCGCTGCCTTCTTTGCTAAGCTCAATACCACGGGTAGCTGCATCCCAGCTTACGGCATAGCCATTGGCTTCCATTACTTGGCGTAAAGGCATTAACCATACACCATCTTGCTCGATAGGCTCAGCGCCTTCAAAAGTCAAAACTTGATTTAAATCTACACCTTCGGTAGCAATGCTAAAGATAGGTGCTGCTTCTACTTCGTCGATTAGCATTGGGGTGGATAATAATACAACTTGATTAGCATGGGCTTGGGCAGGTAGCGAAAGAGTCATCATTTGATAATAAGCTAAGAGCTTCATCGATTCATTAATATCGCTAATGGCTAATTCATTGCCGTCTTGATCCTTGATAATAGTATCTGCACTGATGCCTAAAAGCAGGTCGCGGTCGGTATCTAGGGTAATGCTGCCATCTTCGTTTTCGATAATATCATTTACGGTTACATAATTAGGAGCACCCATATCGGCCGGGATATCTACCAAAATAACTTCGGCATTGCTTTGGGCGGGCAGGCTACGAGTCATGGCTTGGGAGGTATAGGCATAAATGGTAGCATCGGCCTTTAGGCTGTCGATATCAAGAACCGCGCCATTGGCAGCATTTAAAATCATGGTGCCGGGGCCCACATTTAAGATAATTTCTTGATAAGGATCTTGGTCATTGCTGTTTTTGATATGCACGGCGGTAATTTCGCCATCTTCGGTAATATTGAGGATGTTACCATAAACCATAATTGTGTCGGCAACTACCATCGGGGCTTCTAAAACAGGGGTGTCCAGGCTGATATTAGGATCGGCATTGGTATCGGCCGCTAAGGCCATGGTGGGGCAAGCGATGATGGTGCAGGCTAAGGCCAAACCACCGATAGATTTTTTGAGGGAAATTGTCATGTTTTTCATAGTATTGTTCTCCTTTTATTTTAAAGTTAAATGATCAGCATTTTTTGCTTGATGACTATATGACGGCAGCCTTGTTTTATTTGTTCCATAGCAATTAAAATTTTTTAAAATAAGGTTTTGCTAAAATATCCCGGCCGATTATAGCAGGATTTGCAATATAATAGTAGAATATAAATTAGTTATGTGCAAACGGCATTATTAAAATGGTAGTATAGGAGGAAAAAAGATGATTTGGAACAAAGAGCGGGAAACAATGCCCCGCGCCGAGTTAGAAAAATTGCAGCTTGAACAGTTAAAGAAAACGGTAGAATGGACTTATCGGCAAATTGCATCGTATCGTGCTAAGATGGATGCTTTAGGCCTAAAGCCGCAGGATATTCAAAGCCTTAAGGATTTGGAACTTTTGCCCTTTATGACTAAAGATGATTTTAGAGCCAATTATCCTTTTGGCCAAATGGCCGTGGATAATGAGCAACTGGTACGTATTCATGCCTCGTCGGGCACAACCGGCAAGCCTACCGTTGTAGGCTATACCCAAGCCGATATGGATAATTGGACAGAAATGGTTGCCCGTATGGTAACGGCAGCCGGTGTAACCAATAAAGATACCGCTCAAATAGCCTTTAGCTATGGCCTGTTTACCGGCGGCTTTGGCCTGCATTATGGCCTGGAGCGAGCAGGGGCTACGGTTATCCCCATTTCCGGCGGCAATACCGAAAAACAATTAATGATGATGGAAGATTTTGGCACTACCTGCCTAATATCTACCCCATCTTATGCTTTATATTTGGCCGAAAGAGCAGCTGAGCTTGGTTTTGATATAGCCAAGCGCACCAAATTGCGCCTAGGCTTATTCGGCGGCGAACCCTGGACGGAAGAAATGCGTACCGAAATTGAACAAGCCCTACCTATTAAAGCAACCGATAATTATGGCATGAGCGAATTAATCGGCCCGGGTGTGGCCGGCGATTGCCTTTGCTTTAATGGTATGCATATAGCCGAAGATCATTTTATAGTCGAAACTATTGATGGCCAAACCGGCAAAGTTTTAGCGCCTGGCACTAAAGGCGAATTGGTCTTTACCAGCTTAACCAAGCAGGCTTTGCCAATTATTCGCTACCGTACCAGAGATATTTCTATTATTCATCAAGAGCCTTGCGCCTGTGGCCGCACCATGGCCAGGATGGAAAAAATCTCCGGCCGTGCCGATGATATGCTAATTATCCGTGGTGTAAATGTATTCCCCTCGCAAATCGAGAGCGTATTATTGACCATAGACGGTTTAAGTGCTAATTATCAAATCCATGTTAATCGGGCTAATCGCCTAGATACGCTGGAGGTTTTGGTAGAGTTTACCGAGGCCGCTTTGCTTGATAATTATAAAGCCTTGCAAGATTTAACCCGCAATACCGAGCTTAAATTGCATCAGGTATTGAATATTAATGTAAAAGTGCGCTTAGTAGAGCCGCATACCTTAGAGCGAGCCGAGGGTGGCAAAGCCAAGCGAGTATTTGATAATCGTAAATAAGCAGTTAAAACCGTTATATTGAAAGGATGAAATAAATGGAAAGAAAATTGATGACCGGTAATGAAGCCATAGCTCGTGCCTTTTGGGAGGCCGGCGGCAGGGTAGTTAGTGCCTATCCGGGCACACCCTCTACCGAGATTACCGAAAATGCCGCCACCTATGAAGAACTTTATGCCGAGTGGGCACCTAATGAAAAGGTGGCCTTAGAAGTGGCAATCGGCTCGGCAATAGCCGGCGCTCGCTCGCTTGCTGCCATGAAGCATGTGGGCTTAAATGTGGCCGCCGACCCTTTATTTACGGCCGCTTATACCGGCACAAATGCCGGCTTGCTAATTATTACTGCCGATGATCCGGGCATGCATAGCTCGCAAAATGAGCAAGATAATCGCCATTATGGCATGGCCGCTAAGCTGCCGGTTTTAGAGCCTGCCAATAGTGCCGAAGCCCATCATATGACCAAATTAGGCCTGGAATTATCCGAAACCTATGATACCCCGGTGCTTTTGCGCCTAACCACCAGAATAGCCCATGGCCAAACCGCGGTTTGCCTAAACGAGCGTGAGGAAGTGGCCCTAAAGCCTTATCAAAAGAATATAGCCAAATATGTAATGACTCCGGCCGGCGCCAGGCCTCGTCATATCGAGGTGGAAAAGCATATCGAGCAATTAATTGCCTATGCCGAAACCGCCGAAATCAACCGTGAGGAAATGCGTGATAGCCAAATCGGTGTGGTATGTTCGGGTGCTGTTTATCAATATGTGCGTGAGGCTTTGCCTAATGCCTCTATCTTTAAGCTGGGCATGGCCTGGCCTTTGCCCAAAGAGCGCCTAAGCGCCTTTGCCGCCAAAGTCGATAAATTATATGTAGTGGAAGAATTAGATCCGATTTACGAAAATGCCCTTAAATCCTGGGGTATAGCCTGCCAAGGCAAAGAAAAGTTCTCGCTGATGGGCGAGATTTTCCCCGAGCATATCAAAGAGGCTATTTTGGGCGAAGCTATGCCCAAAATCGAGCAAGGCAATTTGCCGATGCGTCCGCCTGTATTATGCGCAGGCTGCCCGCATCGTGCCACTTTTGCCCAATTAAAAAAGCTAAAAGTTCCTGTTAGCGGCGATATCGGCTGCTATACCTTGGCTGCCTCGCCGCCTTTATCGGCCTTAGATACCACCGTGTGCATGGGGGCTTCAATTAGCATGGCCCATGGCATGAATAAGGCCTTTGGTGATGAGGATAATCTTAAGCCGGTAGCAGTTTTGGGCGAATCAACTTTCTTACATTCCGGTTTAACAGGCCTGGTAAATGCCTGCTATAACGAGGCTAATATCACGATTATGCTTTTAGATAATGCCATTACTGCCATGACCGGCCATCAACAAAATCCGGCCAGCGGTAGGAATGCTAAATTAAATCAGGCACCCAGCGTAGATTTTACCGCTTTGGCTAAAGCCTGCGGTGTGGAGTTTGTAAAAACGGTTGATCCTTTTGAGCAAGACGAATTGGCCAAAGTAATTAAAGAGGCTCAAGCTTTTGAAGGTGTGGCGGTAGTTATTTGCCAATATCCTTGTGTGCTTTTGCCCCAGTTTAAAAAGAGTGCCCCTTGCCGGGTAGTAACCGAAAAATGTATTGGCTGCAAAGGCTGCCTAAGAATAGGTTGCCCGGCCATTAGGGTAGTAGATCAAAAGGCGATTATTGATGATAGCCAATGCACCGGCTGCAATCTTTGCACCTGGCATTGCCCCACCAAAGCCATTGCCAAAGGAGGTAATTAATATGAATATTCTAATTGCCGGCGTAGGCGGCCAAGGCACAATTTTGGCCGGTAAAGTAATATCGCGTTTAGCATTGGATGCCGGATACGAGGTTAAAGTGGCCGAAATCCATGGCATGAGCCAGCGAGGCGGCTCGGTAGTAACCCAAGTGCGTTTTGATAAAGAAGTTTTTGCACCCTTAATTGGTCAAGGCCAAGCAGATTTATTGCTGGCATTCGAGATGCTGGAGGGTTTGCGCCTAATTGATCAATTAAAGCCGGAGGGTAGGGCGGTAGTAAATACCCGTCAAATTATGCCGATGCCGGTTTTGGCAGGAGTGGCGGAGTATCCCACCGATATCGAAGCAAAGATAAAAGCTAAGCGAGAGGCTTTATTTATGGATGCCTATCAGCTAGCCCTAGAGGCCGGCAGCGATAAGGCGGTAAATATTGTATTATTGGGCAAATTATCGCAAACCATGGACTTTAGCGAAGAGGCCTGGCTAAATGCTATAGCGGCCACCGTTAAGCCCCAATTTGTGGAATTAAATCATAAGGCATTTTTATTAGGACGCAATGCTTAAATAATAAATTAAAGAGGTTGTCGCAATAAGAAAAATATTTGCGGCAGCCTTTTTGCTTTCTTAATAAAGATTTAAATATTGCTTAAAAAAAAAAGCAAAAACTTTTAGAATATAAACAGGTTGTTGCAGTTGATACAGCCCTTTTTTTATGATATAATAATCACAATGCGATTATTATATTCTTTATTTAACATGCCGGAAATTCTTGGCCAAAGAGCGGCCAAGAATTTTTTATGGCACAATTATATCATAAATATG
>CAYJBP010000131.1:0-5534 GCA_964368605.1 uncultured Peptococcaceae bacterium | reverse complement strand
GAAAGGATTCGAACCTTCGGCCTCTGCGTCCCGAACGCAGCGCTCTACCAAGCTGAGCCACACCCCGATAACTATTATATTTTAGCGGATATAATTGCTTTTGTCAAGTATTTGTTTGGCTTTTTACTATTATTTTGCAATTTTTTTGCTTGATATAAAAAAGCCACCCCATAATACTAGCTTATTGGGGTGGCTTTTAATATCTTGTCTGCTAATTTCTAGATTTTAATTAATCTAAAAATTCTACTACGCCGGTTTCGATATCGTATAGGGCACCCACAACTTTAATACTATCGCTCTGGATATGCTTGGCTAATAATGGGCTTTGGCTGATTAAAGAACAGCTATATTGTACATTAGCCAGCTCGGCTTTGGCCGGATCAGTTTCTTGGCCGATACCTTCTGCTATCTTTTGACAGATAGAAACTATATGGTCATGCCCACCATTGCTGATAGCTGCAGCTACCGCACCACATTTATTATGGCCTAAAACTACTATTAGCTTAGCTCCTAAATGTTCTACGGCATACTCCATGCTGCCCAAAGTGGTGTCATCAACCACATTACCGGCATTCCGAATTGTAAATAGGCGGCCTAATCCCTCCATAAAAATATGCTCGGGAACCATGCGGCTATCGGCGCAAGTAAGTACTACTGCATAAGGATGCTGACCATTTTGAGTGGTATCTTTGCGGATAGCTGCTGAGATATCGCCACTATTATAAGTAGCCCGGATATATGCTTGATTAGCATCCTTTAAATGAGCTAAAGCCTGGGCAGCAGTTTCGATTTTTACTAAATTAGTCATTTTCTTTTCCTCCTTAACATAAATCCAATAGTATCCATTTGCAATTTAATTTAAAGGCTAAACATTCGATAAATCAGCAAAATGCTTTGTTCCACAGTGGTACTTGCTTTGGGAGCTAAAGAGTTTTTGCTCACACCTTCCATAATGCCATTGGCATTTAAGGCGGCTACGGCCTCGTTTGCCCAATCCGAAACCTGCTCATTATCATTAAATGTGGTTAAATCACCGTCACTGATAGTAAGTATTTCGGCTCCGCCATTTTCGGCAATATAAAGAGCCGCTCTAAATAGCATAGTGGCAATTTGTTCACGATTAGTTTTACCCTCGGGGTCAAAGGTGGTTTCGGTCATGCCGGTTATAATGCCTGTGGAATAGGCTTTGATTACATCCAGATTATCAGTGTCTGTAAATGGGTTTTCTACAGGTACAATTACTTGGCCGGTGGCAAGCTCTACCATGTTTACCACCATTTCCGCAAACTGCTCGCGACTGATATCATCGGTGTAGGTAGGCAGGCCGGTCATGATAATTACTAAGCCCAGTCCATCGGCTTCGGCAATTTCCTGATCGGCCCAATCGCTGGGCTCGCCGCCTAAATCTTCGGGCTTAGTTTCGATAATTGTATTATCTTCGAGCATGATTTCGGCTTTAAATAATTGCATATTGTTGGCATTAATATCCATTGCTTGCCACATTTGGGCATCGCCGGGATAATAAACGGTTTTTAAAGCATAGCATTGCCAGAAAATCTTGCTGCTCATCGAAGTTAATGTGCTGGGCAAGCTAACGGTTTCCAGCTTAGGGCTGCCATAAAAAGCACTATTGCCTAAACTAATTACCCCTTCGGGGATAGTTACATTTACCAGGCCACTTAAACCAAATACCGTATTGCCAATAATTTCTAGGCTGGACGGTAGCTCTAAGTTGGTTAATTTAGGGGTATTATAAAAGGCGCTGATGCCAATTTCAGTAATGCCTTCTTCGATAATTACCGAGCTAAGCGAGGAGCAATGGCTAAAGGCATCCATAGGCACTTTTCCGATTGAGCCGGGTAGGATAACAGAAGTTAAACTATCCATGCCATGAAAAAGGCCGGAGGCGATGTCGGTAACCGGTGCGCCGGCAATTGTGGCCGGGATATGGGCTTGGGTAATGCCGTCTTCAACTGCAGTTATTTTACCGGTAATGGTATCGAAGAGGATTTTACCGCCTTCGATGCCTTCTACATTAATCCAACCGGTTTGGCTGCCGCCGCCAAAATCGGGGGTAAAAGTGCTGCCATCGGCTTGGTTAAGGGTAGCTTCATAAATTTCGCTATTATTTTCGGCGATGGTTATTTGCTTCCAGTCTTCGGGGTTGCCATTATAGTTGATTGTTTTTAGCAAATGGCATTGCCAAAAAGTTTGGCTGCCCATAGCGGTAAGGCTTAATGGCAGTTCAACTGTTGTTAATTTAGTGCTACCATAAAATACCATATTGCCCATGGTGGTTAAACCTTCGGGCAAAACAACTTCTGCCAGGCCAGTAAGGCCAAAAGCGGTATTGTCGATTTTGGTTAAGCTAGTAGGTAATTGCAGGCTGCTTAATTTGGGGGTATTATAAAAGGCGCTGATGCCAATTTCGCTTACCCCTTCTGCCAGCACCACCGAGTTAAGTGCCGAGCAATGGCTAAAGGCGCCCATTGGAATTTTTTTAACTGTGCCGGGCACAATTACGCTGGTTAAGGCCGTGCTTTTATGAAAAAGGCCGGAATTAATGCTTACAACTTCTACCCCATCAATTTGAGAAGGGATATGGGCTTGGGTAATGGTTTGTTCGGCTTCTTCTATATGGCCTTTTTCGGTGTCGAAAAGAATTTTGCCGCCCTCGATGCCTTCTACTTCGATCCAGCCGGGCTTAAAGCTGCTTTGTTCCGACTCGATAGCCATAGCCGCTACCGAGATTGTGACGATTAAGCAAAGTGATAAAATCAGTACCAATAGTTTTTTCATAATTTCCTCCTTAGATTATTTAAAAAATTTGATATTATTATTTTAGCATTTTTTGTCGATATTTACAAGCTAAACTTGATTTAAACTGAATTCTATCTGTTTTGTAATTGGCAATTATAAGGCTAGAATAGAGGCTCTCTCTAATATATTTAAGTACTTAAAAAACAAAAAAGAGGCTTAAGCAAATATTTGTCTAATTGCTTAAGCCTCTATTAATCAATAGTGAAATTTTATTCTAATACCGGTAAATTGCTTAAATTATTATTTGCATTTTGATCGGGCAGGGATTTGATATACTCGGTGCCTTGATTGTGGGCAATGCCCACTCCGGCTATTTGGCCGCTTTTAGCCAGCCTTAAGCATTCATCCTTGCTAACAATAGTCCCGTCGGATAATTGATAGGCGCTAATTGCGCCCTTATCCTTCACTATTGCCGTAATATTACGGGCATTAGCCACTGCTTGTGGAATTTGATCAAAAGCTTGTAGTGGTAAATTGCTGTTTTTTTCAGTTTTGAAAGCCATTTTTTATCCTCCTTATTTAGTTGGCGTGCAATTAGCATGCCCTAAATAATAAAGAATTATTCTTAATCGGCCTCGGTATCTGTATTATCAGTATCGGTGATGGGAGCGGCTGTTGTTAATTTAAGCTCTTTGCTTAATACTTCGATGGCTGCAATCATATGCTGATTATTTACATTATTTGGGTCAAAATATTCTTCATATAAAATATCCGGGTCTACTTCTATTTTGATATCCGGCTCCAGCCCTTGTTGATGTAAATCGTATTTGCTTGGGGTAAAATAGCGGCTGGCAGTGTATTTGATACCACTGGAATCGCTTAATGGCTCAAGAATTTGAGTAATTCCTTTGCCATAAGTACGCTCGCCGATTAAGGTGGCCACTTGATGATCACGCAAAGCGCCGATTAATACCTCCGAGGCGCTGGCTGTACCCTGATTCTGCAAGCATATTACCGGCAAATTCTGCAAAGATCCATCTTGGGAAATATGCTCAATTTCGCCATTAATTTGCTTTTCCCATACTATTGGTTCGCCATCTTCTACGAAGAAATCGGCAATATCCATCGCTGCATAAAAACTACCGCCGGAATTATTACGTAAATCTAAAATTAAACCTTCTATATCGCCTGTGGCCTCTAGATCATTAAAAATATCGGCAAATTCTTGAGGCGTATTTTCGGTAAAAGTGTAAATATTAAAATAGGCGATAGTTGGATAGGCGGCCAAAAATTGCCCTTCTACAGAAATTGTTTCGATAATGGCCCTGGTTATGGTGAGCAAAATTTGCTCGCTGCTGCCATCATCATAAGCCCGCTCTACCAGCACTTCTACCTGGCTATCCGGATCGCCACGCAAAAAGCTGGCCACAATATCGGAATTTAAGCCGGCGCAAATATTGCCATCTACTTCAATAATAATATCGCCAATTTCCATACCTGCTTGCTGGGCAGGGTAATCGTCCATTACTCCAACTACTCTGGTAATTCCTTCTTCTTCACTAGAAATATAAATGCCCACCCCGGCAAAAGTACCATAATAATCTTCGAGAAGTACGCTAAATTCTTCGGGGCTATAATAAACGGCATAATCATCATAGATGCTAGCGGTAACCCCCAGTACCGCCTGCTGATAACTGCTTGCCCATAACCGGGCCTCAATTGGCGGATAGCTTTCCTCGCTTACGGTGGCGCAGGCCGTAAGGCTTAATAAGGCTGCTGTAATTAATAATATTAAATGTATCTTTTTGAGTATTTTCATAGTTACCCCTTATTTTTTGATTATTTATATTGTACCCTAAGCCGACCGAAAAAACAACAGTTTAATTTTTAGGATTATGATTTTGGAGGCTTTTAGCCTATAAGGCTAGGCTAATATTAACTAGACAAATTACAAAAATAATAATTTGGGCACCAAGAAAAGCCTTCTCAACACCACTATTGGAAATGCGCCGATTAATATCGCCTCCGATTAGGCCGCCTGCTACGGCGCTAATCATCATAAAAGGCAGATAATCAAGGTTAAAATTGCTAAAGCCACTACTTAATGCGATGGTTCCTAATTTGGCAATTTGCGAAAATAATACTGTAATTAAAGAGCAAAGGGTAGCCATTTTGGCTTCGCAATTGAATAGATAAATCAGCAAAACAACATTTATAGGCCCCCCGCCAATTCCCAAAAAAGAAGAAATTGTGCCCAAAAAAAAGCCGGCTAAAATGATTAATCCTTTATGGGTAATTTGCTTGGTAATTATTTTTTCTTTATTTTTCATGTACAGAAAAATACCTGCTATCATTAGCATTAATACTGAATTTTGAACAATGGTGATTAGCTCTTTATTGCTAAAGCCTGCCACAAAATAGCTAAAAATTTGCTCGCCGCTAAAGCCCCCCAAAATTGAACCAATGGCCAGTGGAATGGCCAGGCTATAATTGGCATAGTTTTTTTTGCAAACCTGCAAGGTTAAAGATACCGCCGCCATGGTTAATACCGTAGCCGAGGACAAAACTGCAATATTGGCCGGGCTAAAATGCCCCAGCATATCCAAAATAGGCTTGATAAAAACCCCGCCACCCATGCCGGTTAAGGCTCCCACCGAGGTAGCTGCTAAGACAATAAAAAAATAAATTAATTCCATGGCTGCTCCTTTGCATTGTTCCCATATAAATTATATTAAACTAAAGCAAAGGATTTTGTCAATTTATTTTTTACCTTA
>CAYJBP010000130.1:0-5625 GCA_964368605.1 uncultured Peptococcaceae bacterium | reverse complement strand
TTTTATAAGCTTTTTAAAATTTCATCATAGATATAATCGGCGGTTGCAGTGGCTTCGTCTAAGGTTTTTTGACCAAGCTCTTGATACTTCTTTACAAAGTCTTGATCATTAATGCCACCGATATTAATCAATACATTAAGCCAAGCACCCTGTACCGCAGCCTTTAAATTAAGGGCTGCAACACCTAAATCACTGGCTGCGCTGGCATTGGTTTTACCAATAGCCTCTTTAGTTAATTGTAATGCCTTTAGGCAAAGCTCCATAATCTGATACGGGCTTTCGGTGCAAATTTTAAGTGCGGCCTGCATAGCGGCTTTGCGCTCGGCCTTTTGCTCATCGGTATCCTTAGGCATCCCAAATACAGCACTAATATTATTAAAGGCCTCGGTATCCTTATCAATAGCAATAATAAAATCATTCTTTAAAGCAGTAGCTTTAGCCTTAATCTCGATAGCCAAGGGCTCGAATTCCTGATATTTGGTTTTACCAATGGTTAATTCGGCCACCATATTGGTTAGGGCAATGCCCAAAGCTCCATCTAAAGCCGCTGCCGAACCACCACCCGGCGCCGGGGCATCACTGGCTAAAACATCTACAAATTGGCTTACCTGCATCTCTACTAATTTCATTTTTCATCCTCCTGCATTAATTTATTTTAAGCGATCAAAAACTAAATTACCCTTTTTAATAACCTTTTCAACGGTGCTAACCGCAATATGATAAGGGATATAGCGATATGATGGAAATTCTAAAATAATAATATCGGCCTGCTTGCCAATATCGATACTGCCAATAGTATCGGCACGCCCAACAGCTGCCGCACCATTAATTGTAAATGCCGTAACAGCCTCTTCAACCGAAACATTCATATATAAGTTAGTTAACAAAAAGGCAAGCGAAATATTTTCGGTAAAGCAGCTACCGGGATTAAAATCGCTGGCAATAGAAAGCGCACAACCGGCATCGATAATATCGCGGCCGCGAGCATAATCCTCTTTAAGATTAAAGGCGGTACAGGGCAACATGGTTGCAATAACATCATTTTCGGCCATAGCCTTAATACCGGCATCAGAGGCCTGGAGCAAGTGGTCGGCCGAGATGCAACCAACCTCGGCGGCAAGCTCGGCACCGCCTAGGCAAACAATTTCGTCGGCATGAATTTTGGTTTTAAAGCCCATTTCCTTAGCCTTAAGCAAAAGCTTGCGACCTTGCTCAATTGTAAAAACATTCTTTTCGACAAAAATATCGACAAATTCAGCCAAATTACGCTCTTTAACCACCGGCATAACGGTGTCGATAATAAAATCGATAAAGGCATCTTCGCCGCCATTTTTAGAAGCAGGCGGAATCGAATGAGCACCAAGGAAAGTACGAACAATTTCGATAGGCTGCAAACGCTCTAAATCAACCATTGTTTCAAGCTGCTTAATTTCGGTATCAAAATCAAGGCCATAGCCGCTTTTGCCTTCGATAGTAGTAACACCAAAGCTAAGCATCGAATTAAGCCGCTTTAAGGCCTCGGTAATCAACTGCTCTTTAGATGCAGCCGCAGTAGCATTAACAGAATTAGCAATACCGCCACCTTTTTTCATGATATCCATATAGCTTTGGCCTTGTAGGCGCCAATTAAATTCATCGGCACGATAGCCGCCAAAAACCAAATGCGTATGACTATCAACAAAACCGGGCAAAACAGCCTTACCGCTGGCATCGATAACCTGGCAATCATCAAGCGAATACTTAGCTAAAATATCATCGGTTGCGCCAAGGTCTTTGATGATACCATCTTCGATATAAACAGCTCCATTATCAATAATATGAAGATTATTCATCTCCTCTTTACCCTTTTTGGCAGCAAAGCCGCTACAGGTAACTAATTCATGAGCATTTTTAATAATCATTTTATTCATATATTGCCTCCAATAAGTAATTTATCAATTTTATTAAAAACTGCCTAGTCGGGTTTAACTAAAACTAACCCACAGCTATGCACATAGCTACTACTCAAAATCAAAGATTTTGGCACTAGCTTAGGGGCTGCCCTTAAAGCCGCCGCAGCCGTGGGGGCGGGCATGGGGCTACGCCCCATTTACAAAGCAGCACTTGTGCTGCTTTGCGCCGAAGCGAAGCTTCGGCCGCCCGCCTGCAGCAGCCAAAGTAGGCGACGCCAACCGGCAAGCAGGCATCGCTAAAGAAATGCTAATTTACCAAGATGCCCAAAAAGTTATTAGGAGAGCCCAGATAAAATAATTTACCTGAGCTCCGCTTTTTAGCACTATAAATTATTAAAATAATTTAGCAACCGCAGCCTTAACCATGTCCTCATCGGCAATATAGGGGATGGTTATATGGTCGGTAGTTGGGTTTAGTTTATTATATTCAATCGAGGTAGAAATAGCATTTTCGTTGCGAGCCCAGTTTCTGCGGGCAACACCGCCCATTACATCCCAAAGCATGGCATTAGCAATAGTATCACGGGCACGATCGCTGCCATCTAATACCATACCAAAGCCGCCGTTAACCGACTTGCTAACGCCAACGCCGCCGCCATTATGCAGAGCAATTAGGCTCATGCCACGGGCTGCATTACCGGCATAGCATTGTACTGCCATATCTACGGTTACATTACTACCATCTTTGATATTGGCTGTTTCGCGGAAGGGGCTATCGGTACCGCTTACATCATGATGGTCGCGGCCAAGCATTACCGGCCCAATTTCGCCGTTTTTAATCATCTCATTAAACTTTAAGGCAATCTTTTGACGGCCATAAGCATCTTGATATAAAATACGGGCTTGAGTACCAACCACCAATTTATTTTGCTCGGCATCACGAATCCAAATCCAGTTATCGCGGTCTTGACCACGACGATTAGGATCGATACATTCCATGGCTGCCGCATCGGTTTTGCGTAAATCTTCGGGGTCGCCGCTTAAGCATACCCAGCGGAAGGGGCCATAGCCATAATCGAATAATTCGGGGCCCATAATATCTTCTACATAAGAAGGCCAGATAAAGCCCTCTTTATCATCATAACCATTTTGAGAAATTTCCTTAACGCCGGCATCAAATACCGATTTCATGAAGGCATTACCATAATCGAAGAAATAAGTGCCACGCTCGGTTAAGGCTTTGATAGCCTGATAATGACGAATTAAAGTTTCGTCGATTAATTTATCAAACTTAGCCTTATCTTCTTTAAGCAGACGGGTTCTTTCTTCAAAATCAACCTGTACCGGGCAATAACCGCCCTCGTAAACAGCATGGCAAGAGGTTTGATCGGAAAGTAGCGGAATCTCAATATTATTTTCAACGGCATATTCTAATAAGGATACGATATTGCCATGGAAAGCAATCGAAACGGTTTCCTTGCGATCGATATATTCTTGAGCCATACTAAAGGCCTCGGCAGGTGTTTTGGCAATTTTGCTAACCCAGCCTTGGCTATGACGAGTTTCGATACGGGAATAATCAACCTCGGCCACAATACCAACACCTTGGGCAATTTCGATAGCCTTAGGCTGAGCACCACTCATGCCGCCTAGGCCGGATGTTACAAATAAAACACCGGCTAAATCGCCATCGGCAGGGATACCCAATTTTTGACGGCCGGCATTTAAAAGGGTGTTAAAAGTGCCGTGAACAATGCCTTGTGGGCCAATATACATCCAGCCGCCGGCGGTCATTTGGCCATAATTGGTTACACCCATGGCAGCGGCGGTAGTAAAATCTTTAACATTATCAAACATACCAATCATTAAGCCATTGGTGATGATAACACGAGGCGCATCGGGTTTAGATTTAAATAAGCCCAAAGGATGGCCACTTTCGATTACCAAGGTTTGGTCTTGGGTAAGCACTTCCAGATATTTTTTGATTAGACGATATTGCATCCAGTTTTGGCATACCTGGCCGGTTTCGCCATAGGTAACCAACTCATAGGGATAGAGGCAAATCTCGAAATCGAGATTATTGTCAATCATCACCTGAAAAGCTTTGCCTTCTACGCAATTACCTTTATAATCATTAATTGGCTTACCATAAATACGGCCTTCAGGGCGAAAACGATAACCGTAAATACGACCCAAAGTTTTCAATTCCTCTAAAAACTCGGGGATAAGCTCGGCATGGTATTGCTCCGGTATATAGCGCAAAGCATTTTTAAGTGCGATTTCGGTTTGGGATTGGGTTAAATTAAAGCCCCTATCCGGTGCTCGACGATATTTAGGATCTAAAGTAGGCATTTGTGGTAAAACATCGTCCAACTTAATAGTCATTGCTTGTGCGATATCAAAATTATTCAAGTAAATCAGCCCTTTCTATAAATAACCATTACATTGCTAATTATAATTTTAGCATACAGGCGCAAATAATTCAAGTTTAATTAAAATATTAAAACAATTTCCGCAAATTTAGTTATTGTAAGATAAGCTCCAATTATTAATATTGACAAGCTAAAATTTAGAGTTTATTATTAGATAATACATTATAAAGACATAAAGCAAGTAAAGGTGATAAAATGAAAAAAGCATCAAAAACTAAAAGCAGGGCAACCATAACTGATGTAGCTAAATTAGCAGGGGTTTCGATAGCTACAGCCGCCAGGGTATTTGATAAAAAATGGGATGGCAAGGTAAGCGACACAACCCGTCAAAAGGTATTGGAGGCGGCGGCCGTTCTAAAATATTATGGAGCGGATGCTTTTGGCAGCACTTTAAGCTCCGGCCATTCTAATATTGTGGCCTTGGTAGTGGGTTCTAAAACCGGCTATTACTATTTAGAGGTTTTAATGAAATTTGTGCGTATGCTGGGCGAATCCGGTCGCCAGGTAATGATTTTCGAGGCCGATCCCGGCGAGGGAATGGATCAAATTTTGCATCAGGTACGCAAGTTTAGGGTGGATGCAATGATTATCACAGCGGCGGCCACAACATCGTCGATTATCGAAGATTTAACCCATATTGATATGCCAATTGTGGTATTTAACAGGCGCTCTAAAGATGGTAATATTAGCGCCGTATATAGTGATGGCAATGCGGCCAGTAAAAAAGTGGCTAATTATTTAATAAAAAACGGCCATCAAAATTTGGCAATAATCAGCGGTAATGCTAATTTATCCAAAGAAACCGAAAGGATAGACGGTTTTATCCGTCATGCCGAGGATTTGGGCGCTAAGATTTGTGCTATTAAAACCGGCGATTATTTATACGAATCGGGCTATCAACTGGCCTTAGAAATTTTGGCCGAAGCCAAACCGGACGCTATTTATTGTGCCGAAGACACCATAGCGATGGGGGCAATTGATGCTTGCAAAAGCAAGGGCTATCAGGTGCCGGCCGATATATCGATATTTGGCTTTGATAATATTTCGATTGGGCGGGTAGCAGGCTATGAGTTAACATCAATAGCCCATCCAACCAATGCGATGATTGAAAAAACCATTGAGCTATTGGATATGCTAATCAAAAACCCCGACTTAAAAAGAGAATATATTTTCGACATGGAAATTATTGAACGGGGCAGTGTTAGATGTAGATAGTGGCAAAATAGCCTCTAACCCAATTAATAAAAGGCAACAAAAAAGCCAAACTAGCAAAAGAAAAACAAAAAAAGGGCTGCGACAGC
>CAYJBP010000129.1:0-5678 GCA_964368605.1 uncultured Peptococcaceae bacterium | reverse complement strand
TCATGGATGTAAATAAGGGGCTGTCGCATTTGCGGCAGCCCTTGTTTTTTTGGTTCTGAGCTGTAATCAAAATCTATGATTTTGAATTATAGCTACGGGCATAGATTTAGAAATAGCCATTCTTAAGCTTAAACTTTAATTTAACCATACTTTAGCTGTAGGGCACTTTATTATTATTTGCTTTGCAAATAATAATAGCAGCTTAATCTTTTAAGTGGCCGCCCCTGCTTTTTTATGCTTAAAGCTGTACTTGCCCTATTTAGAGCCTGCTAACTATGATTGCTTTGGCGGCCGATTCAAAACCTATACAAAAATACAACTTACTTTTTAATTTATTACATGCTATAATAAATAGAAAAAGGAGGGTCTTATGAAAAATATAATACTTATTATTATTTGCTTGGCCTTAACCGGCTTTGTTTGGCTATTTTCGCTGCCGATACTTATTATAAATATTCCCCAAGATGGTGTTTTTAGTGTAGATGCCATTCTTGGCTATGTTTTTACCTTTTTCGGGGCATTGCCATTGGTTTTTTTAGGCATCCGCCTTGCTTATCGTCAAAAAATCAGTAAAATTAGGCTGCTTCTCGAACAAGAGCAAAGCGTAGAACCGGTACCTCTTGCTATTTTTGCCCAGGCATTAAATACCTCGGAGCAAAAAGTGGCCGAAATTATTCAGGAAATGATTTATTTTGGCTATACCAGCCGTATTGTTATTAATTATAGTAAAAATACCATTATTTATCTAGATTCAATCAATGTTGATAAAGGCGGCAATATCAATTTTACTTTTATTAAATGTGATGCTTGCGGCGCTACCAATAAAGCCTTAAAAGGCTCAGCTTATGATTGTGCATATTGTGGTAAAGCCCATCAAGCCAAAGGTAGTAGCGAAAATGTAATTTTAAACCAAGCCGATGCCTTTAATGATGCCGAAAGCAAAAGCTTAAAAGAAAACTTAAAACTCGGCTGCATTACGCCTTTGCTAATTGTGCCCTTTTTTAGCACATTATCCGCATTAATTGCTCCTTTTAGCGGCGGGCAAAGTATTTTTGAGTGGGCTACTATTATTGCCATTATCATTAATGGTGGCATATATTTTGCTTGGCGCAATTTTATAAATGCTTTTTATAAAAGAAATCCTAATCCCGACACCAAGCAAGTAATTGGTGTAACTTATATAATCGGCGGCTTAATTATGGTGGTCATTAATGTAATAATTGGTGCAATTACCGGGCTAGAAGGCTTTCAATTAATGGCCTATATTATTATTATCCCCATACCAATGCTGATTTTATCTTATAAATTAGTGCGCTATATTTATTTAATCGTCAATAAAAAATATTTGCGTGCGGCTATGGCCCGTTATTTGGCAGTTTTAGTAGATACCAGAAATCCCAATGGCGCAGATATTGCTTATATCGCCAAAATCCTTAATGAACCGGAGAAAAAAGTTCTCTTTAACCTAAAACTATTGATTAAGCAAAATTATTTGCCCGGCGTAGCCTTAGTAGGCAAGCCACCTAAAGTTCATTATATGGACGATGATAAAATGTTCGATCGCTTTGTAGAGGTTAGCTGCAATGAATGTGGTGGCCAATCGGTTGCTACCTATGGTAAGGCCAATAATTGCCCTTATTGCGCTAATAATTTGCCTGTTAGTAGATAATATCTATAAAAGAGGCTAGCCAAATAGATTTTCTTATTTGGTTAGCCTCTTCATTTTGGCTTAATTAACTTTTTATTGGCAATAGTTACCTGTTTTTCGCTAATCGCCAATAAAGTACCCTATTGACTAAGCCAAAGTTTTATAGTAAATTTAAATTAAATTTAAAGAAATAGGAGTATTTATGGAATATAGAATTCTTGGCCGAACAGGCATAAAAGTATCGGAAATTGGGCTTGGTGGTGAATGGTTTAATGGTAAAACCGCAGCACAAGCGCAGGCTATTATTGATAAAGCCCGGGAGGTGGGTATCAATTTTATCGATATATTTATGCCGCAAGCCCAAACAAGAGATATTATCGGTAAAGCATTGCAAAATAAGCGTGATCAATTTATAATTCAAGGGCATTTATGTACTGTTTATGAAGATGATCAATATGGCAGAACTCGTGATATCGCCAAAACAAAGGCCTCATTTAATGATTTGCTAAAAAGGCTTAATACCGACTATATCGATATCGGTATGATTCATTATGTTGACAGCGAAGATGATTATCAGGCAGTATTTGCAACAGAAATTATCGAATATGCTAAGGAATTAAAAGCAGCCGGTATTATTAAGCATATTGGGCTTAGCTCTCATAATCCTAAAATTGCTTTAAAAGCCGTTGCAACAGGCCTTATCGATGTATTAATGTTTAGCATTAACCCTGCTTATGATATGGAGCATGCCGATACCGATATCGATAATTTGCTTGAATATAAAGGAATGGGCGAACATAATTGGGCAATAGATGAAATAAGACAAAACTTATATAATAGCTGCGAAAGCCTAGGGGTAGCAATAACCGTTATGAAGGCTTTGGGTGCCGGTAGCTTGCTTAATGCCAAATTATCGCCTTTTGCAGTTGCAATGACTGTGCCGCAATGCATACAATATTGCCTGGATAGAAATGGTGTTAAAGTTGTAATTATCGGTTGCAATAATCCGCAGGAGATTATGACTGCGATAAATTATTATAACTTAGATAAAAAAGATCGAGATTATGCCCATATTTTTAATAGCGGTAAAGAAATAGTGATGACGGGCAGATGTATGTATTGCAATCATTGCCAGCCATGTCCATCGCAAATCGATATTGCCGCAGTTACTAAATATTTAGATTTGGCATTGCAGCAAGAAACTGTTCCCGATACGGTGCATCAGCATTATTTTAGCTTAGAAAAAAATGCAAGCGACTGTATTATGTGCGGCCAATGCGAGCCAAATTGTCCTTTTGGCGTAAAAGTTCGCGAGAATATGACAAAAGCAAGCGCCATTTTTAAATAAAAAATTGGCGAAAAACTAAAAAAACCGTATTAAATCTGGCCAATTTTATTGGTTCCAATTTAATACGGTTATTTGCTGGTTATATAATCGGTAATATAGGGTGTACCTTCATCGCGAACATGATGAAAATATGGCTCATAAGCAAAGTCCATACCGGTACTTAGCTCAATACCGTCTTTGTCCATCACCTGCAAAAATCCAAAATCATGTGCAGCCCTTAATTCCTCGCAATAATCAAGAACTTCATTTTTTACCTCATCATAATTAGCTGCATTTGGATGAGGTATTGTTTGGGTTAAAATGCGGTCATAAGAAAACTGCAATGATAAATCCTTATAGGCCTCCAATTGCTTTTGAACGGCCAGCGACGCAATTGTAGCACTCGATTTCATCGATTCTTCCAATGCGGAAACCGTGCTTGTGTTCATTCCATACAGGAATAGGCCGATAACCAAAGCCATCACCACAATTACCACCGGCAGGATGGAAGCTAATATTTATATTTTGATTGATTTCATGTTTAGGACTCCTAATTTTATTTTATTTCTTATATAATAAAATTTTCTGTTTTTAAAAAAAATACTTTTAAATCTATTATAATTTGTGATAGTTTTTATTAGCAACCTAAATAAATAATAATTATTGTTAATAAAGATTGATTTTTTTGTAAAATTATAGTATAATATTGTTACAAATAAAATGAATTATATAAGCTGTACAATATAATCCATTTTATTAAAAAATTTAGGAGGTAATGTCTATGAAAAAAATGTTCTCTGTTTTACTGCTTATTACCGTATTATTGTTTGCGTTTACCCAATCTGCCTTTGCCCAAACCACATTTAGCGATATGCCGGATGATTATTCCACAACTGCCTTGCAGTATGCGGTAGAGAAGGAGTATTTACTGGGTATGGATGGCAAAATTATGCCTAATGATTCTATTACTTATGCTCAAGTTGCCGCTGTTTTAGCTAGAGTAGCCAATCTTGAGGAAATGTCCGATTTATCTGCTTATTCGGACGTAAGTTCTGATGATTGGTTTTATGAGGATATGGCTAAGGCTGTAGCCAAAGGTCTATTTATGATGGATGGGGACATGCTCTATCCCAATCTAGAAGTTAGCCGGGAGAATGCTTTTAGGGCTTTAGCAATAGCCCTTGATTTAAGCGCCGACGACAGTTCGTCTTTGGACGCTTTTAGCGATAAGGATTTGCTCGCCGAAGACAATATGCTCCTCATTTCTGCTTTGGTTGAAAATGGCATTGTTCTGGGCTATGATAATATGCTTGGTCTTGAGCAGGATATTAAACGTAAAGATTTTGCGGTTATCCTGTATCGTGCCATGATGCTTATGGAAGACGATGGCGCAATGGAAGTTAGCTTTATGGCCTCGGTAACCCATAGCTTTACCGGCGAAGAAATCATGTATAATGAAGTGGTAGCCGTAAATAAAGGCGAAGCGGTAGCCATGCCGGAAACACCTGCTAATACCGTAGTAATTGATGGTATCGACATTGATAAATGGTATGATTTCCGCGGCTGGTATACCGAAGCCGAATTGATCAATAAATGGGATTTTGCCAGCCCCATCGAGCAAGATTTGGTGCTTTATGGCGAATATGTACATATTCCCGATCCGCCGACCAATACCCATTTTTCGATGATTAATGAAATGTTTGTCGATTCCGAAGGCATTACTATGGTTAAGGGTATAGAAGATGGTCATGAGTATGGCCCCATGCCTTTAGCAGCCGATTTAACCATTGATACCTATATGGCAGACCCCGATTCCGATGTTGCCGGCACTTATTTAGCCTATACTATTGGCGATCGCCAAGTAGCTGCGGCCGAGCCGGTAGTTGCCACAGCCTCCGGCCTGGTTACGGAAATTAGTAGTGACGGTGTAGCCATAGACGATGGCGAAATGGTTATGTTTGATGAACAAATTTATATGTATTGGGCACATGCCGATGGTACATATTCGGTATATAATAAAGTAGCAGGCCGCTTCCCCGTAGAGGAAATGACCGAAGAACATTTACCTTTAGGCACCTTTGTTAGCTTATTTGATGCCAGAAGCGGTTCCGACCTATTTGCCGAAGGCAAAATTGATGCCATAATCGTCCGTATGAGCGACGATGATATGGATGTAGCCGACAAAGTATTTACCTTAGAAGAGCTGGCAATGTATAATGGCCAAGATGGAATGGCTGCCTATATTGCTTTAAACGGAGTAGTTTATGATGTTTCGGCCGTTCCGCAATGGATGGAAGGCATGCATGGCCAACAAATGGCCGGTACCGATATTACCGAGGCATTTACTACCGTAGGCCATAATGATGATCGTTATAAAGAATTGCCTGTGGTAGGCACTTTAGCTGAATAATTTTAAGGGGCTATCGCAAAACAATTGCGATAGCCCCTTAATTTTTTTTTGATTTTTTGAGGAACTTTCTAATTTAATTGCCAATTCAAGCTCTTGTTTTGAAGCCTTAGCATGGTTCTATCCCCAAAACAGTGTAAACGCATAATCCCTGCAACAAAATAAAACAATAATAAATACACTCCCTACTTCGGTATACTCACAACCACAGTAGTGCCCTTGCCCTTTTCACTGGTGATTTGAATACTCGCACTTAGCATAGTTTGCAGTCTTGATTTTACATTATCAATACCAAT
>CAYJBP010000128.1:0-5841 GCA_964368605.1 uncultured Peptococcaceae bacterium | reverse complement strand
CCACGGTTACCAAAATTTCCAGGCCGATTTGCTGGCCAATGGTTTTAACAATTAAGCCTGCCAACAGTGAAGCAAAAAGCCCTTGCGCCATGGCTGCAAGGGCTTTAAACAAATACCTGTCCAGGCTGAAAACAATATCTTTTTGCTTTAAGAACTGTTTTATTTTAGCCATAATTACCTCTTATAATCGATATTAAAACGGGGTGCATCATCATCGCCGGGCAGGGTGGAATGCTGCGGATTAGTTATCTTGGGCAGGACTTTCCCCTCGGCATCGGTCATCGGTGCAATTAATGATGCGGTATCGATAGCATCCTCTACCGGCGGTTGGTCGGAAGGATTGCCTTGATTTGGATCGGGATCGGGCTCCGGCTCGCCATTCATAATTCGATAGAATTCGGCGGCCTCTAAAGTTTCCTTCTCCATCAGGGCTTCGGCGATAGCATTTAGCTTATCATTATGCTCGGATAAGATATTTTGAGCACGATTATAGGCATTATCCATCATATTGCGAGCCTCTTTATCGATAGCATAGGCAATCGCTTCGCTGTAATTACGATCTTGCGAAAAATCACGGCCTAAAAAGACCTGCTCTTGCTGCTTACCAAAGGTTAAAGAGCCTAATTCGGTGCTCATACCATAGCGAGTAATCATCTCACGCACGGTGGCGGTTGCTCTTTCCAAATCGTTTTGGGCGCCGGTAGAGATATCGTCTAAGGCCAAAGCCTCGGCTACCCTACCGCCTAAAAGCATAACAATTTGATCGAGCATATGGCTTTTAGTAGTATAATGACGATCTTCTTTGGGTAAAAGCAAGGTGTATCCACCGGCACGTCCCCGAGGAATAATCGAAATCTTATGCAAAGGATCGCTATTAGGTAAATAATAAGCCACCACGGCATGGCCGGCCTCATGATAGGCCACCAGTTTTTTCTCTTTATCGCTGATAACTCGCGATTTTTTCTCAGGCCCGGCAATAACTCTTTCCACAGCCTGCTCCATTTCGGGTTGGCCAATTTTCTTTTGATCATGACGTGCTGCTAAAAGAGCAGCCTCATTAAGCACATTGGCCAAATCAGCACCGGTAAAGCCCGGGGTACGACGAGCAATAACATCTAAATCTACATTTTCGTCCAAAGGCTTACCCTTGGCATGAACATCTAGAATTTGCTTACGGCCCAGTACATCGGGCGAATCTACGGTAACCTCACGGTCGAAGCGGCCGGGACGTAATAAGGCAGGGTCGAGGATATCGGGGCGATTGGTAGCGGCCATCACAATAATGCCTTCATTGGTGGCAAAGCCGTCCATTTCTACCAATAGCTGATTTAAGGTTTGCTCCCTTTCGTCATGGCCACCGCCTAGGCCTGCGCCTCTTTGACGGCCAACGGCATCAATTTCGTCGATAAAGATGATACAGGGGCTATGCTTTTTGGCTTGCTCGAATAAATCACGCACCCGGGAAGCACCCACACCAACAAACATCTCGACAAAGTCGGAGCCGGAAATCGAGAAAAAGGGCACACCGGCCTCGCCTGCTACCGCACGGGCGAGCAGGGTTTTACCGCAGCCGGGAGGACCATAGAGCAATACCCCTTTGGGGATGCGCGCGCCCATGGCATTATATTTGCGCGGATCTTTTAAAAAGCCAACAACTTCTTCTAATTCTTCTTTTACTTCGTCTACCCCGGCCACATCGGCAAAGGTAACTTTTTTGCGATCATCGGTATGCAGCTTGGCACGGGTTTTGCCAAATTGCATCACCTTGCCGCCCGAGCCTTGGCTTTGTTGCATCAAAAATAGGAATAAGCCCACAATCACCAGCATCGGCAATAAGGTTAATAGCAAAGAGCTCCACCAAGAGGTGGTAACAGCATCATAATTAACCTGAACATTATTGGCCAGTAAAAATTCGGCGATATTCGGATCGGCAAAAATAATTGTTTCGAAATCGGTACCATCGCTCATTATGCCGGTAATCGAATAACGATTATCCTCGGCAGCGATAGTAACTTCGGTAATTTGTAAAGCCTTAACCGCTGTTGAAAATTCGCTATAATTTAAATTGCGAATTTCGCCCGGGTTATTGCCCCAGGTAATAAAGGTTAGAATAATCAATACGATCAAGATAAAAAGGGTCGTATTTTTTAACAAACGATTCAAGCATGGTCTCCTTTCAGGCTCAAAGCCATTCAATTAACGGTATAGTTTAGCCCTAAAAACCTGCTAAAAATTTAAAACTATACCTAATACATTATTCTACCATAATTTTTACATTTTTAAAAGGATTTTTTTAAAAAATTTTATTTTTTTTAATAACTAATAATTGGGATTTAGGTTTCGCTATTTGGCTTTGCTTAATAATCCGAACCCAGCCCAGCTTTGGCTATTTTTGATTTGTTTGCATTTTGTAGGGAATGGTCTTGACCATTTTGCTGTTTAGGTTATTATTAACTATTGTTAGCCGGATTATTTTAGTCTTTTGCTGCCGGTTGTTAGTTGGGTTGTGGGCTATTTATGTTTATTGGCGGATATTGCTATTGGTTGCTCTTTCTTGGGTGGGTAGGCCTTATTATCCCTTAAATAATTAAAAGCCCTAACCGCAAACGGTTAGCGCAAAAACTACTGCCCAGTGCTGAGCAGTAGTTTTGTTATATGATAATCCCCTTACAATGATCAATTTCGTGCTGGATGATCTGCGCCGTAAAGCCCTTAAAGGTCTTGATTTGTTTTTGCATTTTTTCATTTTGATATTCAACTTGTATACTATGATACCTTTTAGTAATGCGAGTACCGGCAAGGGATAAACAGCCCTCCTCGGCAGTAAAGGGCTGACTGCATTTTTTAATCACAGGGTTTAGCATAATAAGATATTGCCCGGCATCGTCCACTACAATAATGTTCTTAAGCTCGCCAATCATATTGGCGGCAAGCCCCACGCAATGCTCTTTATTGGCAGCTAAAGTATCAAGCAGGTCGGCGGCAATAGGCAAATCGCTTTGTTTGGCGGCAATACTTTTCTTTGCCAAAAACTTTTCGTCTTTTATTATTTCTCTTATCATGGCAATCTCTTTTCGTCTTTTAACTATATTATAGCATTTAATAACATAAAATTAAAGCTATGCCGCTTTAAAAAAGCCGTTAATTATGCCATCGGTAATGATAGAATTACCTCGGCACCGCCTAAAGGCCTGTTTTTTACTTCGATTTGGCCATTATGCTTTTTGATTATTTCATAAACAATCAGCAGCCCAATACCATTTCCGTCAACCGTTTCGCCGGTTGTGGTTAAAAATAGCTTATCCATTTTACTCTTATCAAAACCGCTGCCATTATCTAAAATAGTAATAGTTATAAACTGACTATTTTGATCTATTTTAACTTCCACATAATCTTTGGTATGCTTAAGCGCATTTGATAATAAGTTGATAAAGGCTCTAAGCAGCTTTGCTTTATCACAAGAAATAGTTATGGCCTTAGGTGGATTATAGATTATATCGATATCGTTTAAAATAGCAATCGACTCGATTTTTTCTATCGACATAGTTACAAGATCGACAATATTGCTTTGAGCATAAGAAAAACTCTCGACATCGCTATCTATTTTGCTTAAAAAAATTAAATTATCAAGAATATCCCTCATCCTGGCGCATTCTTCTTGAATAATATTAAGGGGTGTATTTGGATCTTGATAATAATTATTTTGAATATTTTCGGCATAACCACTAATGGCTGTAAGTGGCGTTTTAAGTTCATGAGATAAATTTCTGAAAAGCGCTGTTTGGGATTTTTCATGGCCGATAATATTTTCGACCATGGCTTGAATGCTAATTGAGAGGCTTTCGATTTCATCGCCGGTATTTACGGCAAAGCTTTCCGAAAAATCATTATTTGCATATTTTTCGGCCCTTTTGGTAAGCAGCTTTAATGGTTCGGCAATTTGCATTGATTGCCGATAAATAATAGCAAATGATATGCCAATGAGCAAGGCAAAAACCAAGCTAAACGATATAATATTTGATACTGTTAAGGTATTGATACTTTGCATTGCCAATAAAGAAACCACCGCCTTTTGGCCCTCATCGGTAGTATAAGGGCTTAAAAGCACCAGGTAATTTTCATTATCGATGCTAATTGTCTCGGGCCGGGCGGCTGCCAGGCCGGATATTTCTTGTTTGGATTCTTGATCAAGCCTAAGGCGATTTCTAAACAGCGATGTTTCTTCGGGAAAAATCAACTCGCCGGTTGCCTGATCATAATCGCAGTAAATATGAATACTTACTTTTTCGTCCTGACTGGGAAATACAAAGGCATCTTGTTGAACACTAAAAGGCTGGGGGCCTCTTGCTTCATTATTAAAGTTGGGCGTATTGGGCGTATTGGGGATATCTATATTGGTAAGCATATTTTGGGTATTGATGGTGCGCTCGATAATAGTGCTGCTTTCGGCAAAAATTTGCTGCTCGGCTTGTTCTAAAGCCTGCGAGTTTAGATTATATACCGAAACAAGATAAAAGCAAAAAAGCGCTATCACTAAAATTAGCAAATTAGTAAAAATAAGCCTTTTGGTAATTTTACTTTTCATCGTCGCCCCCTATTTTATAGCCAAAGCCCCATACGGTTTTTATCTCGCATAATGCGCTGGCTAAGAGCATTTTTTTGCGCAATCTTTTGATTAACTGATCTACCTGCCTGGTATCGCCATCAAAATCGTATTGCCAAACACTGCGGATAATATTTTCTCGGGAAAATGCCTTATTCTTATTAATTAGCAAAAGCTCCAGCAAATCAAATTCTTTTACGGTAATATCAAATATTTTATCGCTGATATAAGCGGTTCTGCTTTCTAAATCAAGCGATAAATCCAGATGCACTAAAACAGATGAGAGTCTAGGAGGGGCGCTCATTATCTCCATCCTTCTTAGGGCATTTTTTACTTTTACGGTTAGTTCACGCATATTAATGGGCTTGCCAATATAATCATCGCTTCCTAATTCCAGGCCTAAAATCCGATCAACTTGATCATTATTGGCCGAAATCATAATCAATGGAATAAGGCTATCTTTTCTTATCTCTTTACATAAATCATAACCATTCATTTTGGGCATCATTATATCGGTTATAATTAAATCGCAAGGGGCTTTTTTATGCATGTTAAGCAGGGCTTCTCCATCAGAAAAGCCCTGCACTTGATAGCCGTTTTGGCTTAAATGGGTTATAATTATATCTAAAATATTTTTATCATCTTCGGCAATATATATTTTTTTCATCGTATCACCTCGCCTTTAATTATAACACATTTTTAGCGATATGGCGCAAATTATTCTTGATTGCCCAAAATTGTTATTTGATCTACCTCGCCTGCCTCATTTAGGATAATATTAATATACATATCGGCCATTATTTCGGCGATATCCAAATTATCGGCTAGAGTATAGGTTGTTGTTTGCTCTGTTAAGATTATATTTTCCGTATTATTTGTGCCATTTGGCGGTTGCCTATCCCCATTGTTTGCCGGAAATTCTCTCTGAGCGTCCTCGGGACGCTCGAAGTTTTCCGAATCCGGAGGCATATTTTCGGGGTTTATCTGCTCTGGCCTTTCGTCATTGGGGGCATTTTCCGGTTTATCGGCCTCAGAATCATTATTAGGCATTGGCATATTGGGATTATTGCCCATATTTTCGGCAAGCTGTATGGTTAGGTCTTGCTCGGTTATTGTGATGACTTTACCTGTAATAATATTTGCCGGTGCTGCGTTTATATTTAAGCTATCTTCTATTGGAGTGGTTTCTGCTTCGGCTGTTTCTGCTTCGGCAATAGGCGCCGGGCTTTCAGCAGAGC
>CAYJBP010000127.1:0-5923 GCA_964368605.1 uncultured Peptococcaceae bacterium | reverse complement strand
GCTGCTGCTGCCGAAGCCCAGCGTATTGCCGAAGAGGAGGCTCGTATTGAGGCTGAAATCTTGGCCATGCAGGAGGCTGCTCGTTTAGCTCGAGAAAAAGCCGAAGAAGAAGCCCGTCGCCAGGCCGAGGAGGCCTTGCGCTTAGAAAATGAATTATTGGCACGCCGTCAAGCCGCCGAAGAAGCTCGTCGCCAAGCTGCTGAGGCTGCCGAAAAGCAAATCAATGAGCAAGCTCGCTTGCAGGCTGAATTGGCTGCTTATCGCCAGGCCGAACCTGCTGCTCCTACAATGCCTGTGGATATACCGCCGGTTTCGCAAGCACCGCTTGCACAACCTGCTGCCCCTTCGGCCTTAGATCCAGAGTTTTTAAAGGCTCAACAAAAAGTGGCCGAGGAAATTAGCCGTCGTGCCGAGGAAGAAGCCCAGCGTCAGGCTGCTAATTCCTTAGGGTATCGCCCATTGCCTAAAAGTTGGGATGCCCTCTATTCCCAGCCGGTCGCATCTGTAGTGCAACAGCCCCAAAATGAGATTGTTAATAGCAGCCCTGCTATACCTGTTTTTGAACAAGATATGTCCAGCTCGCAGCCTGCGCCTAGCCGTCAATCTGTTTTTGCTCCAAGAGAAACTTCGAGCATAGCCCAAAAAGTGGCCGAGGAAACCGGCCGTTATGATAATTTACTTAAAGAGCAACAAGATGCAGAAAGAGCTATTTCCGCAGCTATGGAGGCTGCCCGTAAGGCTGCCGATAGTGCAATGGCTATTTCGGCCAAAACCGGCCGCCAAATGCCTGAGCAAAACAATATTGTTTTTGACCAGAAAAAAGACCAACAATACCCTGTAGAGCGGATTATCGCCGATGCTTTATCTAAGGCTGCTCATACCAATAATCAGGGTGCTCAATACTTCAAAAAAGAGTAAGAGGAGGCAGTATGAGCTATAAAACAACCGGTCGCGAGCAGATTTATCAAGGCAAAATTATTAATGTTTATAAGGATACTATTGAATTCGAAAACGGCTTAACTTCGATTAGAGAAATTGTTGAGCATGATGATGCGGCCGCTGTTTTGGCGGTTGACACAGATGGGATGATTCTTTTTGTGCGTCAATATCGTCATGCGGCAGGTATTAACTCCTTAGAAATCCCGGCCGGGCTTTGCGAAAAAGATGAGCATCCTTTGGATTGCGCCTATCGGGAATTAGAGGAAGAAACCGGCTACAAAACCGATTTGCTTATCCCTTTAGGTTGGCTTTATAGTTCGATTGGCATATGCAATGAGCGTATTTACTATTATTTGGCCGAGCAAATTTATGAAGGAAGCCAAAATTTAGATCAAGATGAAGAAATCGAAATAGAGCGTTATAGCTTGGCCGATGCCAAGCAAAAAATATATAGCAATGAAATCTGCGATGGCAAAACCATTGCTGCCATTTATGCCTATCAGGATTTATTGGCAAATCGCAAAAAATAGGGAGGTTTAGATGATTAATTTACAGATTAATGAAAAGGCTTTAGCTAATACTATTGAGCATGCTCGCAAACGTAATATTATTATTCCAACCTATGCTCAAATGCGTGATCCGGCTTTAATTCCTGCCCCGATTAAAAATAAATTGACCGATATCGGGCTTTGGGATATCGATGCTACTAATTTATTTCGAGTAAATTGGCATAATCAACCTGTTGAAAAAGGTGGGCTTTATGGAGGCGTTAATTTTATCGAATTTCCCTCTGCTTTAACCGGCACCAAGGCCAGGGTTATTGCCTTGGCCGGCAAATGGTTCCCCACAGGTTGCCATAAGGTTGGGGCTTCGATTAGTTGCCTTTTAACTCGCTTAATTACCGGCCAGTTCGACCCTACTTATCATAAGGCTGCCTGGCCTTCTACCGGTAATTATTGCCGTGGTGGTGCTTATAATTCGGCGCTTTTAGGTTGTCATTCTATTGCCATCTTGCCGGAGGGAATGAGCAAAGAGCGCTTTGAGTGGCTAAAGACGGTAGCCGGCGAAATTATTGCCACCCCGGGCTGCGAAAGTAATGTTAAAGAGATATTCGATAAAGTGCATGAATTGCGACAAACTCGCCCCGATGTTATAATCTTGGATCAATTCCAGGAATTGGCCAATAGCCTTTGGCATTATCATGTTACAGGGCCTGCTATGGCCGAGGCCTTTGCGGCAGTTGATGATGGTAATAGCCGCTTAGCAGGGGTTTGCTTAACCTCAGGTTCGGCAGGCACTTTAGCCTCCGGCGATTATATTAAAGATCATTTCCGTTATGCCAAGCTAGCGGTAGCCGAGGCCTTGCAATGCCCCACCTTGCTCAATAATGGCTTTGGCGATCATCGTATCGAGGGCATTGGTGATAAGCATATCCCCTTTATTCACAATGTAAAAAATAGTGATATGGTTATGGCAATTGATGACGAAAATAGCCATAATTTGTTACGCTTATTTAATGAAGATGCAGGCCAACAATATTTGGCCGATAATTTAGGCTTAGATGCCGAATTTATTGATAAATTAAGTTGGCTTGGTATATCCGGCATTGCTAATATGCTTTCGGCAATTAAGTTTGCCAAATACTATGAATTAGGTGAGCAAGATGTGGTTATTACCGTGCTTACCGATTCGGCCGAGATGTATTTATCCCGCTTAGAGGAATTAAATGCCGAAAAAGGTGCCTATGATTTAATGCGGGCAGCTTGTGATCATGAGCGCTTTATGCTGGGGTTAACTGTAGATAATCTTGAAGAGTTAACCTATGCTGCCAAAAAGCGCATTCATAATTTAAAATATTATACTTGGGTGGAGCAACAAGGTAAAGATGTAGACGAATTGCAAAGCCAATGGTATGATTATGATAATTATTGGCCGGCTTTATATAATCAAGTTGGCAAAATCGACCAATTGATTGAACAGTTTAATCAACAAGTAGGATTATAATTTATGAGTGATAATTTTAAACTAAAATGTATAAGTTGTGATGCGATAATTTCTGCCAAGCCGGACAATACACTTTGTCCGGCTTGCGGCGGCCTTTTACAGGTAATTTATGATTATCAGGCCATCAAGGCCAATTTTGATCGCGATGCCTTGGTTACTAATCGCAATTTTAATATGTGGCGTTATAGCGCCTTATTGCCGATTGGGGCAAATGCGGCCTTGCCGCCCTTGGCGGTTGGCTATTCGCCTTTGTATCATAAGCCCGGCTTTTTGGGACTGCCTAATCTTTATTTAAAAGATGATGGTCAAAATCCGACTTCTTCATTAAAAGATCGGGCTAGTGCTATGGCTGTGGTTAAGGCAATGGAGGCTGGCCAGCAGAGCATTGCTTGCTCCTCTACCGGTAATGCGGCTTCTTCCTTGGCAGGTCAGGCGGCATCTTGCGGTTTAAAAAGCTATATTTTTGTGCCCAGCCGCGCGCCTAAGGGTAAAATTGCCCAGCTTTTGATTTTTGGGGCTAAAGTGATGATAGTTGATGGCGATTATGAGCAAACTTTTGCCTTATCGCAGGCGGCAATTGAGCGTTTTGGCTGGTATAATCGTAATGCAGCGATTAATCCGTACTTATCAGAAGGCAAAAAAACGGTGGCCTTGGAAATCTGTGAGCAACTTAATTGGCAAGCCCCCGATTATGTTTGCGTTTCGGTAGGGGATGGCTGCACGATAGCAGGTGTTTGGCAAGGCTTTTATGATTTATATCAAATTGGTTTTATCGATAAACTGCCACGCTTATTAAGCGTGCAGGCTGCGGGTTGTTATCCGATAAATCGGGCTTGGCGTGAGCAGAGTAAATTAAAATCGATGCCCGAAAATACTTTGGCCGACAGCATTGCAGTAGGCTTACCGCGTAATCCCGATAAGGCCTTAGCTGCTATTAAGGCATCTAATGGCTTAACTATCGAGGTTAGCGATGAGGAAATTTTGGCGGCGATGCGTGAATTGGGGTCAGGCTGTGGCATCTTTGGTGAGCCGGCCGGAGTGGCGGCTACTGCCGGCCTTAAAAAGGCTGTTGGCTTGGGCTTAATCGAAAAAGAGGCTAAAATTGTGAGCATAATCACCGGTAATGGGCTAAAGGATATTCAAAGCGCCTTGTTGGCTGCTCCGGAGCCGCTGCGTATTAAGCCTGATAGCAGTGCTTTGGATGATATTGATTTTTAAACATATACCATATTTAATCGAGGTTTACTATGCAGGTAGATTTAACTAAAGGTAAAGAGTGGCGTTTGGTTTTTAATTTTGCTTTGCCTTTGATGGGTGCTTTGGTAATTCAAACCACCTATATGATGATTGATGCGATTATTGTAGGTCGTTTTGTAAGTGCAACGGCCTTGGGCGCAATTGGGATTAGCAACCCTGTTGTTTGGTTATTAAACTTGGTTTCTACCAGTTTTGGTGCAGGTAGCAGTATTATTATTTCTCAATATGTGGGAGCTAATAAGCATGCTGATGTTAAAACCATTTTTGCAACGGCCTTAAAGTTTTGTATGTTATTGGCTTTGGGGTTATCTGTTGTAGTGCTTTTATTTTCGCGGTTATTATTCGAGGATTTTTTTGGCACTCCACCGGAGATGTTGGCGGATAGTTTGATTTATTTCCGTGTTTATGTTTTGGCGATGAGTGGGCAAATGCTTTATAATATTGTTTATGGGGCATTGCGGGCGCATGGTGATTCTAAGGGCGCGGTTATTTTTCTATTGATTTCGGCTGTGCTTAATGTGGGTTTGGATTTATTATTTGTGCTGGTTTTCGACTGGGCAGTTGCCGGTGCGGCATGGGCTACGGCTATTTCTATTTTTGGTTCGGGGATTGCGGCTAGCATTTATTTATGGAAAAACCATCCCCAATTGCGGCTTAGCCGAGCCGAATTTATTATTAAGAAGAACTATATTAAATCGATTTGGCGTTTAACAGCGCCGATTTTGCTTCAAAGTTCTACAATGGCTATTGGTTTTATTGTTTTGCAGCGTTTGGTTAATAGTTTTGGGGCCCCCAGTATTGAGGGTTATGCGGCAATGCAGCGTATGGATGCTTTAATTTATATTCCGTCTAATGCTTTTAATACGGCGATGGCTAATTTTGCCGGCCAAAATATAGGGGCAGGGCGGGTAGATAGGGTTAAGAATGCTTATAATCAAACTCTTATTTTGGGTTGTATTTTTTGTTTTATAATGATTGCGATAACTTATCTAATTGGTGATGAGGCTTTGGGGATATTTAATTTAACCGGCGATGCCTTTATTCGTGGTAGGGAGCATTTGAATATATTATTGATGTTTATTGTTTTTTCTACTATCAATAATATAACGGCCGGGTTATTGCAAGGGGTAGGGGATGTTAAGGCACCTGCTATAGCTAGTTTTGTTAATTTAAGTATTAGGGTAATATCGGCATATATAATGGCCGAAACCTTTATTGATTTTAGAAGTGTGTATTATAGTTTACCTTTGGCCTGGGTAACAGGCTGTGCGATTACGCAATGGCGTTACCGAAGTGGCAAATGGCTTAATAAAGGCATGGTAAAAATTGAGGAATAGTTAAAAGTTTTTTTGGTTCTTTTTTTTCAAAAAAAGAACAAGGTTTTAATCTTTTAAAAATCTTTCAAGCAAATAACGAAGCTAAAGAATAAACAGGAATTAAAAAGCAAAAAAAGAGTTGATGAAAACGATAAAGCTTGAAAGATAAAGCTGCTATTTCTATTTGCAAAGCAAATAGAAATGAAGTGCCTTGCAGCAACTAATCTACTAAGCAATAACTTGTTTAAGAAGGCAATAATCCTGCAGCAGGCAGGTAGCGAAGGTAAATTAATAAGCAAAAACCACTTAAAATTAGGTATTTGTTATCCTAATTAAGTGGTTTTATTTGTTTAGCTGTTTTGGCTGCGCCAAAAGGTATATGACGGCTATTTTGGCTGCGCCAAAAG
>CAYJBP010000126.1:0-5943 GCA_964368605.1 uncultured Peptococcaceae bacterium | reverse complement strand
ATGAAGCCGGCAAACTGGGATAAAAATGGGTTCGGATTATGGGCGCGTGCTTAGCCTACAACCCAACAAACAAAAGGCAACAAACACAACCCCAAAATATCAATTAAAAAAACAGGGAAACAAAAAAAGAAAAGAATAATAAAAGCAATCCCAGTCAATAAAAGGAGAAAAAATGGCCATCCAAGAACAAAAGAAGCAAATATCGATAAATAATCAAATAATAAGCTACACTTTAAGCCAAAAAAACGTAAAAAATATAAATTTGCGCATCAAAACAAATGGCCAAATAAAAGTTTCGGCACATCCATCGGTTAAAATCGAAACGATAGATAACTTTATCATCAGCAAAGCTGATTTTATTAATAAGCATCTGGCTAAATTTGCCGCCATCGCTAAGCAAAGCCCCAAAACCGAGCAAAAACAATATCTAAATGGCGAAAACTTTATGCTGCTTGGCCAAAATTTAAGCCTAATCCTTAGCCAAAGCAATGAGGACAAAATTTATCAAAACGGCCTTTATCTGCACTTATATCTAAAAGACCCCGCAAATTTTAATAAAAGAGCAAGCATGGTCGATGGCTTTTTTAATCAGCAAGCCAGGGCTTATTTTGAGCAAATTGCCGGCCGAATTTATCCGCTTTTTAGTGATTATCGGCTAGCATACCCTAAAATAAAGCTCCGCAAAATGTCGGCCCGTTGGGGATCTTGCCTGCCGCTTAAACAGCAAATTATCCTCAATAAAAAACTAATTGCGGCAAGCCCTGCCTGCATCGAATATGTTATCCTTCATGAATTTGCCCATTTTGTCCATCCCAATCACTCGCCTCGATTTTATGCCTTACTTAGCCAATTAATGCCCGATTGGCAAGAACGCAAAAAAAAGCTGGCTGCTTTTATTTAGCAGCCGGCCTTTTTTAACAACTACACATTAAACCTAAAATTAATGATATCGCCATCTTGCACGATATACTCCTTGCCCTCTAAGCGGAAATACCCCTTATCCCTGGCGGCGGCCATGGTTTGGGCTTCTGCCAAATGATCAAAGGCCACCGTCTCGGCACGGATAAAACCCCTTTCGATATCGGAATGGATTTTTCCGGCCGCCATTTTGGCAGTTATACCATCTTTAATCGTCCAAGCACGCACCTCGTCGGTTCCGGCCGTTAAAAAAGATATTAGCCCCAATTGACGATACAAGCTCTGGCAAAGCCTGTTAATACCACTTTCGGCTATGCCCAGCTCTTCCATAAATACTGCCCTTTCATCAGGCTCTAGCTGGCTAATCTCCTCCTCGGTGCGGGCAGATACTATCAAAAGCTCATAGCCTTGTTGCAAAGCATAGGCCGTAACTTCGTCTTTTTGCGGCCAATCTTGCTTGGCGGCCTGCTCTTCGTCGATATTAATTACCAAAATCATCGGCTTATCGGTTAAAAAAGTAATATGCTTTAAGGCCTCTTGCTCATCCTCGCTTAATTGCAATAGCTTAAGCGGCTTTTCGTCCTCAAGAAGCGCCTGGCATTTGCGCAAAGCCTCTTCCTCTAAAGGATGCTCCACCTTCTTTTTGCCACCTGTTAAAATTCGCTCCAGGCGGGTTTCGATTAGCTGCAAATCGGCAAATAATAGCTCGGTGGCTATGGTATCGATATCTCGGATAATATCGATGCTATCCTCGCTATGCAGCACATCCTCATTATTAAAACCACGCACAATATGCGCCAAAACATCGCTATCACGTACTGCTGTTAAAAACTCATTGCCTGTGCCTTGGCCTTTGGATGCACCCTTCATTAGGCCCGGTACATCGATAATTTCGATTTGGGCATAGGTGGTTTTTTTAGGGCTAAACATTTTAGCCAAATAATCGATACGGCTATCGGGCACGGCCGCATGGGCGCTATTGGTAGCCGTTTTGCCACTAAAATAGGCGCTGGTTTCCAGCTGCGAGCCGGTTAATAGATTAAAAAAAGTAGTTTTGCCCACCAAAGGCAGGCCGATAATTCCACAAGATAATGCCATAATTTTCACCTCATTAATATATTCTATAAACAATTATACAGGAAAAAGGACAAAGGCACAAGTATAGCGTATATAATAAGCAGAGAATTTTTTGGAGAAACCTATGACTGACTTAATTTTACTGCTTATCATTATCCTTTTTGGCCTTTGGGGCTGGCATAGCGGCTTAATTCAAGTATTAAGCTCTTTTGGCGCATTTATTATTGCCTACCAGCTAGGCCGCCATTATTCCGCCCAATTAGCCCATCAGCTTACTGCTCTTATCCCCGGCCTTAGCCCGTCTGATAGCAGTAATCAGGTTTTAGCTTTAATTTCTTTAATTATCGATACCAATGCTGCCGCCAATCGCTTGGTGCAAATAATTTTATTTATTATTATTTTTATTGTTGTAAACTGGTTGATTAGATTATTAGCGCGCGCCTTAAGCGGCCTTTTAGGCGGCACAATATTAGGGCGTATCGATCATGCTATCGGCAGCCTAATTGCCCTGGTAGTAGGTATTATTTTGATTGTGATTATTGATAATATTATCTTCCCTTCCTTAATTAATATCGGCATTTCTGCCCTTAGCCCTTGGCATGCTTATTTACGCAGCTCGGAAATAATTCTACCTTTAATCTATGATATCCCCCAATTATTATAATTTTTTTTAGAGGATTTTTATGACTACTTATTATAATGATCAATTAAGCGCCTATTTTAGCGATTTGGGTGCCGACAAAATCGGTTTTGCCGATTTAAGCTTAGCCGCCGCCGATTTAAACCATTACTATGGCGATAAATGGCAGGATTATCCCTATGCCATCAGCCTGGCCATCAATTTTCCGCGAGCGGTAATCGATGAATTGGCCATCGCCCCTAATCATACCTATTTACGCTATTATGATGCCCTAAATGCCGCCTTGGATCGCCTTAGCTTATTTGGCGCTAATCATTTGGCCAAATTGGGCTATAAGGCTTATCCAATCCCTGCTTCGCAAAGGATGGGCGCTAATCATTTGTTGGGTATATTTAGCCATCGTTTGGCCGCACGCTTGGCCGGCTTGGGCTGGATTGGCAAAAGCTGCTGCTTTATAACCCCCGATAATGGGCCGGCGCAACGCTTTGCCACCATTTTAACCGATGCGCCGCTTATCTGCGCTACCCCTTTAAGCAGGGATTGCGGCAATTGCAGCGCCTGCGAGCAGGCTTGTCCGCCTAAGGCTATTTTAGGCCAAAACTGGCAGCCCAATCAAGAATTAAGCGCTAGATTAGATGTTTTTGCCTGCGATAATCATTTATCGCAGGTGCGCCATAGCTTTGGTAAGCGTATTTGCGGCCGCTGTCTGGCCGCCTGCCCAATCGGCAAATAAATACTTAAGGAGAATTTGACCATGTTTAAAAAAGAAACCTTAACTTCCATGGTTAAAGGCGGTGGCTGAAGCATCGGCTGGGGTCCGGAGGATCTTCAATCTTTAATCGGCGATTTGCCTAAGTTTAATGATAATGCCTTATTGATGGCCGATAATGGCTATGATCGGCCAGGTATTTATCGCTTAAATAAAGATTTAGCCTTGGTGCAAAGCCTAAGTTTAAGCCTACCCATGCTCGATAATGCCTATTTATTCGGGCAAATTGCTGCGGCGCATGCTTTTAATAGCATTTATGCCTTAGGCGCTAAGCCTTTGATGGCACAAAATATAGCAGCTTTTCCGCTTGCTAAGGATAAAAGCATGTTTAAGATGATTTTAGAAGGGGCAGCCATTAAGATTAAAGAGGCTAACGCCCTGCTAACAGGCGGTTATACCTTAGATGATAAAGAGCCTAAATATGGTTTATCTTTAACGGCTACGGTGCATCCCGATCATATTATTAGCCCCCATACTGCCCAAGAAGGCGATTTGCTCTTTTTAACCAAGCGTTTAGGCAGCGGCATTTTGGCCGGCGGCCTAAGAAAAGGCCAGCTTAACGACGATGATGCCGAGCAGGCTTTAGCCAATATTGCTACTTTAAGCAAGCAAGTTGCCGAAATTATGGCCGATTTAAAAATCAAAACCGCTATTAATATTGGCGAGCATGGCCTATTGGGCGATGCCCTTAAGCTGGCTTTAAGCTCTAACTTGGCTATGGAATTATGGGCTGCTTTAATCCCTGCTTATCCCCAGGCTATTGATTTACTTAATCGTGATATTATCAGCGATAATATTTATCATAATCTTAAAGTTCTGCATGGTAAAGTACACTTTAGTGAACAGGTTAATGATTTAAGCAAAGCTTTGATGGCCGATCCCCAAATTAGCGGTGGTTTATTGATAGCCACCCCTAAGCTTAAAGCCTCTAAGCTAGAGGTTCAACTGGAGAAAGCCGGTTTAGAATTTGCCATTATCGGCAAAATGCGTGCCGGCAAAGGCATTAAAGTTATACCTAATTAAGTAGAATTAGCAATTATAGTAAGGAGCTGGCCTTTTTGTTAGAGACTATTCAAGGTTATTGGCAATATTTATTAAGTAATCGGCAAATGTTATGGTTGCTGGTAGTGGCGGTTTTGGCATTATTGGTATTTATTGGCGTACTTATTTGGCGAACGGTTGCCAAAAAAAAGCGGCTTAAGGGTTTGGAGTATACGCAGCCTTTAACCTTTGTGCCGGTAGATCCCAATAAGGGCACCAGCGAAATCTTTTTGCCCCTAGCAGATAAATTGGTGGTAGAGGCTGTTAATAGTAGCCAGTTAAGCCCTATATTATTGCAAAAAATAAGAGAGAGCAAACCCGGTTGCCTGGAGGAAATTTTGCAAGCCTTACCTAAGGTAAATGCCGATTATGGCCAAAGTTTGCGCCAAGCCATCGCCGATGAGAAATTATTGCATTTATATGCCCGTAGCTTGGGGCAGGCCAATTATCAGCCTTATAGCCTGGCGCAAGCCTGGCAGGAATGCCCCGACCCTAGCGTGCTGCCTATTTTTGTGGATTTGCTATCCAGCAAAGAAGAGAATATCCAGATGGCGGCGGTGCGGCTATTGATTACGCTTAAAGAGCCTGCTTGCCTTACCTATTTGGCCTCGGCAATATTGCAGCCGCATCGTTATGTGCCGGCCAGGGTGGCCGAGGTATTAGTGGCAATGGGCGATAGTGCCTCTTGGCTGCTTTGCTATTTGCTAAGCGAGGTAGAGGCCGAGCATAAGCCGATGATATTATCGGTTTTGGGGCAGATGCAGCCAGGCTATCCCTTGGATCAGATTATTGGCTGCTTAAATGATGCCGATGAGCAAAGCCGCCGGGCGGCGGCAGCTTGTTTGGGCATGGCCAAGGCGGTGGCGGCATTGCCGGAGCTAATCAAGGCAGCGCAGGATGAATCCTGGGCGGTTAGGGCGGCCGTGGCCTGCTCTTTAGGCCAAATTGGCGAGATTGGCACCAGGGCAACTTTGCAGCAATTAACCAATGACGAGGTATGGACGGTAGCCGTAAATGCCCATGAATCTTTACGCAATATGGAGGTGGCTTATGCTGCCAAATTACAATAAAGGTGATATAGCCTATTTAAAAAAAGCGCATCCTTGTGGCAGTTTTAGCTGGAAGATAGAGCGCATTGGCGCAGATATAGGGCTAAGCTGCCAAGGTTGTGCGCGTCAGATAATGTTAAGCCGTGCCGAATTTAATCGTCGGCTGGTAAGGATAGAAGAGAAGTAAAGCGGTTTATTTGGATACCAAGCATTTTTTAGAAGCATGGTTGATTTTAAATATTTAGAGGGTCTAACCAAATGGTTTAATTTGGTTAGACCCTTTTTTTGCAATCAAACTATTTTGGATGCAGTTTTGGCGATATTGGTTGTTAACCATTAAATAACAATAACCCAAACAGCGGAATGGTCAAGACCATTCCCTACAAAGCACTAACAAATCAAAAACGGCCAATGCTGGGCTGGGTTTGGATTACATAGGTTTCCCTAGC
>CAYJBP010000125.1:0-5954 GCA_964368605.1 uncultured Peptococcaceae bacterium | reverse complement strand
TAGCTTAGTGAGGGAATTAATTTTGCGGCATATTTATGATATAATAAAATAGCCAAATTAAAACAAGGATGTGTTGGCGATGCTTAATAATGGATTATTAAACGAAAACGCCTACCTAAATCAACTTTTCACCCAAAGCATGGCTGCTATTTGCCAAGATTCTCGCATTTTTGCACAGCAGCCTAATCCAAGTGACCAGGCTGTGCTTTTAGGCTTACATGGATTTTTGATTGCCTTTTTATTACAAAAGCCGGATACCGTAAGGGGTATCTGGCTAAATTTTATTGATCAATATCAGCAAAATTTTAGTTTAAGCGAGCAGGTTGCTTATTTAAAAAATTGCCAAAAATACTATACCGTTTTTAGAACTATTGCTACTCATGCCCAGCTAAAGAATATGGACTTAATAAAAATCCATCAACTATTGGCCGATCATACCATTGATTTAATTAATGGTAATCGTGGCCTTAATGCCCAAAAAGCTATGCTAAAGCATATTTATGATTTTGACCAAATTATTCAAATACCGCCACCGGCTTTACCCTTAATTGAGGTTGAAGATAATACCGATTAGGCTAAAAATAAGATAAATAATTACTTGATGCAGCACATAAATAAGCAAGGCATGGCTGCCAATTTTTTGAAAAAAGCCTGCTATTGCACAGCCACCATAATTAGGGAAATGGCTTTTTTTCTCTTTATACAAAGAATAAGACCAGGCACTACCCAGTAAAAAATAGCCTACCCAGGGTAAAAGCGGATAATAATCGGCCGAATAACCATTAGAATTTAGGCCGATAATATAGGCCGCCAAATTAGTGCCGGGCAGCGGATTAAAATAAAAATAAGCGCCTAAAGCAATTAAAACTATACCGCCAACCAAGGCGGTTTTTTGTTTGGGTTGAGGCAATGCTTGATGTATCAATACACAAAAGGCCAGCATATGTAATACCCCAAAGCGAATAGTATAAAAGTTTTCGTAATTAAACAGCCAATCCATACTTAGGGTAACAATGGTAATGCCCATCGCCACCGCCAGGATTTTAAGGCCGCGCTTAAAATTCGAGCGGGAAAAAGAAAGGCTAATTCCACATAAAATAATAAAACTCATCACAATAAAAAGCCTAAAGGCGGCACGAAAAGCCGATGGCCAATAAACTTGCCCACCAAAATAACAAAGCTCGTATAAAAAACCGCTACCGCCATCGCTAAACCATTGCGGATAAAAGATAAAACCGCTGCTATACATCAAATGATCAAATACCATGCACAGTACCACAAAACCGCGCAAGGCATCAATTTCCCATACTCTGTCTTTTTTATTTTTTGGCATAGCTCTCCTTTTGGCAAAACGATTTTGGCAAACAAAATTTAGGGGCAATAATGGCCACTGCCTCTAAAATAATATCCTTAACTATTTGCTAAAAGCCTAATTACTCGCTTTCCGGGCTGGTAGAAGCCATCGGAATACCATGCTCAAGCGGGATATCACCCAGCAAAGCCTGGGCATCGGGTACGGTTAGGCCATTTTCGGTATACATTTTATGCGGATGCAAAGGATCGGGGTTTATGGTAGCAATTTGGGTGTCTACCTCGTAACTTTCATCAGGGCGCACCTTGCGGCCGGCCACAATTAAGCGCATATTATCGGCCTCGTAGGTGCAAACGGTTAATAAAAGCAATTGATCATCGGCCGCAATATCAACCGGAATATCATAAATAGAACGGGTTTGCATTTGGCCAACATGATTCATAAAGGCCTGCTCATCGGCAAAACTAGCATTAGGATAATAATAAAAATGCTTATCGCTATAATTGCCGGCCATATAAAATACCGAGAAGATTTTATAAACACCGGGATCATAAATAGTATCAAACTTAATCAAAGGATGCTCTTGATAAAAAGCTAAATCCTTATAATCATGCAAATCGGTAAACATGCTACCATTACCCTGGTAGTGGGCATATATCGATAGACTTTGATTATTATTGATTAAATCGGCTCCCATATCCAAAAAGGGTGTACCGGCTGAAGAATAACTTTTATCAAAGGCATGATTAAGATAAAAAGCATTATCGACACCTGCCGTAACCGGATAATCAATATCGGTATCGGGAATTCTAACCCAGCCTAAAAAATCATTATTTTGGGCATATAAATCCTCAAAAACCGACTGCACTTGATATTGCGGCTCGGGCTTTGGCAAAGGATTAGGCGCAGGTAAAGGCGTAACTTCGACAATTGGTTCGGGTATAGGCTCGGGGCTTGTTTCGGCCACTTGCTCGGTTTGACCGCCACAAGCACTTAAAATTAAAGTAATTAGGGTTAAAAGAATAGCTAGTTTTTTCATATAGATGTCCTTTCTGGCACTAACGATGCTACTCCTTCTATTATACCAAATTTAAGGATGATTAGGCAAGTGTTTAAGCAAAAATAAAGCATCTTTTTCACAGCTTGCCCAAGATGTTACCAAGCGTACGCAGCTTAATTCCGAATTTGGCAGCGGCTGCGGCTCGGCGCCAAAATCATCGCTTAAAAGCTTAGCTATGGCCGCCGGGCAAATCACAAAGAGCTGATTAGTTGGCGAATCTGTTAAAAAAGTATAGCCTTTTTGAGCAATTCCCTGCTTTAAGATTGAGGAAATCAGATTAGCTTGCCTTGCATTTTGCCAATATAAATCATCGCTGAATAAAGCCATAAATTGCAAACCCAAAAGCCTGCCTTTGGCCAGCATAGCACCCCTTTGCTTAATATGATAATCGATATCTTGATAAAAGCATTTATCCTTCATTATCAGTGCTTCGCCGAATAAAGCCCCATTTTTAGTGCCACCAATACTAAAGGCATCGCTAAAATTAGCAATATCACTTAGGCTTAAATCGTTCTTAGTGCAGGTTAAGGCCGAAGCCAAGCGAGCACCATCAATATAAAGCAATAAATTATGATCCTTACATGTTTGATATATGGCGCTTAGCTCATTTTTATTATAAATCGTACCTAATTCTGTAGAATTTGAGATATAAACCAAACGCGGCTTTACCATATGATGATTATTATGCTCGGCCAAAATACTTAAAATTTGCGCCGGCTTAAGCTTCCCATCTGCGCTATAAGCCAAAAGAATTTTATGGCCACAGGCCTCGATCGCACCGGTTTCATGGGTGTTGATATGGGCGCAATCGACGGCAATCACCGCTTCATGCGAATGTAAAGCAGCAGCTAAAGCTATTAAGTTGGTTTGGGTTCCCCCTGGAATAAAGCGTATTTGCAAATTAGGGATATCAATTTGCGCCAAAATCAATTGTTTAGCTAAGGCACAATAATCGTCCTCGCCATAACCTGCGCTTTGCTCCAAATTGCTATTTATTAAGGCCTCTAAAACAGCCGGATGTGCTCCTTCGGAATAATCATTACGAAATAATGGCATAATTGTCCTCTTTTCTTTTTCTATTATATTGCCGATCATAAGTTTTTAACTGTTCCTAATTTTGCTTGTATTTATTATTGGCTTTTTGGCGGCTTTTTCCTTTTTTAATCGGTTTTGATTTGCCGCCTTAATAGCCCCTTTTTTGAAAAATCCCTAAAAAGGGGGCTGTGACATATTGCGTCACACCCCCCTTAGCTTATACAAATTGGCTTATCATTAATTTAGAATATAATATGGATAATCGGGGCAGCAATAATCATGCTTAATACCACCCGCTCGAACCAAACTATTACCAAATCCTTAACGCTAACCGGAATATCGGTGGACAAAATGCAGGGAATCGAAGCCGAGAAGAATAAAATCTCGGAAATACAGATGATGGCCGTTAAAAAACGGGCTTCAAAAGCAGCATCAACCATCAAAAGTGCAGGCACATACATGTCGGCAATATTGATTGCCACGCCTTTTGCAAAAAGCATGGTGTCGGGGATTTGCAATAAGGCGGCCAATGGATAGAAAATATAGCCTAAGAAATCAAATACCGGCGAATGATAGGCTAGCAGGAGGGCAATTACACCAATCGACATGATATTAGGGGCAATATTCATCGCCAATCTAACCCCGTCTTTCATATTGGTAATTACCGAATTAGGCAAGGTAGGGGCTTTATCGAGGGCTGTCATCGCATGGCCCCAACCCCGCTTAAGCGAAACTTTTTCATTGGCCTCTTGCGACCATTCCATATCATTATAGCAGGTATCTGGCTTTTTAGCTAAAGGATAAATGCGGGTGGTAATTGCCGTTACCGCAAATGTTACAAATAGAGTAATCCAGAAAAAATGATTCCAATAGGGCATTAAATCTAAAGCGCCGGCCACAATAATCATAAAAGTAGCCGAAACGGTAGAAAAGCCGGTAGCAATAATACTGGCTTCTTTAATTGTGTATTTACCCTGCTTAAAGATGCCATTAGTAACCATCAAAGCCAAAGAGTAACTACCCACAAAAGAGGCCACCGCATCAATGGCCGAACGGCCGGGGGTGCGGAAAAGAGGGCGCATAATCGGACGCATAAAATGACCGATAAATTCCATTAAACCAAAGCTTACCAAAAAGGCCAAAAACACCGAGCCAACAGGAACAATAGCAGCTACAGGTACAACTACAATATTAAAAACATAGGGCATCATATCCGGGGCCAACAAAATTGCCGGGCCAAAATCAAAAACTACCATATATACAAAAAGCACGCCCAGCAAACCTAAAAAAGAGAAAATCTTAGTTACCAAATTTTTGTTCCAAGACTTATTAAAGAAGGGATAAAGGCCACCTAAAGTTACAATTATCGTGCCATAAATCGGAATAAAATAAGGCAAGCTACGAATATATGTAACAATATGGTCGATAGGAATTGTTGTTTTTTCACCAATTGTTATTTGGACAAAAAACATAAAAATACCGATAAAACTGTAAAGCAGAAAAATAGCAGACTTTTTAGCAGTTGTAGAACCTTCCATTATAAAACCTCCTTAATTTTTTTGTATCCTTATCTATTGTATATGATGGTTCGTCGAAAATCTGTCGAAAATTGGCTACTTTTACCAAGTAAAAAACCAGGTATTAACAGGCCTTGATTTAGCGGCTTAATCAACAATTTTTTATTGCAATTTGCGATTATAGTGGTATACTTAATAATATCAGCCTTATTATAAAAGCTAAACGCCCTAATGGCCATTTTAGATAGATAAAGAGGAGATTATGATGAAAAAGATAATTGTTTATATAGCAATTAGTTTAGATGGATATATTGCCGCCGAAAATGGGGCAATCGACTGGCTGAGCGGCGATGATAGCGCCCCTGATAATCAAGGCAGCTATGGCCAATTTTATGATAGTATTGATACCGTAATCTTAGGCTATAGCACCTATCATCAAATTAAAACTGAATTAGCGCCGAATAATTGGCCATATCAGGACAAAAAAAGCTATGTCCTTACCCATAAACAAATTGAAGATAGCCCCCAAATAAGCTTTACAGATAGTGATATTTTAAGCTTGGCCAACAAGCTTAAACAGGAAGAAGGGCAGGATATCTGGATTTGCGGCGGAGCAGAGATAGTAAGCCAATTCCATGAACTGGGGCTTATCGATGAATACCGGATTAGCATTATTCCCACAATTTTAGGCAAAGGGATTAAGCTATTTAAAGAAAGTGATAGCCCACTTAAACTAAAGTTAATAAGCACAATCAACTATAATGGCATTGTTGACTTGGTTTATTGCCGCAGATAGTTTTTATAATTAAAAATTAAGGAGCATACTATGCCCAATTATCAAGAAGAAAACCCCTTTTTAGCCGGCCCTATTTTGCCGGCTTTAATTAAATTTGCCATCCCCATTTTTTTAGCCACCGTTTTACAAGCAATGTATACGGCCGTAGATTTATGGGTTGTAGGGCGCTTTTTAGGGCCGGCCGATATCTCGGCGGTGGCCACAGGCAGCATGATTATCCACACAATTACCCTA
>CAYJBP010000124.1:0-5968 GCA_964368605.1 uncultured Peptococcaceae bacterium | reverse complement strand
AATACCGACCCCCAAAAGTTAGTTTTTTAGGTCTAACTTTTGGGGGTCGGTACAATTTGGCTAGCCTCTTTTTTCTGCTACCTTGCTTTATGATAAGTTTTTTTACTTCTTATATTAATTAGCTTTTCTTACTCCTTTGTTTTGCTTTCTTTAGATTTAGCTTTGCTTTCTTACTCCTTTGCTTTGCTTTCTTAAGCCTCGGTTTTGCTTATGCTTTGTTTTGTTTAGGGCACTTCATTTTTATTTGCGCAGCAAATAAAAATAGCAGCTTTCTTTCAATTTTATCAATTCGATTCTACCTGCTGCTGCTTTTTAGGCTTTTTTGCTTATCTTTATTGCTCTATTATTTTATAATTGAAAGAAATTAAGGTCAAAAGATTAAAAGATTAAAACCATTACTTTTTGGTAAAAAGTAATGCAAAAACTTTTAGAATTTATTTAGGGTGTTTGTTTTAGTTTTTCTTTTTTTTTGTGAAGATTGTCTAAAAAGATGTGAATATTGTCTATTTTCTTTTCCTTTTGTTTCGCTTATAATATAAGTAGTTTATTCCTAAGGGGGATTTTTTATGGATCAACTTTGTTTTAATTGCTTTAATCATCGTGGCGATTATCAAGTTTGCCCGCATTGCGGCCATATCGATGGTACTCCCAATCAGCCTGCTTATCTTCTCCAACCCAAAACCATGCTTTGGGGGCGCTATCTTATTGGATCCTGCCTTGGTATTGGTGGCTTTGGTATTACCTATAAAGCTTTTGATATCCGCTTAAATACCATCATCGCTATCAAAGAATTTTTCCCCACCGATTTAGCCAGCCGCATTGCCGGCGAAACAAAAGTTCGGCTTTTTTCCGGGGAAAAAATCGATGAATTTATGTTGCAAAAAGGCCGCTTTTTAGATGAAGGTAAAAGCCTGGCTCGCTTTACCGGCGAAGAACATATTGTTAATGTTTTTGATACATTTGAAGATAATAATACCGCCTATATTGTTATGGAGTTTCTTGATGGTTTAAACCTAAAAGACTATTTGCAAAGCCAAGGCGGTAGCTTAGCTCCCGACGAAGCCTTAAGCCTGCTTAATGGTATTCTTAAGGGCATCGAGGCCATTCATGCCAAGGGTATTATTCATCGCGATATCAGCCCCGATAATCTTTATATCTTACAAAATGGCCAAATTAAAATTCTTGATTTTGGGGCGGCTCGCTTTGCGGCTAAAGAGGAATGGACTCAAAATATTGTTATTAAAAAGGGATATGCTCCGCCCGAGCAATATCGGCAAAATATGCGTCAAACCGAGCTTATCGATCTTTATGCCGCAGGAGCTACCTATTATAAAATGCTTACCGGCCTTACCCCCGATGAATCTATCGATCGCGCCGAAAAAGATATGCTTAAGCGCCCGTCTGCCCATAATAATCAGCTTGATAATAATACCGATAAATTTGTGATGAAGGCCATGGCTTTAAAAACCGATTTGCGCTTTAAAAATGCCACCGAAATGCGCCAAGCACTTACTAATTATGATGATTATGATTTCCCCGAAAATGAACAAAAAAAGCGTCGTTTTAGGCGCACGGTTATGGCTTTATCTGCCGGCTTACTTTTATTGATAGCCCTTTTTGTGGCCGGCCGTCAGATTAGCCAAATTGGTCGAGTTAGCATTGATAATTCCGCTTATCAGCTGGCTAATATGGATTTAGCCGCCGAAACCATTACCGTTTGGGATTATGATCTTAGTATCGATTTAGATACAGCAGCCCTGGCCTTTATGCAAAAATACCCCCAGCATCAAATTAATATTGTGAATATGTATGATGACTTTGATTATGATAAAATGCAAGCAATTAATCAATATCAAAATTATGGCGAAGCCGATGCCCCTGATATTTCTTCTTATCATCTTTGGCAAGATGAGTCCTATCGTGCCGATTTTAGGCCACTTGTTAATAGTTTGGTTATGGATGATTATTATTTGCTGGGCGATTATTATCGCAATTGGCCTGCCGATCAAAAAATCAGTGAATTTAATTTAAGTTTTCATTATAATGTTTTTGTTACCAATGCCCAAGATCTTAATCAGCGCAATCTAGCCTTGCCCGAAACCATCAATTCGCTAGAGCAAGTTTTGGCTTTATATGATTATGCTTTAGCTAATCAGCTTGCCGATGATTATAATGTTCTTAATAGATTATATTTTGATATCAATTCCTATTATCAGGCCTATTTGCCGCCTCTTTATGATGATGGCCTTTTTAGCCCTAATCAGGATTGGCAAGAGCAATTTGCTTTATTGGCTGAATTAAAATACATCTTATTTGTGGATAATAAGGATATGGTTCATAATGATGAAGCTTATATTATTCCTTATCATGTAAGCAGAGCGCCTCTTTGGTTTGATGAATATGATACTATTATCCCTGTTATGGTTGATGATAAGCTAATTGGCGAATTTACCGATCAAATTTATATTAATGGCCAAATTTCCGAAAATAAGCAGTTAGTTGCTATGCTTTTTGTTGAATATTTATTAAGCGAAGAATGGCTATATGCCGATATGGATAATGATTTTGCCTTTAATAAAAACTATATGGATGATTTAATCGCCAGTGATAGTCGTTTGGCAGCTATTAAGCCTTATTTAGAGCAGCCTTTTGCCGAATTGCAAAGCGATGGCTTATACTTTTTGCCGGCCGAGCAATTGCGTGATTGGATGTTTGATACTTTAACTTATGACCACTATTTAAATGCCCAAACAGGTGACGATAACTATGACATGTTCGAAAATGATGATTGGGATGATGCTTTAGAATCCTTAAATCCTACCGATAAAGAGCAATTTATAGAAGATACGGTGGCCGCCTTTAATGATTTTAGCTTAAGCCAATAAGGAGGATTATTATGAATAGATGTATGGGTTGCATGCAGCCTTTAGCCGATTTGCAAGCCGCCTGTCCGCAGTGTGGCTATATGGCTAATACCCCGGTTAAGGAGGCTTATCATTTATTACCGGGTACTATTTTACAGGGGCGCTATATTATTGGCCGTGTTTTGGGCTATGGTGGTTTTGGTGTTACCTATATTGGTTTTGATGCTCAATTAGAGCGCAAAGTAGCAATAAAAGAATTTTTGCCGGCTACTTTTGCTACCCGCTTACCCGGCGAAACCGCAATTAGTGTTTATCAAGGGCCTGCCAGCGAACAGTTTAGCCTAGGCCTTAAACGCTTTATAGACGAAGCCCAGGTGTTGGCTCAATTTAATGGTGTGGCCGGTATTGTGGATATTTATGATACTATTCCCGGCAATAATACCGGCTATATTATTATGCAATATTTGCAAGGCCAAGATCTTAAGGGTATTTTAAATACGCAGGGTATTTTTGATTTTCAGATGGCTAAAGATATAATAATACAGGTTTGCGATACCTTAGAGCCTGTACATAAGCAGGGGATAATTCATCGTGATATCAGCCCGGATAATATTTTTATTACCGATGATGGCAAGATTAAGCTTTTGGATTTTGGGGCAGCCCGCTACGAAAGTTCGCTTAATTCCAAAAGTTTATCGGTAATTTTAAAAAGCGGTTATGCTCCCGAAGAGCAGTATCGTTCCAAAGGCGAGCAAGGTTCTTGGACAGATGTTTATGCCTTAGCGGCTACTTTTTATAAAATTTTAAGCGGTCAAACTCCACCCGATAGTATGGAGCGTGCTATTGATGATCAGCTTAAAGATTTAAGCACCTTAAATGTGGAATTGCCGATTAGCGCCGAAAATGCCATTTTAAATGCCTTGGCCGTGCGTAAAGCCGATCGTACCCAAACGGTGGCCGAGTTTAAAGCGGCACTTAAGGCCGATGATGTATTGCGGGTAAAAGTTAGTAAGGCCAAGGCCGAAAATAGCAAAATGCCCAAAATATTGATTATAGCAAGCATTATTGTTTTGGCCGGGGCGGCCATTATTAGCCAATTAGGCGGTGAGGAAGTTATTACCACCCCCATGGTGGCCGAGCCGGCAATTGTAGAGGAAGTGCAGGCGGTAGCTATGCCCGATCTTAATAATATTAGTCTTAGCGAGGCCGATGCTATGCTTGCCGATTTAGGTATTACCTGGCAAGCCGAAAATTACTGTTTTAGTGGCGAATCTTTAGCAGAACCACGTATTTATCAGCAAGAAGTTCCGGTTGGCGATTTAGCAAAGGCCGGTGATACTATTAACTTAACTTTGGATTTGGGCACTTATCAGCTGGGTGTGGAAGGCGGCTATGTTCCCGATTTGCTGGGCCAAAATGTGGTTGATGTTCTTTATCAATTAGATCAATATCAATGGCTTTATCAGGCTGAGTATCGGCGCTTTGTCGATCTTAGCGAAGACGATCAAAAAGGGGTTTTAATAAGGCAAAGCGATAGTGATTTTACCTTTGGCTTAGGCACCAATATTGGGGCTAATGCCGATTATGGCCGAACCAGTTTGGCTTTTGGGGTGCCACATAGCTCAACAATTAAAATTAGCAATGTATATACAATCCCCCGTGATGGTCAATATATAGATGATGGCTATCGTAGCTTGCTGGTTTCTACCGATAATGGTGCTACTTATAGCCATGTAGGCAGTTGGACGGATACGGTATCATGGTCCGGATCCGGTACAGGCGAGACCAATCGGCCTACCGGTGTGGAAGATTTTGATTTACGCAACTATTTTGGTGTTTTTAGCGATCAATTTGATGGTAAAATCCTTAAATTAAGAATTGACCGTCATTTGAGTGATGGCACCTTAATCGATAGTATTGATGTGGAAGGTTTGTATCAGTTTAATGCACAAGATCCGGTGATTAATATTGATAGCATTGAAGCTTTAAGCAGGGAAGAGGCCATCGCACTTGATCAATCCGAAAATTATTTTACACCATATCATATTGATATGGCCGAAGACCATGTATTTTTGCTGCATGGCGAAAATGATAGCAATAATAATTATCGGGTTTATCGGGCGGTAAATATTAATGGCAATTATTTTTATGATGATTATACCAATAATGAATATTCTACCGGCTATCTTAATAATCATATTGAAAATGAGCAACCATTTTATGTAGATACTGCCGATATGGATGGCAGCCAAATCACCGATCATTTTATCTTAACTAATAGCAGTTATTGGCCATCAATTGTGCCCCGGGTAATTGATGATCAAGTAGTGATGGTAGTTGATTATTATGTTCCGGGCATAATAACTATGGACGAATTAAAGGCAATAATCTAAAAGTTTTTGTATTACTTTTTTCAAAAAGTAATGGTTTTAATCTTTTAATCTTTTAATCTTTTGATCATAATTTCTTTCAATTAGTTAAAAGAGTACAAAAGCAGGGGAGAAGCAATCCCTAAAAAAGGTAATAATTGGAGTTAGAATTGATAAAATTGAAAGAAAGCTGCTATTTTTATTTGCTACGCAAATAAAAATGAAGTGCCCTACGCAAAGCAAGCTATTGGCAAAACCTAAAGTTAAAGAAAGCAAGCCCCCGATGCTAAAGAAAGCAAGCCCCTGCGCTTAGCATGATAAAACAAAGGATGCTATCGCAAATAAAACTATTTGCGATAGCATCCTTTACTTGCTTCATCATAAACGCTGCGGCTTTTTGTTTGATATTTGATTGTGCTTGTTTTGGCTTCGCCAAAAGGCGCGTATTGGCTGTTTTGGCTTCGCCAAAAGGCACCGGTTTTAAGCCAAGTTTTCTTCCTTGCTGCTTTTTAGCAGTTAAGTTAAATAGCTTTGCTTGCCTTGGGGGATTGGCTTAAAACCTTTAAGACCTTGGGGGCGCTGCCCACGTAGCTAGTGCCAAAATCTTTGATTTTGAGTACTAGCTATGTGCATTAGCTGTGGGTTAGCTTTAGCTAAACCCAGCTAGCCCAAACCCCTGTAATTTTTTGTAAAAAATTGACTAAAATTTTTGAAGGGGGCTGCCGCAATTGCGGT
>CAYJBP010000123.1:0-6184 GCA_964368605.1 uncultured Peptococcaceae bacterium | reverse complement strand
CCCTTAGGAGGCGAATGCTCTATCCACTGAGCTACGGAGACATATTCATTTTTTAAGACTTAAAACCGGGCAAAAGTTGATTGCTGCAATATTCCCTTAGGGGAGCTGCTTATCCACTAAATAGATAACAGTTAATTTTTAGCTACCGAAGTATTATAACATATAGATAACTAAAATAAAAGCCCCTTTCTTAAAAAAATATCACTTTTTTCAATATCTTATTGCTAAATGGAGTGGTTTATGGAATAATATAAGTAGAAATAATTTTTAAGGCGGTGGCTTATGGCCGATTTTGATGATATTTATTGGATGAAAAAAGCCTTAGAGCTGGCTAAACAAGCTGCCTCCGAAGATGAAGTTCCGGTAGGTGCATTGATTGTGGTCGATAATCAAATTGTGGGGCAGGGCTATAATCAAAGGGAGGGGCAAAAAAATGCTACCCTCCATGCCGAGATGATTGCTATTAACCAGGCCTGTGCCACAATGGGCGGTTGGCGCTTGCCCAATAGCACTCTTTATGTTACGCTGGAACCTTGCCCGATGTGCGCCGGGGCTATGTTGCAGGCCAGAATTAACCATCTGGTCTTTGGCGCCTTTGATTATAAAATGGGGGCAGCCGGCACCAAAATTAATTTATTGCAAAATATGGGCTTTAATCATCAAATTTCGATTAAAAGCTCTGTTTTGGCCGAAGATTCGGTGGCCCTTTTGCAAAGCTTTTTTAAGGCCAAGCGCCAAAATAATAAATAGTTACTGTTAACAATTTTAAATCATGTCAGCAGCAACTAAGGAGAATTATGAACAAACAACTATTTAGCTATTTCGGTAAAGGCAAAAAGTTTATTATACTTGGCTTTATCTGCTCTTTTATCGATGTAATGGCCGAGCTGGCCTTACCCTTATATATTGCCGAGATTATTGATGTGGGTATCGTTAATAATGATAGTGCTCATATTATCAAAAACGGCTTAATCATGATTGGCCTTACTATTATTGCCATTAGCTTTGGCTCGGCCAATATTTATTGCTCGGCTAAGGCAGCTTTTGGAGCATCTTTTGCCCTGCGTAAGGATATGTTTAGCCGCATACAACAATTTTCTTTTGCCAATATCGATCAGTTTAGTACCGCCTCTTTAATCACCAGGATGACCAATGATATTAATCAAATCCAGAGCATCATTTTGATGGGGCTGAGAATTTTGGCACGTGCTCCGCTGCTTTTTATTATGGCTTTGATTATGGCCATCAATATCAATGCCGGCCTAGCTACTATTTTGCTGATAGTTGCCCCACTGATGCTAGTATCGGTGCTGCTGATTATGCGATTGGTCCAAAAACGCTATGCCCATATGCAAAAATGCCTAGACGACCTAAACAGCGATGTTCAGGAAAACTTAATGGCAATTCGCCTGGTAAAGGCCTTTAATCGTGCCAAAAAGGAAATAGAAAAATTTGCCTCGGTTAATAATGCTTACTTTATAGCAGGCTTTGAAGCCGATAAAATAATGATTCTGCTCATGCCGGTTATCATGCTCTTTTTTAATTTTGCAATTATTGCCGCCTTATGGCTAGGTGGCCAGCTAGTTGCACAAAACCTACTTGGTGCAGGGCTTTTAATGTCTTTCATTACCTATATTATGCAAATATTGGGTAGCTTATTGATGTTTTTGATGTTTTTTGTAATGTCCGGCCGTGCCAAGGCCAGCGGTGAGCGGATTATGGCGGTTTTGAATACTAAGCCTGATATTGTTTCGCCGGCACAATATTTGCACCCGGCCGAACAAGGCATCACCGATAACAACTATAAGCTGGAGTTTAGGCAACTAAGCTTTAATTATCATACTAATCCCGAGCAAGAGGTCTTAAGCGATATAAGCTTAAAGCTTAAGCCGGGTCAAAAATTGGCAATTATTGGCGCTACCGGCAGCGGTAAAAGCTCTTTAGTGCAATTAATTCCCCGCCTTTATGATACCATAAGCGGCCAAGTTTTGGTTGATAATCAGGATGTTCGGGATTATCAATTGGCCGATTTAAGGCAAAAGGTGGCCTTAGTGCGGCAAAAAAGCCAGCTCTTTTCGGGTACAATTCGCGAAAATTTGCTTTGGGGAAATCCTCATGCCGATGATAGCCAAATTAAAGAGGCTTGCCGCATTGCCCAGGCCGAAGAGTTTATTATTAAATTAAGCGATGGTTATGATACCATGCTTGGTCAGCAAGGTGTAAATATCTCCGGCGGGCAAAAGCAAAGATTAAGTATCGCCCGTGCTATTTTAAAAAAGCCGGATATTTTAATTTTAGATGATAGCACCTCGGCTTTAGATAGCAGGATAGAACAAAAGTTATTAGCTGCCTTTTATCAGCAAATGCCTACTACAACCCTGATTATGATTGCCCAAAGAATATCTTCGATAATAGCTGCCGACTTAATTTTAGTTTTGGCCGATGGCAAAATAGCCGGCTTAGGCAATCATCAACAATTATTGGCCGAAAACCAAATTTATCAAGAAATATTTGCTTCTCAGCATGAGGAGGTGGCAGTATGAGCGAGAATAATAAAGCAAGCAATAATCGCCATCCAATGATGGGACGTGGCCCTGCCGCTATGCGCTCTATCGAAAAGCCCAAAGATATGCGCCATACCACTAGCCGCCTACTCCCCTATTTAAGACCATATCGGGGACGAATAGTTTTGGCTTTATTTTTGCTATTTTTAAATAGCAGCACCGGCATTATCATTATGTATAATTTTAGGCCGATTATCAATGATTATATTATTCCAGCAGATATGTCCGGCCTGGCTATGGCCTTAATTTGGCTGGGAGCTTTTGCCCTAATTGGCTCTTTGGCCGCCTATATTCAAAGCCGCATCATGATCAAAATTAGCCTTAGCACCTGTAAAGAACTGCGTCAAAAACTATTTGTGGCCATGCAGGCCTTGCCGATATCCTATTTTGCCAAGCATAAACATGGCCAGCTAATGAGCCATTATACCAATGATATCGATAATATTCAATTAGCTTTAAGCCAAAGCCTATTACAGGTATTATCCAGCGCTTTTGTCTTGATTGGCTCGATTAGCTTGATGATTTATATCAATTGGCTGCTGTTTTTAATCATGGTTTTGGTGCTAACCATTATGGTTTTGCTTAGCAAATTTTTAACTAAATACAGCCGTAAATATTTTAAAGACCAGCAAAAAGATATTGGTGCTTTAAATGGCTATATCGAGGAATTAATCGATGGCCTGCGTGAAGTTAAAATTTATAATTATGAACAACAGGCCGAGGCCAATTTTGAGCGCTTTAATTATAATTATCAGCAAAGCGCCACTAAGGCTTCGATTTTTGCAGGCATCGTAATGCCGATTATGGGCAATTTAAATAATTTAGCCTATACCCTAACCGCAGTTACAGGCGGCCTGCTAACAGTTGCCGGCAGCCTGGATATTGGCTCTTTAGCAGCCTATTTATTATTGTCGCGTGGATTGAGCCAGCCTTTGCAGCAGGTAACATCCCAGCTTAATAATGTTTTTGCGGCTTTAGCCGGAGCAGAACGGGTATTTGAGCAAATGGAACAAGAACCGGAAATTGATTTAGGGGATATTACCTTAAAGCAAGGTGCTGATCAGCAAAGTTGGCTATGGCAAGATGGCGAAAAACTAATTCCGGTTAAAGGTGATATGCGCCTTAATAATATCCATTTTGCCTATGAGCAGGGCAAGCCGATTTTAGAAGATTTATCTTTTTATGCTAAGCCCGGCCAAAAAATTGCTATTGTAGGCTCAACCGGCGCAGGCAAAACCACTATAGCAAATCTGTTAAATCGCTTTTATGATATCGATCAAGGCAGCATCACCTATGATGGCTTGGATATTCGTCAAATCAAAAAAGCCGATTTACGCCGCTCTATTGCCTTTGTGCTGCAAGATACCCATCTATTTAGCACTACCGTAATGGAAAATATTCGTTATAGCCGCCTAGAAGCCAGCGACGACGACTGCATAAGCGCAGCTAAAGCAGTAAATGCCGATAGTTTTATCAGCCGCTTACCTAAAGGGTATCAAACAGTGCTTACCGATGCGGGTGCTAATCTATCGCAGGGGCAGCGCCAGCTTTTGGCCTTGGCCAGGGCTTTTTGTGCCGATACCCCTATTATCCTATTGGATGAAGCAACCAGTAGTATTGATACCCGTACCGAAAGATTAATTGAACAAGGCATGGCCAAACTAATGGAAGGCCGAACGGTATTTATTATTGCTCATCGTCTGTCTACAGTGCGTAATGCCCAAGCAATTATTATTATCGAAAATGGCCAGATTTTAGAGCGAGGCAATCATCAGCAATTATTGGCTCAAGGCGGCCGCTATAGCGAGCTATATGCCAATCAAGCTTTGGATAATTTATAGCCTAAAAAGTTATTCGCCTTTAGCAATTTAATGTAAAACAACCACTAATAATCAGACAAATTGAGTTAATTTGAAAAAAATTTATATATTTTTTCAAACAAATCATAAATTCTATATTTCTCAACACTATATTAGTAAATATTACCAGTAAGATATTTGTGTTTAGTTATTAACCTTTTTAAATAATTGATGTAACAAAAACACATACTTAAAAACCATAAGGCCTGCTACAACTATTGACAACCTTTAAAAAAATGCTATAATTATAGTTATATAACTCTAATTACCCGGTATTATTTAAAGGAGGATGTTTATGGACGCCATCAAAAAGCACTTGTTTCCTGCACTTTTCGTAGTATTTTTTGCTTTATCGATTATTTTTGGTTTTAGTGTTTTAGCCGGCGACCCATCTGAGCAACCTGCTCCTATTATTGATTGGGCAGCCGGGGATACTGTTTTAGGCTATGCAACCAATTTTAGCCTGGTCAATTTTGGCGATTATAGCGGCGGTGGTTCTACTAACCATATTATCGGCCCTGTTTTTATCGGTAAAGATGCCGAGTATTTGCAAACGGTAGTTAAGGGTGATGGCAATATCAATGGCTGGAATATCGATTTACCAACCGATATCAAAGTTGGCTTAATAATCGGTGGGCAGGTACTTAATACCGAGCAAAAAACGGATGTCTATAATGGCGATATTGTTTATGATGCAAGTATTTATACCGAGGAAACACCGCATCCATTTAATATTTATCCGCCAGCAGATCCTGCCGAGCATTTTATTATTCCGGCCGATAGTGATTATTTTAGCAATTTAATAGCCGATGCTAAAGGTTATTATCAGGGCTTAGCTAGGGATTTAATTGCTAGAGCCGGCTCTTTAGCTAAAATAGAATCGGAAACTAATGGTACAGATATAAGTCTTACTTTTAATATCACTGCCGAAACAAGCCTTTTTACCATTGATGCGGCCGAGCTTGCCGATGTAAATATTATCCGCTATAATGGTTTTGCTAATAATAGCAATGCCTTGGTTATCTTGGTAACAGGTGATTCGGTAGAAATGAATGGCAGCTATTTAAATGAATATATCGATGCTAATCAAGTAGTATTTACCGGTGCCTTAGATGATGAAACCACTCAAAAAGCCCAAAGAATTTTATGGGTATTTGCCGATACTATTGATGATATTACGCTAAACCATACCTTTACCGGCTCTATATTGGCACCAAGCAGCAATATATCCTTATTAGGCACCGAGGCTAATACCAATGGTACAATCATCAGCAATAATCTTTATCAGGAAAATACCAATAATGAAATACACTGGCTGCCCTTTATAGGTAATATTAGCGACCCCGATGATGATACCCCGCCGCCCAGCGATTTAGGCAGTATCGCGATTACTAAAACCGAGGCCATAAATAGCAGCCCAACCGTATTAAAAGGGGCTGAATTTACCCTAACCAGTACGGTTGATAGTAGTCAAATAATAATTGTTGATGCAGCTGAGGAAGTTGATTTTGATGGCTTATACGAAGCCACAAATATTCCTATCGGTATTTATACCATTACCGAAACTAAAGCACCGCTTGGTTATCTGGCATCAAGCCTAGCAGGCATTGATGATTATGATAATAATAGCAAAAATGGCATTCAAATCGAAATTACGAAGGATGTCACCCTGGAATTAACGGCAACAAATAGCAAACTTCCACCTACCGATCCTGATGATCCGAATGACCCTGATGACCCGAATGATCCTGATGACCCGAA
>CAYJBP010000122.1:0-6199 GCA_964368605.1 uncultured Peptococcaceae bacterium | reverse complement strand
CCATGTCAACTTTCGTATTTCGGCCTATTTGCAAGCTGTTTATCCCTATGTAATCTGGGAATGGTGCGAGGAAAAGCCGGCTAAGTTTATTATTGATGGCGGCATAGCCCGGATCAAAGTTTTTAATGTTCCGGATTTTAATTTTGCAGCTATCACCTTTGATAACCGAGCCAATATCAAATGCGAAATGATGAATATTGTACCTTTGCTTGCGGATAGCAATTCCAATCAGCCTCCTAAAATCGGAACGGCTATTTATGAAGTAGCTAATCCGCAAATCTGGTATGAGCAACAAGGCAAAGCGGTTTTGGAAAACTTAATTGCCGACCTCAATTCCAAAGGGCATAGCAGTTTAACAATTAAGGATAATGGCGATATCTGCATCCAGCAGGAAGAAAATGAGATTAAGACCCAAAATTTGGCCAATTTTCCGGCCAAAGCCGATTGGCATAGCTTGGTTAAGCTATTTGAAAAAGAAGGATTAGCAGCCACTGCTAATGATTTTGAATTAGCTTTAACCTGGTAAATATAACCGAAAGGAGCATTATTTATGAAAGAAGGTCAAACTATTTTGGAATTGGCTGAAGAAATTATGCGCCAACAAACAGCGAAAGTCGATTATATGGTGCAAACCCCTCATCTACAGGTGGAGGGTTATGACAATAATCTGATAATGCGTTTGCTGGACAAAACCCATAATGATTGCGTTGAGCCACTGGATGTGGGCTTAATTGCTCATCGGCAGATTGGTAATCATTTGGGGATACCGGCTAAGTATTATAATACAATGCTGGAAAAATCCCCTCAATTGCTGGCTTATAATATCAATCACTGGTTTCAAAACGAACCTAATGAACGCATGATTCGCACTTTAGACGGCAAAGCCCGGGCTTATCTTAGCAATCGTTATCGTCGCATAGATAATCATGATATAGCCGAAGCTGTATTACCGGTTATCGGCGAGATTGAAGGGGCTAGATTTGAAAGTTGCCAGATTACCGATAGCAATATGTATATCAAGGTAGTCAATCCCCGTTTGGAAACAGAAGTTGTGCCGGGGGATATTGTGCAGGCCGGCATGGTGATAAAAAACAGCGAGGTCGGGCAAAGTGCCTTTTCGGTAGAGCCTTTGATTTATCGCTTGGTATGCAGTAATGGCATGGTGGTTAATGATGCCGCTATTCGCAAAAACCATGTTGGTCGAGTGATGTCTACCGATAATAATTTTCAAATCTATCGTGATGAAACTTTGGCGGCCGATGATAAGGCTTTTATGTTGAAGGTGCAAGATACGGTAAGAGCAGCGGTTGATGAAATTGCTTTTCATAAAGTAGTTAAAATTATGCGTGAAGCAAAAGATGCTAAGCTAAATACCGCTGATGTACCTGGTGTAGTTAAACTTGCTGCCCGTACCTTCAATATTACCGATAATGAGAGCGAAGGTGTTTTACAGCATTTAATTACCGGCAATGATTTAAGCCTATACGGTTTATCCAATGCTGTAACCCGTTATAGCCAAGATGTAGACAGCTATGATCGTGCCAGCGATTTGGAAAGCATTGGCTATAATGTTTTAACTATGACTAAAAAACAATGGCAACATATTAATCAAGCCGCTTAGCGTGAAAGGACTTGAACCCATACGCTCTTGTTTAGGCTACACAATTTATTAATAAATAGTTAAATTGTATTTTTTGATTACATATTAGCTAAAACAAGAAACTTTGCAGCCTAAACAAGGGTGCGAAGCAGTTTTGCGCCAAAATTAGTGGATAGATAGTGGGATTGACGGCGCTTTTCGTAGCAGCGCTACGAGAAGTGACGGCAAGGCCGCTAGATGCCGCTGAGTTTGAGTGCAAAACCGTTTTGGTTCGAGTTTTTTTACGCTACAAGCTAAAATATTAAATTAAATGGAGGAAAGAAAAATGACTAATACCGCTTTAACAACTATGGAGAATTTCCGGCTTCCGGCATTAAATACCGATGATGTATTTTCTAAAGAGGATTTGCAAGAGGATATGGAGGGTTTACGCATTTCATTTCAAAAGGTCAAAATCCCCGGTAGCGGTGGTTTGCAATTTGAAATATCCGGCGATGACCCGGAAAACCCCGATTATAGCAAGTTCTTAGAAGGGATAATTCTTTATAATCATGCTGCCGGTGCTTATTGGCAGGAAGGCAGCGAATATGATGATAATAGTTTGCCGCTTTGCTCAACGGTTGATGGCAAATTAGGTAGTGGCGATCCCGGTGGACTTTGTTCTGCTTGCCCCCATAATCAGTTTGGTACAGGTAAGGAAGGACGAGGCAAGGCTTGTAAAAATATGCGTGTGCTCTATCTTTTGCGTGACGGTGAATTTTTACCTTTACAATTATCTTTGCCGCCGACCAGTATTCGTCCGTACAATGATTTCTTTAATTCAGCCTTTGCTACCAGACGGCGAGCTACTTATGGTTCACTGGTTCAAATCGGGCTTAAACGAGAAGAAAACGGCAGTCAGCTCTATAGTGTCGCCACTTTTAAAAAAATTGGTGATTTTAGTGGTGAGAAGCTGATGGAAGTTAAGGCCTATGCCGATGATTTCCGCAGTCAAATCAAGCTAATTTTACAACAAAGAGCAGCCGATGCCGAGTTTCGTCAAGAAGATAATTATGTTGAGTCGGGTTATGCGGTTAATGATACCGCTCAAGGTTTTAGCATTACCGCCTCAACGATTAACGGTGATCGTGAACAATTACCGGCTTGACTTAATACAATAATAAGTGATATGTGAATTGATAGCATTCCTTCATTCTTAGAAAAATATCGTACTGCGGTATTGCTATAAGGTCAATAAACCATACCTTAATTTTGATAATTTGACATTATGTCGTATTTAGATTATAATATATATACGTTTTAGTGTCATGAAATTGTTTTCTTTATAATGAAAGGGTGATGCTGATGAAGTATGTTAAACAAGTAGCAGCAAATCCACTTTTTTGGATTGCCTTAGTTTACCTAGGTTTTCCTGTGGACTTAGTTCCTGATGCCCTTCCAGTAGTAGGCGTGGCTGATGATGGGCTTCTCGTTATTGCGGCAACTATAGTCCAAAGTTTTTTGACTACCAAAAAGTTAGAAAACCAACCTAATGGCAACAATGACAATGGATTGAGCGAACGCTAGTATGTGCTAATTAATGTTTATTAGAACCTAACTCTGCTGAATGTAAAACAGAGTTATATCAATGATTATATTATAATATCAAGTAAAGAAGATATCACTTTTTGTGATATCTTCTTTTTGTATTAGGAGGAATAATGGATACAGTAAAGTTAAGTAATTCCGAAGCTCAAAAGAAAAAAGAGCATGAAGAACAAGAAGCCCAGCGTAAAGCCGAATGGGAAGCTAAGCAAAATGCCAAAAAGGAAGAATTATTTATGCAATGGGAAACGGCAGTTTGTCTAAGTGATGATCAGCTTATTCAAGCGGCAACCGCTCATATTGATACAGGTACGGAAATTCTCACCAGGCGCAATATGAAAATCTGCGTTAGTGAGCATATTCAAAATAAATGCGCCTTGGACTTGAACTTAGCCCGGCATAGCCTGCACCCTCAAAAGAGCATGGTTAATTGTTTTCGCTATATTACTCGTATGGCAAAAGATTATATCAAGCAGGAAATGGAGGCTAATAATGAACAAGCCTTGGGCGGTGGTTATGGCAGTGATGTTCCCGATCAGCTTTGCTATAAATGGGCTGAAGATTATTTTCTTGATTTAGATGCCCCGGAGGATTTGGCCAAAGAGGAAAAATTTGTGCCTAAGCCCTATAGCGCTTCTTCTAAAAGCAAAAAATCTACATCTAAAAAATCTGCTCCCACTATCCAAGAAAATCAGCCAACTATCTTAGAAGCAATACCAAACCAAGCCGAGCAATTATCCCTCTTAGAGCAAATGGCAGGAGGTGAATAAGCCATGAGCGTCAATAAAAGGGCTTGCAGGGCTTTAGCTTTGCCCAAATTGGCAATAACCAAAGATAATGGCTTGCTTTATGTTCAACAAGTAGAGTATTTAATCCATACCGCTGTCAAAAATATTGCCGGTAAACGCTATTTAATCGTTTATATTTATCAGCGTGAAGCTTTATTGCAAGCTGACTTTAAACCGACTTATATTGTTTTCCAGCGTAAAACGGATTTTGCTACCTTAAAAAGATGCGCCAATGATCAATATCAATGGCGCACTGCTCGTACTGATGAAATAGATCGGGATTGGCATTTTACTAAAAAGTGTTCATTTATTAGTTTAGCCGATCAAAAGCGGATAACCGATTTTTGCCGTAATAAGGCACTGGGTTTTGCTGCTTTAGATGAATTGCAAAAGCAGATTAAGGATAAGCAATTTCTGGCAGCTCGTCACAAAAAGCAGCGCAAAATAATTGCCAAGATGAAATCAATCAAGAGCTTACCGCGTGATATAAACAGCTTTTTGCGGACGGAAATATTACCAACCTATCTCTTTTACAGTTATAATCGAGGTAGAGGCAATATAGCTGCTTATTGTTCTTCTTGCAAGCAAGATATTATCATCAAGCACCCTAAATATAATGAGCAAGCTTTTTGCCCTAAATGCCGGCGAGCAGCGATTTGCAAATCTCGCAAACGTCGTGGACGGATAAGCGATTTTGGCACTCTGCAAGTGGTACAGCAAATTTCCGCTACCGAAGTGGTGGTTCGGATTTTAAAATACTATGCTCATTATCAGCATGAAGATAATCCAAAAATAACTTTGCATGAAGCCATGCGAATTTTCCTGACTAAAGATAAATTAGGGGATTTAAAGTTTACGCCATTTCATTACAAATATGAATTCACGGATTCAACCCCTTGGAAAAACGGTCTTGCACCTTTTCGCAGTTATTATCAAAGGAATTTTTATGCTGAAACTTGCGGTCATCTTTATCATCGTAATTTAGCCCAAGAATTGCAAGGCACAATATGGCAATATTCACAGTTAAAGCAATTTTATCTATTTGACCGTGAAGAATTAGAGGTAGCTACTTATTTAACAAGTTATTATCATCTGCCATTTTTGGAATATCTGGTGAAATTGGGGCTGAATAAGATTGCTTGTTATGCTGCTTACAGCCTTAGATTTAATAAGCCGGATGAATTTATTAATACTCAAGGACGAACTTTAAAAGAGGTATTGGGTTTAGATAAAGCCGATATTCCTTTTTTACAGCAAGACTATATCGGTATGCGAGAGTTGAAGTTATTGCAATTAATGCGTTTAGAAGGTATTCAGCCTAATCCGCAGCTTTTGTACTGGTGCTCTCAATATGAGATTAGTATTCATGATATCGAAGATTTGGTAAGAATACTAAAATATGCCACACCGCATAAGCTAATGGTTTATTTAAGCAAACAATATCAATTGCTTAAAAACAAGGCCAATCGTTATGGCAATAAGCAATTTGAGAATTTGCGTATAGTTTTTGGCAGGTATAAAGATTATATCAGCTTTTGTGAGGATTTGGACTATGATTTGACGGATAGTTTTATTCTTTTCCCCCGTAAGCTAGACGAAGCCCATGATAATGCCAGCAATATGTTGGAGATTAAACAGGTTGAAGCTTATAATCAGGCTATTGGCCAATCTTATCAATGTTTATTAGAGCAATATTATTATCAAATGGATAATCTGACTATCTTGCCTCCTAAAACTGCTGCTGAAATTGTTAGCGAAGGGCAGATTTTGCATCATTGTGTGAAAAATTCAGTTGCAGCAGTGGCTGACAAGAAGTATATCATTCTGTTTTTACGCAAAGCTGATAATCCAGCCGAGCCTTATTATACATTGCAGGTAAAGGGCAATACCATAGCCCAAGCTCGTGGTGATAATAATGGTGCGCCGACAGATGAAGTTAATGATTTTTTGTATAAATGGGCCAAGGTGAAGAATTTGCAGTATGTGGCTTAAACTAAAAATGAAGGGATGATAATTAATGAAACAACTAGGAAACTTAGCACTAATTTGTGCCAAAAGAAAAGATACCCTATTACAAATGACGGCCGGCACTGTTGTTGTGCATTTGGGCACTATGCCAAAATTAAGCACGCTTAGTGCATCTTGGGACGATGACGAAGCTATTTTAGCGATTATTCATGAGCTAAACTTCGGTAAGTATCGGGAAGGTGTGGCTTGATTATGATTA
>CAYJBP010000121.1:0-6430 GCA_964368605.1 uncultured Peptococcaceae bacterium | reverse complement strand
ATTGCGGGGTTTGGCCTAGCTGGGTTTAGCTAAAGCTAACCCACAGCTAATGCACGTAGCTAGTCCTCAAAATCAAAGATTTTGGCACTAGCTTAGGGGGCTGCGCCCCAAGGTCTTAAAAAGGTTTTAAACCGGCTAAAAAAGCTAAGTAAGCAAATCTAAATTGACGGATAAAAGAAGCAAGGAAGCAAAATTGGCTTAAAGCCGGGCGCCTTTTGGCGAAGCCAAAAGGCACCCGCAGCCAAATATCAAGCTAAAAACCGTAGCTTTTATGATGATGCAAGTAAAGGGTGACTATCGCAAATATTTTTATTTGCTATAGTCACCCTTTTTTAAGGCTTTTTAATAGTTGGTTTGCTTATCTTTACGATAAAAGGTTTGCTTTCTTTCATATCTAACTTTGCTTTCATCTATTATATCTAACTTTGCTTTCATCTATTATATCTAACTTTGCTTTCTTAAGCTAACTTTTTACTTGCTGGTTTGCTTTGCGTAGAGCACTTCATTTTTATTTGCGTAGCAAATAAAAATAGCAGTTATCTTTCAATTTTATCAATTCTAAGCAACACCTGCTTTTGCTTAAGTATTTTTAGCTAATAGATGTTGCCATTAGTATAAATAATTGAAAGATAAAGATCTAAAGATTAAGACCTTTGCTTTTTGAAAAAAGCAAAAGCAAAAACTTTTAATTTATTCCCACAGTAGCTTTGGTTTAAAATTTAGGCGATCCGAACTTATATTTATCATTTTTATACCTTGGTACTCGGCCGGAGGTAGGTTTTTGGCCTCAAAGCCATGGATATGCCCGTATAAACATATTTCTACCCCAAACTTGCTCAATAAAGCCAACATCTCATTATCGGCATCACCTACGCTTAAAGGCGGATAATGTAACATCGCCACCAAAGGCTGGTTTAGCTTAGCTCCCTCCTCTAAGGCCATCGTCATTCTTAATACTTCCCTCGCGAAAATTTTATCATCCTCAGAAGGCTTATAATCAGGATGATCGGGGCTAAGCCACCCCCTACTGCCACAAACCGTTTTGCCGCAGGCATCATAACTGCTATACTGCAGGGCATGACAATTGGGCGGCAGCTCGCGACGTAATTGGCCAATACCCTGCCACCAATAATCATGATTACCCTTACTAAGAATTATCTTACCCGGCAACTGACGCAAAAAATCAAAATCCCAAAAAATTTCGTCCATGGTCATTGCCCAGGAAATATCACCGGCCACCAAAACATAATCATCCGGCTTAATAATTGCGCACCAATTATCATATATTTTTTGGCAATAATCCTGCCAATGATTACCAAAAATATCCATGGGCTTATAAGCATTGATTAGCTCACCACTTTTAAAAGGGGCAGCCAAAGATAAATGCAAATCGGCTAAACCATAAACAGCCATAATTTCTCCTCGTAACCTAAAGTAGATATTTATATACGATAAAAATAATTGATATATGCAAAACAATGCTTAAAATATAAATTAAACTAAAATAAGATTTGCGAGTTTTATGATGAAAAATTTTCATCCCCAAAAGGCCGCCAATCATGCCACCGACTACGCCTAAAAGTAATAGGCGTTTTTCCGGTAAGCGGCGTTTATCGGCTTTAGCACAATGCTTATCATAGCCCATTAAGGCAAATAGCAATAGGCTTAAGCTTGTATAATATCCGCCTAAAATCATTATTAATTGTTGATACTCTATCATAAATTTTCCCTGTTTTCCAAAGCATAAATTATTAATTGTTGCTGATCAATTATTACTTGCTCTAAGTTTAAATCCCAGGCCAATGGCGCTAGGCTAGGTTTAAAAGTTAGGGCTTCATTAAGGCGATTTTCAAGCTGATCGGTCATAATTAATTCTTCCATTTGCCAGCTATTTAGCTTTAATTGTATTTGTTGATCGGTAATTTGCGGCTTGCAATTTAAAAGTATGGTTTGCTGTTTGCCGACTAAATCAATACGGCCAATAATATCTAAACTTTGCTCGCCAATAGTAATGCCACTTATCAAAATTTGGCTTTGTAAGCTATTTAAATATTTAACTAGGGTCGCTTCTGTCCAGTATAAACTTAAATATGTGGGCTGGGCCTCGGTGCTCATCAATTGGCCATTGCGTAAATAATCAAGTACATTATTTTGCATCCATACGGCCTCTAGTTTTGTTAAATTAAGCAAACTATTCTGATTAGTAGTAATAGTGATATCCAGGCTATCGGCATTACCTGCAAAAATTTTAAATACCGGTACAGCCTTTAAATCGGCACTGATACTCTCGGCGGCCAAGGCCTCGCCTAAGCTGCGGCGAATAGCCGATTCGGCCGCAAAAGGAAGGAATATTTGTAAAAAAATCAAGCCAAAAATGATAAATAAAATTATCATTGTTGAGCGTCTTGCCAAAAATTTGAACTTTTTCCTTTCCTGCTCAAAGCGGTCTTTTAAAAGATTGCTTTTGGCCTGCAAATCAGAATTAGCCATATTTACCTCCGCCTAAAAGTCGGTATTAATATATTTGCGCAAATAAGCGCCGATAAAAGCATCTAATTCGCCATCCATAACCGCATCGGTATTGCCGATTTCGGTATTGGTGCGATGGTCTTTTACCAGGCGATAAGGCTGAAAAACATAAGAACGTATTTGGCTGCCCCAGCCAATTTCTTGCTGCTCGCCCCGTAAAGCGGCAAGCTCTTGCTCTTGGGCTCTAATTTTTTGCTCCAATAATTTAGCCAGCAACATTTGCATGGCCTTTTCTTTATTCATATGCTGCGAACGCTCGTTTTGGCATTGCACCACAATGCCGCTGGGCAAATGGGTAATCCGCACCGCCGAATCGGTTTTATTTAAATGCTGGCCTCCCTTGCCCGAACTACGATAAGTATCGATGCGCAAATCATCGGCCTCTACCTGCACCGCATCTTCACTGCTTACCTTGGGCATCACATCCACCGAGGCAAAAGAAGTATGGCGTCGGCTTTGCGTATCAAAAGGCGAAATCCGCACCAAACGATGCACTCCCCTTTCGCCCTTTAAATAGCCATAGGCATTAAGGCCATTTATGCCTAAAGTTACACTTTTTATGCCACCTTCATCGGCAGATAAACTGTCCAAAATCTCCACTTTATAGCCATGGCGCTCGGCATAACGGGTATACATTCTTAAGAGCATTTCCGTCCAATCCTGGGCTTCTAGGCCACCGGCACCGGCATGTAAAGACATTATCGCCTCATTTTGATCATAAGGGCCACTTAAAAGCAAGGATAATTCTAAGGCCGCCAATTTTGGCTCTAAATTTTTAAGAATTTGCCCGGCCTCTTTGGCCAATTCATTATCCTCGGTTTCGGTCATTAATTCAAAAATTGTTTCGGCTTCGGCCAAATCATGCTCCAGAGTTTGATACTTTTTAATCAAATCTTGCTTTTTATTAAGCAAATCAATAATTTCTTGCGCTTTTGATCGGTCATTCCAAAAATCGGGGGCAAAAGTTTGTTCTTCTAAAGCCGCTGCTTCATTTTGCTTGGCAGCAATGTCAAAGAGACCCCCTTAAATCTGCCATCCTCATTTGGCAATTGCTTAAAATATCCTTTATTTCATCAAGGAGAATAATACTCATTTTTTTGCTCCTTATATTAATCGATTCGGCTGCTAAATAGAAATCTAAAAGGGGGGCTAGCCCCCTTTTAGGCTTAAATACAAATTAATTATTAGAAGATCCACAACAATTCTTATATTTTTTACCGCTGCCGCAAGGGCAAGGGCTATTACGGCCGATTTTTTCGGCCTCGGCCTTGCGAATCGGCTGCTTTTTGGCAGGCGCACTTTGGCCACGATTGGTAGTGCCGGCATGCTCCTTGGGTTTTTCGACCATCTCGGCAAATAGGCATAAGCGCGATACTTCATATTGAATTTCGGTAATCATTTCCTGGAACATATTATAGGCTTCATTGCGATATTCAATCAAGGGGTCACGCTGGCCATAGGCTCTTAGGCCTATGCCTTGGCGCAGCTGATCCATCGCATCTAAATGTGCCATCCACTTGCTGTCTACGGTGCGCAAAATTACGGTATGCTCCAATTGCTTGATAACTTCTTCGCCCAATTGCTCGGTTTTTTGCTGATAATGACTAAAAGCCTTATCTTTAAGCAATTGTTCAATTTCCTCTTTAGTTAGACGCTTTAGCTCGTCCTCTGTGGGCAAAGGCTGAGGAATTAAAGGCCCCATCTCGCCAATTAAGGCCGGTAAATCCCATTCTTCGGGGAAGGCACTTGTTGTAGCATAAGGTTCGATTAAGCTGATAACACTTGTTTCGATCATGCCCAGCACGCTTTGATGGGTATTTTTATCTTCCAAGGCCTGCCGACGCTCTTTATAGATGATTTCCCTTTGCTGATTCATTATATCATCATAATTAAGCACAGTTTTACGGATATCAAAAAAGCGCTCTTCCACCCGTTTTTGCGCCGACTCAATCGAGCGGCTAACCATAGCCGAATCGATAGCGGTATCATCGCTCATGCCCACCTTATCCATGATATTGCGGATACTTTCGCCGCCAAAATGCCGCACCAAATCATCCTCTAACGAGATATAAAAGCGAGAAGTGCCCGGATCGCCCTGACGCCCGGCACGACCACGTAGCTGATTATCAATACGCCTGCTATCATGGCGTTCGGTGCCGATAATATATAGGCCACCCATATCCTTAACAGCCTGGTACTGGGCTTGGGTTTGGCTGCGATAGCTTTCGATTAAATCTTTACGCTCTTGATCGCTGTATTCATGCTCGCTATTTTTAGCCATTTCCTGGTTGGCCATAAATTCGGGATTGCCGCCCAGCATAATATCGGTACCACGGCCGGCCATATTGGTGGCGATGGTGATTGCATTTTGATGGCCGGCTTGGGCGATAATTTCGGCCTCTTTTTCATGATATTTGGCATTAAGCACCTGATGCGGCAGGCCACGCTTTTGCAAAAGCTTGGCTAAATGCTCGGATTTGGCAATCGAAACCGTACCCACCAAAATCGGGCGGCCGCTTTGATGCTCTTTAATAATATCTTCCACCACGGCCTCATACTTGCCGGCCTCGGTGCGATAAATAATATCAGGTTCATCCTTGCGCTGCATCGGCAAATTAGTGGGAATTTCCACTACATCCAAGCCATAAATCTTGCGGAATTCGTCCTCTTCGGTACGGGCTGTACCGGTCATGCCCGCTAGGCGCTCATACATTCTAAAATAATTCTGGAAGGTGATGGTAGCCAAAGTACGGCTTTCACGCTCGACCTTAACGCCTTCTTTGGCCTCGATAGATTGATGCAAGCCCTCGCTGTATCGACGCCCGAACATCAAACGGCCGGTAAATTCGTCTACGATGATTACCTGGCCATCTTTAACCACATAATCGCGATCTTTTTTGTATAAAGTATGCGCCTTTAAGGCCTGGTTAACATGATGGCTAAGCTCATTATGCTGATCATCATATAAATTGTCGATATTTAAAGCCTGCTCAATTTTGGCCACACCTTCTTCGGTTAAGGCAGCCGTGCGCTGCTTTTCGTCAAGATTATAATCCTCCTCATTGCGCAAACGAGGGATAACCCTGGCAACCTGATCATAAACGGCAGTGGGCTTATCGGCCGGGCCGGAGATGATAAGCGGGGTACGGGCTTCGTCGATCAAAATGCTGTCTACCTCGTCTACCAGGGCATAATAAAGCGGCCTTTGCACCATTTTGGATTGCGAAAAGGCCATATTATCACGCAAATAGTCAAAACCAAACTCATTATTGGTACCATAAGTGATATCGGCAGCATAGGCTTGCCTTTTTTCGGCCGAGTTCATGCCATGCACGCAAAGGCCGACGTCCATGCCCAAAAAGCGGTAAATTCGTCCCATCCATTGGCTGTCACGCTTAGCCAAATAATCATTAACGGTAATTACATGCACGCCTTTGCCAAATAAAGCATGAAGATAAACCGGGGCAGTAGCCACTAAGGTTTTACCTTCACCTGTTTTCATCTCGGCAATGCGGCCTTCGGATAGGGTCATGCCGCCAATCATCTGCACATCAAAATGCCGCATATTTAGTACACGTTTGCCGGCTTCTCTAACTGTGGCAAAAACCTCCGGCAAAATTTGATCATAAGTAGCACCTTGGGCAATTTGCTCTTTAAAGATATTGGTTTGATTTTGCAAATCGCTATCGCTTAAAGCGCTTATTTTTGGCTCTAGGGCATTAATCTCGGCCAAAATCTTATTATATCGCTTGATGTCTTTGTTATTATTGTCAAAAAGTTTTTTCAAAAAATTCAAATTAAGCACCTCTCATTAACTACTAAAATAAAACCTTTAGCTTGTGCCATAAAAAATTCTTGGCCGTTCTTTGGCCGAGAATTTCTGGCGAGTTTAATAAAGCAA
>CAYJBP010000120.1:0-6507 GCA_964368605.1 uncultured Peptococcaceae bacterium | reverse complement strand
TTTCAACACATTAAAGGAAGTAGACTATGTAGCTGCCGCTATTATCAAAGCTCTAAAATAAAAAGTTTAATTCAATTTTTGCAAAAAATTGCAGGGGGATTGGCCTAGCTGGGTTTAGCCAAGGCTAACCCACAGCTAGACACATAGCCAGCATTCAAAATCAAAGATTTTAGCACTAGCTTAAGAGGGCAGCACCCTCAAGAACTAAACCACGACTAAATCCGCTTCCTCCTTAGCCAATACCCGGCCAATAATAGCCGCTTGAGGAATCTCGCCCTGCAAGGCATTAAGCAGGCGATAAGCCTCGGCCTCGGGGGCTGCAATCAGCAAGCCGCCGGAGGTTTGCGGATCAAACAGCAAATCGGATATATAGAGTGGCAAATCGGGGCTTAGCAGCACCTTATCGCCTAAATACTCACGATTGCTATAAGCGCCAACGGGAATAATTCCCATTTGAGCCATGGCAGCAGCCTCGTCCATAAAAGGCACCTGATCGGACATAATTTCTACCGATAATTTACTGGCCTTGGCCATCTCGTAAACATGGCCTAAAAGGCCAAAACCGGTGATATCGGTGCAAGCGGTAGGCTTAAACTTTTGCATGATTTGATAAGGATATTTATTCAAATAAGCCATGCTGGCGGCCAAATTACGGGCAGCATCCGCCGAAATTAAATCGGCCTTATGGGCGGTATTTAAAATACCGCTGCCAATCGGTTTGGTTAAAATTAGCAAATCGCCTTGGCGCAAACCATCATTAGCCAAAATATCATTAGGATGAGCAAAACCGGTAACACAAAGCCCGTATTTAGGCTCATTATCTTTAATTGTATGGCCGCCGGCAATTATCGCCTCGGCCTCTTTTACTTTATCATAGCCACCTTCCAGTATGCCTTTTACGTCGGCTTTTGGCAAGTTTTCGGGCAGGCAAAGAATATTCATGCAAATGGTAGGCTTGGCATTCATCGCATAAAGATCGCTTAGGGAATTGGCGGCAGCAATCTGTCCGTAAAGATAGGGATCATCTACCACCGGGGGAAAAATATCGACGGTTTGAACCATAACTTGTTCACTATTGATTTGATAAACAGCGGCATCGTCGGCATTATCAAAACCGATAATTAGGTTTGGATCATTAAATTTTGGCAAATGGCAAAGAACTTGCTCGAGGGCGCCCGGCCCTATTTTGGCAGCTCAGCCTGCATTTTTGGTTAATTCTGTTAATCTCATTTTAATCTTCCTTATTAATAGTTATTATTCTAGATTTTTAATTTTAAGCTCGCGGGCAATAATTTGGGCAGTTTTTTCGGCAACTTGGCCGGTAAAATAAGTGCATTGCTCCATATGTTTGCCGGAACCCAATTTTAAATCAGAGGTTAAAACTCGGCAACATAGGGCCCGATTTTGGCCTTTAAAATAATCATGCAATTCGGCACTTAATTTCATACATAGTTTAATTTTTTTATCATTGGGGCGATTGCGTCCAAAAAACAATCCTAAGGCAATAATACCGCCCGAAACAGCACCACACAGGCATTTAGCGCCACCAATCCCCACCGGAAAACCGGAGGCGGCCATCACAATATCCGCAGAAATATCCAAGTTAAAATTCTCCCTAATACTGGCTACAATTGCCTCGGAGCAGTAAAAACCGCTATTATAATAATTTTCGGCATCCTTTTTTACTTTAGCAATATTTATAGTTTTGCCATATTCCATAAAGCCTCCTAAATTAAGCACATAGCATGACGCTCTTTAATGGTTAATCAAATTCATACTCCGCTTGCCAGCTACCTTAGGCCCTAAAGCATAAAGGCTTTGCCCATCATCAACTTGCCTAAATAAATTAAGGGCATCGCCTTCGTTACAGGCATCCAGGCGCAAGGCCATGCCGCAGGTGGCGGCAATCTCGCGGGGGGTTGGTATTATTTTAATCTTGGCTTTATCAGCCAACTTTTGCTCGGCCGAAATAGCATAGCTTACCGAATTGAATGTAATTACATAAAAGCCGGCATCCCTATTGGCTTCGGCGGCCATTGGCTGCTTTAAAATCTCGTTTATCATAGGCTAATCACATTTTCCCCTTCATTAATCATCTCGACAATACTATACATATTGGTAATGCCGCCGACGGCTAAATCGGCCTCGCAATTATGATAGTTAAGGCAAGCGCCACAACTTAAAATTTCCACCCCACTAAGCTCTAAAGCTTTAAGATAATCCAAAACCTGCGAATTTTTAATGGTTAGCTTAATGCCATCATTGATAAAAAGAAAGGCTTGAGGCAAGGTATCGGCCTCGCTTTGGGAATAAAAAAATGTTTTCATCAGGTTTTGCCCTAACTCTTGCTCGCCACGACCAAGGCAATCACTGCCAATTATATATATTAACCCGTTTTTTATTTTCATATTATCCTCGCAAAAAATTTATTTTCATTCATATCATCGCCTAAAATTGATCAAATGTCAATTATAATCTTATAATTCGGCCTTGGTATTATTATTTTCTATAAAATTAGGCTTAGCTATTGGTTTATTTAATATATCGGCCGAGCATTCGGCTTGCTAAAAATAAATTTGCTTTACCCCTTGTAAAAGGCAAAAATATATGCTATAATACCACAAGCTTAAATTATTCATAAGTTTGTCGTGCCAGGCGGGGTGTTAGCGGTACCTTGTAACCTTCAATCCGCTATATGGAGGGTCGATAACCTGGTTGAGGGGCTTTCTTGTAAGGTCTGCCCTGCATAAGTAATGTTGATAATTGGGTCCTATGCGGCGGGCTGCTGTGAACCCCGTCAGGTTCGGAAGAAAGCAGCGGTAAGCAGATTTGTCCCGGGTGTTGTAGGGGTGCCTGATTTGAGTTGGCTGTGCGGGTTACGCTTGGAAGAGGGTTTTCGAAGCAGGTGGGCACGACAATTAAATAAATTTGATGCTTAATTATTTTTAATGAGCATCTTTTTTGTTTTAGCAGGAATTTTTATCTTTAAGCTAGAATATTGAATTTTAGGCTAATATTAGCCCATTTTTGCTATGCCATTTTTAATACATAGATATTCGTAATTTAATTAGGAGGGTAAATATGAAATTTACAGTAAGCGATGGAGAAAAATATCAAAAAATAATGCAAGCCGAGGTATCAATCGACGAGATGTCCTTAGCCATTAAGCAGGCATCTAAGCGTATTGCCGGCCAGGTGAATATACCCGGTTTTCGCAAGGGCAAAGTACCGCAGGCTGTGCTGGAAAACTTTGTTGGCCATGAAGCTATCTTACAAGAGGCCGTTGATGATATTTTACCGCGTGCCTATACAGAAGGCCTAATCGAATTAAAATTAGAGCCGGTAGAGCAGCCCAAAATCGATATTGTAACTATGGCCAAAGATCAGCCTTTTGTGTTTACGGCCACATTTACCGCCTGCCCGGAAATTACTTTAGGCCAATACCAAAACCTAAAAGTTACCAAATACTCTGCCCAAGTGGAAGATAGTGCCATTGATGCCGATATCGAAAATCAAAGGCAGCGTTTATCGCGCTTAGAAGATATCGAAGCCGGCACCCCTGCTGCCAAAGACGATATTGTAAATATCGATTTTGAAGGCTTTTTAGATGGCGTGCCTTTTGATGGCGGCAAAGGCGAAAATTATCCTTTGCAGCTTGGCTCTAATACCTTTATTCCCGGTTTTGAAGACCAGTTAATGGGCGTGCAAGTAGATCAAGAATTGGATGTAAATGTTAGCTTCCCCGAAGATTATCAGGAAGAAAGCCTAGCCGGCAAGCCGGTTGTATTTAAGGTTAAAGTTATCACCATTAAAAAGCGGATTTTACCGGAAATTAATGATGAATTAGCCGCCAATTTAAGCGAAACAGCCGAAAATTTAGAGCAATTAAAAGCCGAGGTAAAAGCCAGATTGCAAGAGCAATTGGATAAAGATACCGAAGAAAAAGCCAAGCAAGCTGCCCTTGATGCTGCCATTGCCAATATCGAATTTGATTTGCCGGAAGTGATGATTGAAGATCGCTTAGAGCAATTAATTTCCGGCATGGAAAGCCGCCTGCAAATGCAGGGCTTAGAGATGGACAAATTCCTCTCCTTTACCGGCCAAACTATGGAACAATTTAGAGAAAATTATCGTCAAGAAGCTATAAGCAGCATTCAGCGCGAAATGTTATTAGATGAAGTTGTTAAGGCCGAAAATATCCAGGCAACTGATGAAGATTTAGAGGCCGAAATTGCCCAAATCGCTGCCGCTTACTGGCAGCCTGCCGAGCAAATTAAAGAAACTTTAAGCAAAAACGGCCAGATCGAAAATATTATGGCCGGCATTGCCCGTCAAAAGGCTGCCGATTATATCTATCAAAATGCCGATATTAGCGAAGAAATTATGGCCAATGTGCAAGAAATTGACGAAGAAGCTTAAATCTACTTAATCTAGGTATAAATTAGCTAATTTGCGGGTATACATGAAGGGGAAAGGGGAATGATTAATGAGTTTTTTAGTACCGATGGTTGTCGAGCAAACAAATAGGGGCGAGCGCTCTTATGATATTTATTCCCGTTTGCTTAAAGACAGAATAATATTTTTAGGCCATGCCATTGATGATACGGTGGCCAATTTGGTGATAGCTCAGCTTTTATTCTTAGAGGCCGAAGACCCCGACAAAGATGTGCGCCTATATATCAATAGCCCGGGTGGTTCGATTACGGCCGGTTTGGGTATTTATGATACTATGCAGTATATTCGCTGCGATGTATCTACTATTTGCGTGGGGCTAGCGGCTTCGATGGGTGCATTTTTACTGGCAGCCGGCACCCCCGGTAAAAGATTTGCGCTACCCAATAGCGAGGTTATGATTCATCAGCCTTCCGGCGGTGCTCATGGCCAGGCTACGGATATTGATATTCATGCCCGGCATATTCTGCGGATTAGGGATAAAATGAATACTATTTTATCCGAAAGAACCGGCCAAAGCCTAGAAAAAATCGCCCTAGATACCGAGCGCGACCATTTTATGACTGCCGCCGAAGCCAAGGATTATGGCCTTGTGGATAGTGTTGTAGAACCTCATAAAATAGAAAAACCCGGCACAACCAGGAAGAAAAAGTAAGCTAATTAAGCTTTTTAGGAAAAGAGGCTAAAAAATGGACGAAAAAACTATACCTCGTTGCTCGTTTTGCGGTAAAAGCCAAAACCAGGTGCAAAAATTAATTGCCGGCCCAGGCGCTTATATTTGCAATGAGTGTATTGAGCTTTGCAATGAAATTATTGCCGAGGAGATTATCGAAGAGGAAATTCCCGAGCCGATTGACACCCCTAAACCTATGGAGATTAAGGCTGCTTTAGACCAATATGTAATTGGCCAGGAGGCCGCTAAAAAGTCGCTATCGGTGGCGGTATACAATCATTATAAGCGCATTTATGCCGAGGATGATAACACCGAAGTAGAATTACAAAAGAGCAATATTGTGATGTTAGGCCCCACCGGCTGCGGCAAAACCTTATTGGCCGAAACTTTGGCACGCACTTTGCAGGTACCTTTTGCGGTAGCCGATGCCACCTCGTTAACCGAGGCCGGTTATGTGGGCGAAGATGTGGAGAATATTTTGTTAAAGCTAATTCAGGCTGCCGATTTTGATATAGAGCGTGCCGAGAAGGGCATTGTTTATATTGACGAAATCGACAAAATTGCTCGCAAGTCTGAAAATCCCTCGATTACTCGTGATGTTTCCGGCGAGGGTGTACAGCAAACCTTGCTAAAGATTTTGGAGGGTACGGTGGCCTCTGTACCGCCGCAGGGCGGTCGTAAGCATCCACATCAGGAGTTTATTCAGATTGATACCAGCAATATTCTCTTTATTTGCGGCGGTGCCTTTGGCGGTATTGATACGATTATCCAAAACCGTTTGGGCAAAAACACGATGGGTTTTGGTTCGGAGATTAAGACCAAGCAAGAGCGCAGCATGGACGATGTTTTAGCTAAAATCTTACCCGAGGATTTGTTAAAGTTCGGTCTTATTCCTGAATTTGTGGGGCGTTTGCCGGTAATTGTAACCTTGCAAGCTTTGGATGAGGCGGCCTTGGTTAGCGTATTAAGCCAGCCTAAGAATGCTTTAATCAAGCAATACAAGCGCTTATTTGCCATGGATGATGTAAACTTAGAGTTTAAGAATGATGCAGTAACTGCTATAGCCGCCGAGGCTTTGCGCCGCAATACCGGGGCACGTGGGCTAAGGGCGATTATGGAAGATTTACTGATGGATATTATGTACGAAACCCCATCCCGTGCCGATATTCACAAATGCATTATTACTAAAGATTCGGTAGATAAAAAGGAAAAACCCCTGCTCTTAACCGTTAATACCCAGGATCAAGATGAAATTGCATAATTAAAAAGGCTATCGCAAATAATTTTTGCGATAGCCTTTTTTTGATATTTGATTTCTTGTTTATCAGAACCTTAGTGGATGTATCCTTAAAGGGTAGAGAAACTTATATAATCCGAACCCA
>CAYJBP010000119.1:0-6618 GCA_964368605.1 uncultured Peptococcaceae bacterium | reverse complement strand
GCGAAATTGGGTGCAGCGTCTCGCTGCCTGTTGTTAGCAGTCAAAAAAGATGTCATTTGCTTTTTAAGATTTGATTTGGGGGATTCGAACTATCACCCACAATCAGTACCAAAACATCAATTACCTCATCAGGGCTGTATTTACCAGGGAATTTGCTGTAGGCGGGGGCTTGCTCCCGCCGTTGTTGGCTTCTGGCCAAATGAAGAAAAAGGCTGCCGCAAACTTAATGCGGCAGCCTCTTTGTTTTGCCTTACTGCTTTTCTCCGTAGGGGATTTTATTAGAGCCTTCCTGGTGTCCAGCTGTTATTCCATATGAAAATACCTGTGTCGGTTATGCCTGGTACGCCGCTTATCGAGCCACCTGCCTTTACGTCGATACGCGAAAAACTATCTGTTCCAACAAGGCTTCCGCCGCTTTCAACGGTGATACTGCCGGCAACGTCAAGCCCGTAATCTGCCGCAAGGGTTACCTTGGTATTGCTGGGAATGGTTAAAGTTTCTCCAGCAGGCACAGCGCCTTGGTCGCCAGTCAAGGTGAGGGTTATCCTATCGGCAGCGGTGTAGGCTGCTTCTGAATTAATACTTGTCAGAGCAAATAAGAAATCATCATTTTCTGCCCCTGAAATATCAACCGTATAGCCTTTGACAATCTTGGTAAAGATATCAAAGGTGTAGATGGGTTCACTGTTTGTAGCATAATGATGCAAGGTATTTCTAGCCATCTTCTGGCCGTTTTCCAGCAAAGCATACTGAGCAGCAAAGAGAGCGGCGGAGTCGGCTTGCCAATCCTCTAAGCTAGTACCTGTGGCCGGGGTAAAATCGTTTTGCCTAATTACATAAGCATCGCCATAGTCGTTTCTGCTAAGGCTGTCGCTGGCAAATATTTCATTAAAATCTGTAATGTTTAGGATTTGCGAGCCAATGGCCGTGGCATATTGATGTGGTATATCAAATACGGTATCTATAATTTTAACTGATCCGGCATGGGTATCGGGAGTTGCACCACTTGCAAAGTCAGTTGGGTCGTAGCCTTGGACGAATACCCCATTATTGGCCGAGCCGCTAGCCGTTGATTCAACCTGAAGGGTACAACCATAAATTGTCAACTGGCCGCCATTTTCTACAGAAACAACAGTTCCTTTTTTATCACCTGCATCAGCGATTAATGTAAGGCTATTCAATACTAGTTGGCCTGCTTCGCCGTCTTTGGCTCTTACGGCAAACATATATAAGTCGCTACTGTCATCAAGTGAGCCGGCATGAGTAATTGACGCACCATTATTAGCACCTTCAATAGTAAGCTCACGGGTAATGCGATAAGCTGTATCCCCGTTTAGGGTAATCGCATCACGTATTCTGATAGTGTTTATATATTCACTATTAAACGCAGCGTCAAACTGATCAGCAGTAGATACTGTTTGTATCATATGGCCGCTGCCGCCTACAGTACCTTCGATTTGGCCATAACACTCGATAATGCCATTATTAGTTAAACTGCCGCTATTGGTAATATTAACAGTTATGCCATTATAAACGGTAAGTACTGTGTTTTCGGCAACGATAAAGGCATTTTCTAATCTTAAATCTTGGGTAAATGTTGCTGTACCGCTCATTAGGGTATAGGTGACATCACTTAATCTTAGCACGGCATCATCCGCAAGTTGAATTAAGCCGTTTGAACCTAAGTGCTCAAAGGGTTGCCCGCCATTTTGATCTGCATAAACGCTTAATAATAGCTTAGCTTCAGCACCTATTAAATTAAAAGTAGACTTTTTGTTTATAAATGTAGCAAAGCTATGAACAGTAGTAGTACCGGATAAATCATAAGCTCCGTAGCCGGCAAGAAGACCTTTTTCATCAACTTCTACATTGCTACCCGTTTGGCTAATAACCCGCCCATAATTGGCGAAACTTGCGTATTCCCCCACGGTGATACTGCCACCGGTAGCAATAGTAAGGGTTACGCCATCTGCAACACGGATATGTGTATCCACTAAGGTAATAGGCTCTGTAATCGAGAAGCTTTTATCTATATCGATATACTTTACTCCGTTTGCCAGAGCAGTTTTAAACTCTGCTAAGCTGCCTACTGTTGAGAGGGTAAGCTGGGCATAGATATCCGTATCTTTAGTAATTGCTGTATTTTCGAAATCAAACGGCTCTGTATAATTTGCATCTGCATACCAGCCGGTTATAATGTAATTCTCAAGGCCAAAAATTGGCTCTCCGGCATATTGCCCATCCACTACGAGCTGGTCGGCAGGAGCAGTTGTTCCCTCCGGTATATGGAATTTAACTCTATGTAATGTTTCACCCTTATGTACATATTCAATTGTATCTGTATAAGCTGCACCTTGGAAGATAACCTCTACCGTGTATGTTCCGCTTAAAGTTTTTTGGCCGAGGTTATTATTTGTATTGTCCTGATCTCTGCCCTCACCGTCAGCTGCCAGATAAATACTCATGGCAGTGCTCATATATCCGCTTAATTGCGGAAATTCGTAAATTTCTGTTTCATTTTTATAGAAGCTAATACGGTCTAAATCCACCTTATCCGCATCTGTTTGGTTCGCGCCTTGATAATCATCATGGCGGTCTACAACAATTGCCAGCCAGGGATCATTTTGAAGTGTTGTGCCATCTTTAGCAAAATCTGCATCCGCAGGCCATGCATTAGGAGCGATTGTAGATAACCTATTATAACTAGCCTCATCATTTACTACAAAAATCTCCAGGCTATCTAAAGGCTTAATAAACTCAGCGTCAAGCATATAAGTGCCTTCAATATCCATGGTAAACTTAAGATTATCAATAGATACATTTATCGGTGCGCCATTTGGGTCGGTAATAGTGATATTTTTTAGCTTATATTCCGAGGCGGGATATACCTCGAGATGAACCACTCTATTGGGCTCATCAGTGCCTGTAATATTGGCAGCAATAACACCACCTTCAATATTGGGCAGTTTAAGATTATATTTATAGGTTGTTGGCGCAGGCGAAGAGCTTCCGCCACCGCCACCGCCGCCGCCACTGACTGTATCTTCGGTTGTTTCGACGGTTTGGCCGCCCTCAACTTCTTGGCCGTCTACCATTGTACCGCTTATACCATCATCAATAGAAACGGTGCTGCCTTTGGTATCTACACTAATATTATTAGCCGAAACCTCAATACTGTTTACTTGGCCTTCGCCGGTAATAATTGCGTTTTCGGCTTCGGCCGCAACTGTATCAACCGAGCTGCCTTCTTCCACAATTAGTTTTGAGGCGCTAGCTGTATCAGCAATAATTAAGGAGGTAATGCTAGAATTATCGCCAACTGTAATCTCGGAATTTGGGGCATTTACAGTTACTTTGCCGATTATTGCATCATTAATCTTAATCGGTGCAGCATGGTTAATAATAAGATTGCCAAAATTGCCTTCTAAAATAATGTCGTCCCGGCCATCTTCAATATAGACAAATTCAGCAGTTGAACCATCTGCAAGCACAACCCGAATAGAGCCATCAACCTTTAGAATTTTAATAGTTCCCACAGTGCTATTACCGGTGATGATAATGGAGTTTATACCGCCACCCCTAATTATTAATTCGCCGGCCACATTTACATTATCCAGAATAATATCGCCCTCGCCAACGCCATCACCGATAATTAGGTTGTGGCTAATACTTACATTTTGAAGGGTAATATCGGGGGTATTTATAAGCACAGAGCCTTCTTTAACCTCGGTATAAGTACCGGCTACGGTTAGATATTGGGCTACTAAGCGATCCATAACCACGGCAAAATCCTTACGCTTGATATTGGCATTAGGATTAATATTGCCATTTTCATCACCTTGAACATAATTATTAGCAACTAAAGCTGCCAGGCCTTCTTTAGCCCAATTTGCTACAAGGGCATGGTCGGCAAAGCTATCGAGGGCATTGGTAGAGTTATCTGCAAGATTAAAGGCCCTAGCCAGCACAACAAAGGCCTCTTGCCTGGTTATAGGGTCGTTGGGGCGCATGGTAAGGCCATCGCCCTGGAAAAGCCCCATTTTAACAGCACTGGCCAGCTCGCCTACATACCAGGCATCCGGCTCGATATCGCTATAGGTGCTTAAGTCGGCAATGCCATCAGCGCCAAGGGCTCGCACCATTATGGCTGCCATCTGGGCCCGGGTAAGGTCGGCCTCGGGCATAATTAAGCCATCTGCACCATTAAGCAAACCATTAGCTACGGCATTGTTTAAGGCGCTTGTTGAATAGTCATTGGGCATATCACTAAAATTATCATTTGCTAGGGCTGTACCGGGTAAAATAATCATGGTTAAAACCATGATTAGGGATAGAATTCTTACTAAAGTAGTTTTCATCTCTATTATTTCCTTTCTTTTTTAAAATGGTGTTCCAGTTTTTTTAGGCTTACCTAAAACCCACTCCCTTCATAAACTTTTTGCCGCTGCCCGGCTGATTTGCCTATCTCCTGCAGAGAATGGTCTTGACCATTGCGGATATTGGCTAGCAGCCGGGGGCTTTAAATTTTATACCGAAAATTTTGCCAAAACACTGTAGCCGCTCGCCCTGCCGTAGTGTTGGCTTCTGCAGAAATGCAAGGCAAGAGCAGAGCCCTTGCTCTATATTAGCAATATCTTATAATGTCAGGCAAAAAGTACAATTATCTGCATATAATAGTTTTCTTTTAATTACAGCTTAATCCCTTCTTTTGTCGCCCCTGATATATGAATTTGTAGTTTTAACCTAAAAATAATAAATGGTAGCAAATAGTGTAGATATATGTTATATTTATTAATAGAAAAAGGCCATAATTTTGCTATCATATTAAGGAGATTTTTGCGTGGAGAAGAATTATCCGCATAATTCAGCACCAAATCAATCGGCATATCAGCCGGCATCTGTAGCCCCGGCCGATGCATCCTTTGCCGCCCCCCAAATCTATTAGCCCTAAAAACATGCTTAAAGTTGCGCTAATCAATAATAGTATTCTGATTTTTATGATGATTATTAGCTAGATAATGTCCCTAGAATCTGCGCAGCCCGAACCTGCCGATGGCAATTGGCTCGGTTGCCAACGATCCCTTTATCAGCTTTTTTTCATTGGTGATTTTTGCACCCCTAATCGAAGAATTTGTATCGCTCTTAGCGGTTACTTGTCGGGGTGCGTGGCAAATACGACAGGACGAAGATAAACAAAAGCGGCGTTGTGCCGAGCAAAAGCGGATTGGGTTGTCGGTATCAATGCGACACGCCTTTTTTCTGTCCTATACGGTCAGACCCTCAACATTGGGCGTGTAATGTCACCTACTCTTGCGATGATTGCCGAGCGTGATGCAAACATTTCCGTCTTTAAGCCGGAGCCGTTCTACACAGTACATCTCACCAATAATGGATTTTCCCTTATAGGTGAAAAAATCAAGAACAAGCCACAGGCACAAAACTTGCAAAAGGCTTGTGATGGTGCAAAAAAGAAAAAAACGCACCGTCTAAAGGTGCAGAAACGGAGCGATGATGATGAGATTTACAGTAGAGGAAAGCAATTTGATGAGTGTTTACAACGTAGGCACGCATGGAGATGATTGATAGTCTTACGGATATGCAAGGTGACTTGCAAGCGGACGAAACGGAACTTTTGGAGTTATCCAACTCAGTTATTGAGAAACTGAGGGCAATGACGGACGAGGACTTTGACGAGCAAAAGTTTGAGATTGTAGGTGATGTGGAACAATTTTGAAAATGTATTGCTATTGTGCGGTCAATCGTGTATAATAAGCATGTAATACTTTGAAAGGAGTGTTTGATATGGCGAAATCAGCAAACTTATATGCACGCATTGAACCCGATGTAAAAGAGCAAGCAGAAGCGATTTTATCCGCACTTGGAATACCCGCATCAAATGCGATCAATATTTTTTATAAGCAAATTATACTTCAAAAAGGCTTGCCGTTTGAAGTGAAAATGCCACCGCACCCACTGGATATGAGCCGTATGTCAGAAGCGGAATTTCATGCCGCAATCGAAAAAGGGCTTAGTAGCATTGAAAGCGGTAAAGTAGAGCCTGCGGAAAAAGTGTTTTCAGACTTGCGTAGGGAATACAAGGTATGAGATACACAGTTGTAATGTCAGCAGATGCAAAAGCAGATTTGCATGAGATTTATAGATATATCGCTTTTTCGCTACTTGTTCCCGAAACGGCGTTAAACTTAATCAGTCGCTTAGAAAAAAGCATACTTTCCCTTTGTGAAATGCCGGAAAGATACCGTATCTATGATGAAAGCAAGTGGGGGCACCTTAGGGCAATGGTAATGGAAAACTATATGATATTCTACACGGTGGATAGAGGTAAACAAGTAGCTAATATTGCCCGTGTATTATACGGAAGAGGAAATTTTGACACAGTTTTTACTGACAAATAAGAAAATGCAAGTGATTAGAGCATCTATCGAAAAGGTAGATGCTCTTTTTACACCGAAAAACGAAAGGAGATGTACCGTTAGAGCTACCTCGCATTACACTACCTACAAGAAGAGGTGTTGCGGTAACTTATACGCCCAAAGTTTCCGAAGCCGTAAAAGTAGTATAATTATAAACGGCGGTAATTTTAGCATTTCCTCATAC
>CAYJBP010000118.1:0-6675 GCA_964368605.1 uncultured Peptococcaceae bacterium | reverse complement strand
CTTGCAGATAATCGAATATCGTTGGCTCCATTACCATAAATCCGCCATTAACCCAGGCTGTGGGCGGTTTTTCCGCAAAGCTAAGAATTTGCTTGCTAGCATTATCAATTTCCAGAACACCAAAACGACTAGCAGGCCTAATTGCCGAAATTGTTAAAGCCTTTTGATGATTATGATGAAAATCAAGCAAGTCATTTAAATTGATATTACTTAAACCATCGCTATAAGTAAGCATAAAAGTTTGCTCTTTTAAATAGTGTTTAACCCTAGCTAAGCGGCCGCCTGTTTGGGTATTTAGGCCGGTATCAACCAGGGTAATTTGCCAAGGCTCGGTATGGGCTTTGATAATCAAAGGCTGGTCTTGCTTTTTCAAATCTAAATAAATATCGGCATTATCCTGATAATAGGCACTAAAAAAATCCCTAATCAAATTGGCCTTATAACCTAGGCAGATAATAAATTCATTAAAGCCAAAGCTGGAATAATATTTCATAATATGCCATATTATTGGACGATTACCAATTTGTAAAAGCGGCTTGGGTATTTGGGTATTTTCATTGCTTATTCTTTGACCAAAACCTCCTGCTAAAATTACAGTTTTCATATTGAATATCCTTTCTAAGGCATAATTTTATATTTATGCAGAGTAAGGATTAAATATGCTAGGTATCCTGGTTTTTTAAAATAAAAAACCACTATTTTTAAGTATAAAATAGTGGTTAAAAATTTAAATCAATTAAATATCTAATTTATATATTTAGGATTGATAAAGCCAATATTTTCATGACAAGTTGCATAAAAAACTACATCTTGATTTGCATCAAAAAAGGCAATGTCTGCTTGAGTAAAATGGGGATAATCATTAAGTTCGGCAAATGTTTTTTCGTCTAAGTAAAATGCTGCAAATTGCTTAATAAATTTAAAGAACTTATCATTAAACTCAAAAGTATATTTAATAATCTTTTTTGAGCCAATAGTGCCTAACCAGCGGCTTGTCTTTTCCGTAGCTAAAAGATTACAGTTATCCAGGGCAAAATTAATAATTTTATCATCTGGATTATTATTAATGTCTGCTAAATCAAAGGCATAAATATATGGCTTTATTTGATAAAGTAAATCTAAATATTCTTGATGATTATTAAAAGTAACTTTGTTTTTTTGAAACAAAAAAAGGTCATTATTAGACATAATCAATTAGCCCTTTCATTAGCAAATTTAACGGCTGTACCATAAACGATAACCTCGGCTGCGCCTTGCATAATTGCAGAAGATGCATAGCGAATATTAACAATGGCATCGGCATTTAAAGATTCTGCCTCGCTAACCATGCGTTTGGTGGCTAAGGCGCGGGCTTCGTTCATCATATCATTATAGCTGGCTAACTCGCCACCTACCAGGGATTTAAAGCTTTGTGTTATGTCGCGCCCTACATTTTTGCTCTGAATGGTGCTACCTTTAACAAGGCCAAGCATGCTTAGCTCTTGGCCGGTTATATAATCAGTATTTACTAAGATCATCTTCTTCGCCGCTCCTTATCTCTTTAATTCTTTGTATAGTTACAAATAGCATTACCCCACCTAAAGCTAGGGGTATAATGGCTCCCAAATAGAATATAGGCGAATTTACGGCTAATATTTGGGTTGTAAAATATAACCAAAAGCCTAAATAAAGCAGCATTAAAATGGCGATAATGATTGGTGCAAGGAATTTTTTGAACATTTTTGGCTCCTTAATAATAATAGCTTTATTATATCAAAAGTTGAGCCTAAATGCAAATGTTTTAGGACAATAAAAAGGTTGACGCATATATAATTGCATCAACCTTTTTGGTTTATGATAACTAATCTTTGCTGCCCAAATATTTGCGCTTGGTAGCCTCGCCACCACGCAAATGGCGCTCGGCCTTATTTGTATCCAAAATATCCCGCACTCTAGCTGCGATTAGCTCATTAATTTGCGGCAATCTCTCGGTTACGTCTTTATGTTTGGTAGTTGCTAAGCAGAATAGCTTGATTTAAGCCTATATCGGAGAGCAATCTTAGGTAAATATCCAGCTTGCCCTCCTCATCAACTACTATTTTATCGACTAGGGATTTTAGCTGTTGATTGGTCATGTTTTCGATGTTGAGGATGCTGTCTAGGTTGGCAAAGGTGTTGTTTAGCACTTGCTCTAATTGATCGCCCTTGCTAAGATTATATTGGGTTAATTTGAGATTATGCTCGCATTTTTCGATTTCGCTATTTAGGGCAGCTACTTTTTCCTTTAATTCGGCTCGGCTGATTAAATCATCCTCATACATATCGAGATATTTTTGCCGGCTTTTTTGGGCTTTTTGAAGCTGATTTTTTAATTCTTGCTCATAGTCATGATTTTCTTCTTTACTATGATAAATGCGGTTGAATTCCTTGACAATATTGGCGATAACATTGGTTTTGTCATCCAAAATGGCTTGGAAGTAGGTCTTTAACTCTCGTTTGAGGTCACTTTCATCAATTTTGGCGGTATTGGGGCAGGAGGCCGCCCCATTGGCATTGCGGCCGCTGCATAGCCAGCGCACATAGCTGTTTTTATATTGCTTTTCGACCCGCCTAAAGCTATAGCCGCAGCAAGAGCAGCGGATAATCGTCGAAAAAAGATGGCGATTGCTTTGGCGCTGATGGCTGATATTAAAGGATTTGTTGCGTTCTTCAAGCAGCTTGGCGGCTTTGACGAAAGTGATATCGTCGATAATCCTTAATTCGGGCTTGTCCACGATATGCCAGTCGTCTTGCTCTTTTGTTGTCCGCTTGCCGGTGAGAAAATCGGCAATTTCTTCTTTGCCATTGATGATTTTGCCGGTATAAATCTCATTGGTAAGGATGCGACTAATCGCATTTTGTGACCATTTACAATCACGTTTAGTACGAATATTTTCAGCATTTAAAATCTGGGCAATTTTATTCGCCCCATGACCGCTGTTGAGATATAAATCGAAAATTCTTTGGATAACTTTGGCTTCGTAATGATTAATTTTAAGGTTAAAATAATCCCCCTTAGTCTTATCATAGCCAAAAACGATATTAGGCACACGCCCCTTTTGGGCGTTTATTTTTTTGCCAAATTTAACCCTCTTAGAGGTATTAGCGCTTTCTTCTTGTGCCAATGCCCCGAAGATAGTAAGCACAAATTCACTTTGCCCAAGCACGCTCATATTGGCGGTGAGGAAAGTGGTTTCTATGCCGTACTCTTTGAGTTTTCTGGTGCTATTGAGTAAATCGACAGTATTGCGAGCAAAACGGGAAATGTCCTTAACTACCACCATATCGAACAACCCATGCTCGGCATCACGCAGCAGCCGCTGAAAGTGAGTGCGATTTTTAATCTTAGTACCGCTGATGCCCTCATCGGCATAAATGCAAACCAAATTATGATTATGCTTAGCGGCATATTCCTCAAAAAATTTCTTTTGGGCTTCGAGACTGTTTAGCTGGTCTTCCTGCTCGGTAGATACTCGGCAGTAAGCGGCGATGTTCATTTTTTGGCCTCCTCATGCACAACCCAGCAACCATTGCGGCTGGAACCAACATATTCCAGGCGATTATCCTGCTTTAATCGAGCTAATTCCTTGCGCAATTTGTATTCGGAAATTTTGAGGGTGATTTGTAATTCTTTTCTGGATATATTGGGTTGCTTGATAACTGTTTTTATGATTTTATTTTGCAAAGAAGCCACCTGCTTAGATGCTGTTTTTGAGGGTGGTTTTGGAGGTGATTTTGAGGGTGATTTTTGGTCATTTTGAGGGTGATTTTCAATTAAAACAGCATTATCGTTTTTTAGCAAATTTTCACCTTCATTTTCTCGACAATCTACCTGCTCAAGCAGCATATTTGGAGGTGATTTTAAATGCAATTTTGAAGGTGATTGAGCATGATTGGCGGTGATTAAGGGTGAAACATTAATATTTTCTATCAAATTTCCGGTTTCAATTACCCGGTATTCCACCTGCTCAAGTACTGTTTTTGAGGGTGATTTTGAGGGTGTTTTTGGAGGTGAAAATTCCCCTTCAATACCAATTTCTTCCTCATCCCCATCCAAGCTAACTTCCTGCTCAAACTGCTCCCCATCTTCCGTCTCATCGTCTTCCATAAAATCATCATCAGCCAGCACAATAAGCCCTTGAGCCAACAATTCCTCATCATCAAGCAGAAAATATTCCTGCACAAAAATACGAGCCAAAAAATAGCTATGATTTTCATCGGTTTCAAATTCCGGTTTGGGCGAACCATTGTCCTCTAAAGCCTGCAATATCTTACTAAAACCGGTATTTCTACCTTCTGTTAAGCCCAATTCCTTCAAAAAATCACCCAAGCGGCGATTACGATAACGCCGATTGCTCACCCGGTAATTCTTCAAGCCGGCAGCAGTAACCGAGCGATCTGGGCCGGGAAAGCTAACAATTTCAATTCTATCCGGCTCCACCCGCATTTCAATCGGCTCACGCTCATCATAACCACGATGATAAACGGCATTAGCCAAGGCCTCTTCGATGGCAGCGAAGGGGTAATTAAAAAAACGGTCGGCCTTGGCTCGATGCGGATGCTTGACCACCTTGGTGGTGATAAGGCTGTTTTGGATATAACGCAAAGCATCCCGCAATTGCTGGTGGACCGGGCCTTTAAAGGTTTGCTCGATAATATTATCGCCGCCCAAACCTTGGGGAAATTGCACCACATCAATTTGGGCATAAGGAAAAAATCGCTCCGGTTGCAAGCAAAAAAGCAGCAAGCCGATATTTTTGGGCTTGGTATACTCGGGTAAGCTGTTGACGATGTTCATATCCTGGCAAATGTCACTAAAATCGGATGTATTTAGCCTATTAAACAAAGAGCTTTTAATCTCCTTGAGATAGCTCTGAATAAGTGTAATATTTAAGTCGGTCATTTCGGACGAATGATTAATCCTATCATCATAAGGAATTTTATTAGCCAATTGAAAAAGCTCTCTTTCCTCATCAGGAGAGGGGATAATGGTAGCCGAGCCCTTGCGAATATAATAAATTCGCTCTTTATTATCCTTGGCCAAGCTTTTTGGAGCCGAATAAGGGCGATTATCGCCACCCGGACACCACAGCACGATTAGCTGCTTATCCTGATGCTCAACCACGTCGATAATCGGCATATAAATAGGCCTAAGCAGCTTGCATTTGGCTAAAATATCCTTTTGATATTCATCGATTTTATCAGGATCGATACCTTTAAGCGGATAGCCGGGACGGCCATTTTCCTCCTTAACCCCCAGCACAATATAGCCACCGCCCCAATTGTCTAAATCATTGGCGAAGGCGCAAATGGTTTTTAGAGCTGCCAAAGGGTTCCAGCTTTCCTTGTACTCAACCCGAGCACTTTCCACCACCCGCCCGGCAAGTATGGTTTTAATATTGGTAGGTACAGGCATGGTTACCTCCATATCAGTTGCTTGATTTTGTCGAATTTTGTTGCTTAATTAAACTTTTCTGTTACTACTATTATAGCAAAAAGATGATTGAAGGTCAAGCAGCTTCTGATATTTTACATTGTTGACCAAATTATTAAAAATATTCTGCAATATAAAGGTTTACCGAGGACATTTTTGTCAGCAATGCCGAGGTTGTTATTTCAATAATTCATCAGTACTGATATTAAAAATTTTAGCAAAAGCGATAATTTCAATATCTGTAACAAATCTTTGCCCACTTTCTATCCTTTGGATAGCATTTTTATCCAAATCTAAACCTATTAACTGCAGCATATCTGCCAATTTGCGTTGCGAAACCGTTGGTTGTAAAGCTAAGCGTAATGTTTTGATATTTTGTCCACAAATATTTAATGAACCATCATAATTTTTATTTTTATACATAAGTTCTCCTTTTGACATTCCGTTCTTGCCATTAATTTAATTTTATGCTAAAATTAAATTAAAAAGACATTCACTGGATGTCAATTTGAGGGGGATTTTAATTATGATGGAATATAAGAAAATGTACTATTTACTGTTTAATAGAATTACTGATATAATTGATGAGTTGAAAGAAATACAAATTGAGGCAGAAGCGATGTACATTGATCAAGGCGGAAATGCGAAAATAGAAATCAAGCAAATTATCACAGCCAAAAAAGACTATCTGGACTTGCTACTTTTAGCCGACGAACAAGAAAGCATGATAGACAAATACCTGGCACAAGGCCAAATGTTCGCCCTTTATTTTGAGCAGGAAGTAAGGGCTATTTGCGTTGTAACCGATGAAGGCGGCGGCACTTTGGAAATAAAAAATATCGCTACCAAGCCTAAGTATCAAGGTCAAGGCTATGGGCGACAGCTTATTGATTTTATCATCAGCAAATATAGCGGCAATTTCGATAAGCTAATTGTCGGAACTGGAGATAGCCCTGCCACCATCCCCTTTTATCAAAAATGTGGATTTAAAGAAACACATCGTATCAAGAATTTTTTTACCGATAATTATAATCATCCTATTTATGAGGCTGGCAAGTTGTTGACCGATATGGTTTATTTGGCGCGTGATATTTAAAACCTTTAATTAGTTTTTCACACACACTAAGAGGCTGCCGCAACTGCGACAGTCTTTTTTTTGCAGCCGCTATTGACAATATCGAATATCGATGTTATACTAAAACCACGAACATCGATATTCGATA
>CAYJBP010000117.1:0-6948 GCA_964368605.1 uncultured Peptococcaceae bacterium | reverse complement strand
AATCATGACCCCTGAACAAAAAATAATTTATCTAATTCGTGAATATGAGCAAGGACGCTATGCAACCGGGGATTTTTGCAATTTATTTAGCAGCTACTTTTATGGGGAAGAACATAATTTTCTGCATAATACCCATTTAGCTTTAGAAAATCTAGCTCAACTTTGTGCTCGTTTTGCGGATAATCCTCAAGATTTAGCCTTGAAAAATGTCTATTTTTCGGAAGCGGATATTAGAAATGCCTTGGCTGCCATACCCGACTATGATAAATATAATGGTTGGCTTAATCAGCAAGTTGGCTTTAATTTAAGCCAGGATGAGGCCTTGGTTTTATATGATTTAGCCAGCCAAATTAATAAAGACGATTACTTGCCTGCGGCTGATGGTTATGTCCAAATTCTGTGGTTAATCGAAAACAGTTTGGAGCAGCAATTAGTTGAAATTTTTTACCCCGATTATGCCGAATTGCTGGGGCAAACTCGGCAAAAAATTATTGAGCGCTATGGTAGCAAGCCCGGAAAGTAGGATAATTAATATGATAAAACACATAGGAATTATAATAAACAGAATCGCTATAATTTTGCTGCTGGTATTTTCTATCCTTATTTTTGTAGGGAGTATTTATAGTATTTCTGCATTTTTTATTATAGCAATTATCATTTTGGTTACTTCTACAGCTTTAATGATTTATGTTAATCGATGCCCTAACTGCAAAACCTATTTTAGAGGACTGTTTTGGTCAAAAAAGAAAGTTGGATACTGTACTAATTGTGGTAAGTATATTGAATTTGAGGATAAAGTTGACTAACTATTATGTGCAAACCCTTTGCTTGATTAAAACTATCCACATTACCCAAAACCCAAGTCAATTTACCCAAAACAACCCAAATGTTAATATCCATTGCTTGCAGCAACGGCCTGCTTCTTGTACAATATACCCATACTAAAAAGGAGGTTAGGGCAATGTTAAACGAAAATATTAAAGCACTTAGAAAAGCCAAAGGCCTTTCGCAAGAAGAACTAGCCATTAAGCTAAATGTGGTGCGGCAAACAATTTCTAAATGGGAGCAAGGTTTGTCGGTGCCCGATTCGCAAATGCTAGTTTTGATATCCGAGCAACTGGCAACACCGGTAAGCAGCCTGTTGGGTGAGCCTATAGTCGAAGCCAAAATTGATGATTTAAAGGTGATTGCCGAAAAGCTGGAGATAATCAACTTGCAATTATCGCAAAGAGCCGCCGGTAAGCGTAAATTAATTAAGGGGCTATTGATTGGTTTATGTGCAGTTATAGCAGCAGGTTTTATCATCTTATTTATATTGAAAAGCCCTTATTTGGGCTGGGATTACAGCAATCCCGAAACGGCTGTTTTAGGAGTAGCTTTCCATTCATTGGAGTGGCTGTTTGTAAGATTAGCGCCAATTGGGCTGATTGGGGCAGTTATTGGTTTAATTTTGATAGGCAAAAAAGTTTGAGTTTTTAAATATAATAGCTGCCCTACCTGCATTAAGCATAAAACCTGTGCCCAGCATTAAAGCAAGGCACAGGTTTTTATGTTGATTATTTACCTACAATATCCCAAAGAATACCTAGCCCAAAATCTTTGCCAAATCTTCTTGTACGGTGCTAATAGGCGAGATATTATAGTTCTCTACTAATATCTGCAAAACATTGGCCGATACAAATGCCGGCAGCGTTGGCCCTAGATAAATGTTTTTTATGCCCAAATGTAGTAAAGTTAGCAAAATCGCCACTGCTTTTTGTTCATACCAAGATAAAATCATTGATAAAGGCAACTCATTTACCGAGCAGCCAAAAGCCTCGGCCAGGGCAATAGCTACTTTAATTGCCGAATAGGCATCATTGCATTGCCCCATATCCATAATTCTGGGTAAGCCACCGATTGTTCCTAAATCTAAATCATTAAAACGATATTTGCCACAAGCAAGCGTCAAGATAATGCTGTCTTTAGGCGCTTGTTGCACAAATTCGGTATAATAATTACGCCCCGGAGCTGCACCGTCACAACCGCCAACTAAGAAGAAATGTTTTATATCGCCAGCCTTAACTAAATCTACAACCTTGTCGGCAACAGCCAAAACAGTACCATGACCAAAGCCTGTTGTTACAGTTTTACCACCATTAATGCCGGTCATTTCCTGATCTTCGGCATAACCACCATATTCAAGGGCTTTGGCAATTAGCGGGCTAAAATCTTTTTCTGCGCCGATATGGATAATTTCAGGGTATGATACCAGCGATGTTGTGAAAACCCGATCTTGATAGCTATCTTTAACCGGCATTAGACAGTTTGTGGTAAACAAAATCGGGGCCGGGATATTGGCAAATTCGCTTTGCTGATTTTGCCAGGCTGTGCCGAAATTGCCTTTTAAATGCGGATACTCTTTAAGCTTAGGATAGGCATGAGCCGGCAACATTTCGCTATGGGTGTAGATATTAATGCCCTTATCTTTGGTTTGCTCTAATAATAATTTCAAATCATGCAAATCATGGCCGCTAACAACTATAAATGGGCCTTTTTCTATTGTTAAAGGAACGGTAGTCGGAATTGGTTTGCCATAAGTTTCGGTATTAGCTTTGTCTAAAAGCGCCATACATTTTAAGTTTACTGCACCCACTTCCAAGGTTAGCGGTAAAAGTTGGTCTATGCCGCAATCATCCCCTAAGCAAAACAATGCTTTGGCAAAAAATTGATTAATTTCTTCATCTTCATAGCCCAAAACCAAAGCATGATGGGCATAAGCTGCCATGCCCCGAATGCCGAATAAAATCAGCGATTTAAGTGAGCGAATATCTTCATCCGCTTGCCAAATTTCGGCCATATCAAAACTATCATTTCTGCCGCAAGCAGCCAGGCAATTGCCGCATTGAGGCACGATTTTGGCCTGCTCTTTACGGATATCCTCCAGCATTTGGATAAGAGTTTGATTATTAAAATTTACATTGGTAACAGTAGTAAATAAGCCCTCGATAATGATTTTAGCTGTGTCTTTGGTAGGGCTGGTATTGCCCTCTAAAGAGCGAGCCAGGCCGATTAAGGCGCCGGTTAGCTGATCTTGCAAATTAGCATTATCGAACTTTTTACCACAGACCCCCGATTTGCCCTCGCAAGCTAGATTATGAGCGGTTTGCTGGCATTGAAAACAAAACATTTCTTTCATTTTTTTATCCTCCATTTTTATTATTTATTAAATATCTAAGATTGAACCGTCGGTAGAGATAGTCACCACTTGCCAAGGGATAAATTTGCCGCTGGCTTTAAGTGCGCTTATAGCAGCTTGTTCCAAACCACCACAGCAAGGAACTTCCATCCTAACCACCGTAACACTTTTGATATTATTATTAGCGATGATTTTGGTTAGCTTATCGCTATAATCGCCCTCGTCAAGCTTAGGGCAGCCGATTAAGGTTATCTTATTTTTCATAAACTGCTGATGAAAATTAGCATAAGCATAAGCGCTGCAATCGGCCGCAATCAGCAAATTGGCATCATTAAAATAAGCAGCATTTTCCGGCACTAATTTAATTTGCACCGGCCATTGCCTAAGCTCGGAGGCCGTATTTAAATCATGGCTTGCGACATCTGTTTTCAGTTTAGGCAAGGCCTTGGCATTACTGCCGGGGCAACCGCAGGGCAAGGGCTTGGCTTCTTGCTTTTGCTTAGGCGAATCGCTAAAACTGATGGCATCAACCGGGCAAACCGGCAGGCAATTGCCTAAGCCATCGCAATAATCAGCCGCTGTAACTTGGGCTTTGCCATCTACTATTGCAATCACGCTTTGCTGGCAAGCCTGCGCACAAAGGCCGCAGCCGATACATTTTTCTTGGTCGATATCAATGGTTTTATGGTTCATGGTAAAACCTCCTTGACGAATTTAACTTGATTATAGTATAATCAAAACATAATTTCCGTTGTCTGGACAACGAAAGAGGTTATTATGGAAAATAATTATCAGCAAATTTTAGCTAATAATTTATTTAAGGGGATTAGCCCTGCTAATTTAGCTGCCATGCTCAATTGCCTGGGTGCATATCAAAAAAAATACCGTAAAAATACTACGATATTGGCCGAAGGCGAGGATATTAAATTTGTCGGCTTAGTGCTTGCAGGTGCGGTAAAGATAATTAAAAGCGATTATAATGGCAATCAAATTATTATTGCCGAAATTGGCGAGGGCGATATTTTTGCCGAGGTATTTGCCTGCGCCCAAATTGCCGCAAGCCCGGTGACAATAATTGCAGCAGCCGAGAGCATAATTTTATTTTTTGATTATCGCAAAATTATTGCTACTTGCAGCGCAAGTTGCCAATTTCATCAGCAGCTTATTGCCAATATGTTGCAGATTATTGCCCATAAAACCCTTTATCTTAATCGGCGCATAGATATTATTGCCAAGCGCAGTTTAAGGGATAAAATTCTGACCTATTTTAATTATGAGGGATTGGGCAAAAAGGAGTTTTCAATATCCCTAAATAGGGAAGAATTGGCCGATTTTTTATATGCCGATCGCAGTGCTTTATCCAATGAGCTTTCGAAAATGAAAAAAGATGGGCTGATTGATTATCATAAAAATTATTTTAAGATATTGGTTTAGGGGGGCTTGGGTAACTTGGTATTAGGGGAAAGTTAGCTTGCAATAAAAGCGTGTTTATACAATAGCAACTGCTAATTTCTTAAATGCAACTGCCGGTTGACAATGTTTAAACAACTATTGGTAGTGCGCAATCTTTGCTTTTGATAATATAGATGCAGGAGGTGTTCATGATGAACTTAGGTGAAAGAATTCAAAAATTAAGAAAAGACAATCAACATTCACAAGAACAACTTGCAGAAATGTTGGCTGTTTCCAGGCAAGCAATTTCCAAATGGGAAAGTAATCAAGGGCTGCCGGAAATTAATAATGTGATAAAATTGGCGGAAATTTATAATGTAAGTACCGATTATCTTTTACTGGGCAAGGAAAGCATTATAACTCCTGCCGCCAATGAGGTGCAGAAAATAGACCCTAAAACTATTAGCACAATAGCCTTGATCGGGGCAATTGCCCTAATTACAGTAGGCTTTATCACCTTGTTGGGTTTGCTTAGTAAATTTGTTTTATAGAGGTGAAATGATGAAAATATTTAAAACTGTGATATCAATTTTTCTAATTACCCTGATGCTAGTTAGTATGAGTGGCTGTGTAACCTATGGCAATAAAGGAATAGAGGATTTAACAGAGGAAGAAATATCAGAAGCGATAAGCATTATTGAGGAAACAAAAGATCAATTAGAAGATGAACTTGCCGATATGCCCGAATTAGAACAATTCACAACTAATATACTTGATGATATTAATGATGCTTTTGAAGAGGAATAAAGTTAGCCTAATCTTTATATAGCCAAATTTGGATTATCCTCTTTGGCTCATAATTGAACCTGTGCCCAGCATTAAAGCAAGGCACAGGTTTTTTTTAGTTGCTACATCCCCACCACATCCCAGTTAATACTTGCATAAGAGCACACCTATCATAAGGAAGCATTAAAAAAACACGATAGTCGACCCTAAAAATAACAACAACTTAAAATTCACATTATAAATATGATATAATGTAAAAAGTATTTAATAATTGGAGGACTTACCTTGAAAAAAATACTTATTCCTATAACTATCGTTTTAGCTCTTTTGATTTCCTATGTGGGTTATACCTCGCTTACAGGTGACAAAGTTGACGATAAAGAAAACACAAGCGATATTTTAGCACAAACTGATGATACAACTAGTACGCACGAAGAATCACTTTTGGTATGATGCCTCTAAAGTAGACACATGAAATACGTAAACTACTTTAGAGGTATTTTAATGAGTAAAAAACAAAAATACACATATGCAGAAAAAATAAAAATATGCAAAGAATATTTATTTCTTTAGCAGAAATAAGTAAAGCCTATGGTTTAAAGAAACCATCAGGAGCCATAACGCCGTGTTTCATGTCATTATCGGGCGATGTGGAGTGCGTCGCAAAATTCCTGTACATCTTTTTCCTTGGCGGGGAAATGTACGCCGATTTCTTTGCCTGTGGTCGGTCGCTTTACTGTAAATCGCATGGTTACTTAAAGCATTTTTGACTAAAAATTATGCTCGAGGTTGATTTTACATGTCATTATATGTCATACTCTATCTTGTATTTTTGTGTTATCCTTCCTTGTTTTTGACGGCGAAACAAAAGGGATAGCTGCCTTGATAGAGATGAAACTCTAACTTTTAGGAGGTATTTATGAAAACGAAACGGATGAACCGGGTTTTAAGCATTGTACTCACCCTTTGCCTGGTGCTCGGTATGATGACTGCGATGTCTATCCCCGTGTCGGCCGCAACCGACTACTGGACTGACCATACCACGGAAGTAACGGCTCAAGGCGATGTCTACAGCATCGACACCGCCGGGGAACTGGCGTGGATTGCGATGCAGGTCAACAGCGGCAATAGCTTTGCGGGCAAAACCGTCAAGCTGACGGCTGACATCGACTTAGCCGCATATAAGTGGGTGCCCTTCGGATTATTTGGCGGCTATGACAAGCAAAACAAGCCCTTCTCAGGCACCTTTGATGGCGCTGGACACACGGTTGACCATATGGCACTGATGGATGACATCACTTTTGACGGCTTTGGTTTCTTCACCTACGGTCTGTTCGGATTTGTGCAAAACGGTACGATAAAGGACTTACATGTACACGGTGCTACAGATGGAAGCTTCCGCCCTCTTCGCATCGGCGGTGTGGTTGGCTACAGCCAATATGCCACCATAGACGGTGCAACTTTTCCGGCACCTTAAACTGCGAGACGACAGGCGGTAGCGGTGGTGGCCCGTTCGGCTTGGCCTCCCACATGGGCGGCGTGGTCGGCTACAACGAAGGCGGCACCATCATCAACTGCTACAACACCGCCAC
>CAYJBP010000116.1:1594-7039 GCA_964368605.1 uncultured Peptococcaceae bacterium | reverse complement strand
CAAATAAAACTATTTGGCTAGCCTTCTTATTGCATATGACACTTATTAGCTTCTTGCTTGGTGTTTCGGGCTGTTTTGGCCAAGCCAAAACAGCCGGTTTTAAGCCAATTTTGCTTATTTGCTGCTTTTTTACCTGTATTTTGATTTGCTTATTTAGATTTGCCATTGGCTTAAAACCTTTTTAAGACCTTGGGGGCCAGCCCCCAATGCCCCTGCAATTTTTTATCTATTTAACCTTTTTTGGCTAATACAGCCTTAGCTTGGGTGGCAATCGGTACCGGCATAAGCTGATACTGACGCATTAAGGCAGCAGGGCTGCCGCTTTGGCCAAAGCAATCATTTACCCCTACTCGCTTAAAGGGCACATTAATGCCGGCTTCCATCAAGGTTTCGGCCACCGCCGAGCCTAGGCCGCCGATAATATTATGCTCTTCTACGGTTATTGCCGCACCACATTCCTTGGCCTGCTCAATAATAAACTCTGTATCTAGGGGCTTAATTGTATGAATATTGGCCACCGCCGCCGAGATACCTTCTTCGGCCAGCATATTTGCGGCCTCTAAGGCATAGCCTACCATCATGCCGGTGGCAAAAATTACTATATCACGGCCGGCATTTTCCAAATGGCCTTTGCCCAGCTTAAATTGATAATCATCGCTATGAATTTGCGGTATCGCCAAACGGCCTAAACGAAGGTATACAGGCCCTTCCAGCTTAGCGGCGGCATGCACCGCCTGGGCAGCCTCGATGCCATCGGCGGGGCTGATAATGGTCATATTAGGTAGGGCACGCATAATGGCGATATCCTCGATGGCTTGATGGCTACCGCCATCTTCGCCAACACTAATGCCGGCATGGGTAGCCGCTATTTTTACATTTAAAGAGGGATAGGCAATACTATTGCGAATTTGCTCAAAGGCACGACCGCTGGCAAAAACAGCAAAACTGCTGGCAAAGGGAATTTTACCGCTGGCGGCTAAGCCGGCAGCAATAGTGGCCATATTTTGCTCGGCAATGCCACAATTGATAAAGCGCTCGGGGTAAGCAGCCGCAAAATCGGCGGTTTTGGTCGATTTGGATAAATCGGCATCCAAAACTACTATATTTTCATTTTCGGCGCCTAAGGCCACTAAGGCTTGGCCATAGGCATCACGGGTTGCTATATTTTTCATATTTAAACCTCCAATTCGGCTAGGGCTTGGGCGGCTTGATCGGCATTGGGGGCATTTCCATGCCAACCGGCCTGATTTTCCATAAAGCTTACACCTTTACCCTTAACTGTTTCCGCAATAATCATCGTAGGTTGATCTTGATTTTGTTGAGCCTGCTCAATAGCAGCCTTAATTGCCGCCAAATCATGGCCATCAATAGCTATTACCTGCCAGCCAAAAGCCTGCCATTTTTGATCCAAAGGCTCGGGCGATAATACCTTGCTGATATCGCCGTCAATTTGCAGATGATTATTGTCCAAAAAGACGATTAAATTGCCTAATTTATAATGAGCGGCAAACATAGCAGCCTCCCATACCTGGCCTTCTTGCATTTCGCCATCGCCCATTACCGCATATACTTTATAGGCTTTTTTGTCTAATTTAGCAGCCATGGCCATACCGCAGGCGGCCGATAAACCTTGCCCCAAAGAACCGGTAGACATATCCACACCGGGCACCTTGCGCATATCGGGATGCCCTTGCAGGCGGCTGCCTAATTTGCGTAAATCCGGCAATTCGTCGATTGGGAAGAAGCCTTTTTGGGCTAAGGCTGCATATAAGGCGGGCGCACAATGGCCTTTGGATAGCACAAAGCGATCACGATCGGCCATTTGCGGATTATTTGGATCGATATTTAGGGTTTCATGATATAATTGGGCGATAATATCAGCGGCCGATAAAGAACCACCGGGATGACCGCTGCCCGCCTCGGCCAGCATTTTGATGATGTTTTGGCGCATGGCTAAGGCAAATTCTGCACTGTTTTGATAGGCCATTTTATTATTCTCCTTTATTTCAATTCAATTTACAACTTTTTAGGCTAAGATTAGTTCAAATATCTCGGCTAATCTTTGATGCTCTTGCTTTAAATATAAATAACCGATTAAGGCTTCGAAGCCACTGGCACGGCGATACTCCCCTACTTTGGCATGGCTGGGAATATGGCTGCCTTTGGCATTACGTGCCCTTTTAAAAACGGCTAGCTCGTCTTCGCTTAAAGAGCTTTCCAGTTGACCAAAAATGGCCGACTGCTTTTGGGCGCAAACCAGCTCTATGCTTTTGGCATGTAATTGCCCGGGCTTAATTGCTCCTCCTTTTAGCACATGGCAACGTACTGCCAATTCATAAACGGCATCGCCAATATAAGCCAAGGTTAAAGGAGGGATTTGTTTAAGGTCTTGCTCATTTAGATTTAGGCTTTCTGCAATTATTTTATCCAAAACTATAGCCGTTTCCATCTTGCCCCCTGCGGTGTATCTTCTACCGCAATGCCTAAATCTTTAAGACCATCGCGGATTAAATCGGCCGTCGGCCAATCCTTTTTAGCACGTACATTTTCTCTAATATTCAAGATCAATTGCAAAAGCTCTTCTTCTAAGCCGCTATCTTGCTCTTTTTTGCCCTCTTCCAAGCCCATAATATAGTTAAAATCGGCAAAAAATGCTTGGGCGGCCTCTAAATCTTCGGTAAATAGCTGATTGCCACTATTCAAATAGCTGTTTAAATCATGGCAAAAACTAAATACAACCGATATCGCCAAAGCAGTATTAAAATCATCATTCATCGCTTCGCTTAAATCGGCCTTGGCTTTGGCCACTACATCCACAATTTGGCCTGCCCCCGGCTGCCCATTAGCCATGGCAGCCTGCAATAATTGCTGGCTGGTTCTAATTCGCTTTAGGCTTTTAGCAGCCATATCCAATTTATCATCGGCAAAATCGATAGGGCTACGATAATGGGTACTTAATAGATAAAAACGGACAGTTTCGCCTTCATATTTGGCCAAAATATCCCTTAACAGGAAGAAATTACCCAAACTTTTGCTCATTTTTTCCTGGTTTACGGTGATAAACCCATTATGCATCCAATAATGGGCAAAGGGCTTATCATAGGCGGCTCGGCTTTGAGCCAGCTCATTTTCGTGATGGGGGAAGATTAAATCGGCACCGCCGCCATGAATATCAAATTCCTCACCCAAATATTTGGCGCTCATTGCCGAACATTCGATATGCCAGCCCGGACGGCCTTTGCCCCAGGGGCTATCCCAAAATGGCTCGCCCTCTTTAGCACCCTTCCATAGGGCAAAATCTAAAGGATCGCGCTTGGTTTCGCCGGGCATTACCCGAGCACCACTTTGCAAATCCTCGATATCACGGCCGGATAAGCTGCCGTATTCGGGCAAAGAACGCACATCAAAATAAACATCTTGACCTGCCGCATAGGCATGCCCTTTGGCTATAATCAGCTCGATAAGCTCGATAATATCGGGGATATGCTCGGTTACTAAGGGATGAATATCGGCTTTAAGCACACTTAAAGCACCGGCATCCTCAAAATAGGCGGCAATATACTTTTTGGCAATAGCTTGGGCATTGCTATTTTCTTCCTTGGCACGGTTGATGATTTTATCATCAATATCGGTAAAATTTTGCACATAATTTACCTGATAATTATTCCATAAAAAATAGCGACGAATAGTATCAAAAACCACCAAAGGGCGTGCATTGCCCAGGTGAATATAGTTATAGGTGGTAGGCCCACAACAATAAATATTCACCTTGCCCTCATACTGGGGCTTAAATTCTTCCTTTTGTTTGGTTTGGGTATTATACAGCTTAATCATATAACCTCCTATTTTAGGGATTTAAGCGCCTTATCCAGGCGTTTTAATAATAATTCTTTGCCCATTAAGGCGGCTAATTTATCAATATCCGGGCCATGCATTTGGCCGGTAATTGCTATCCTTAAGCACATAAATAAGGCAGCTCCCTTGGCATTAATTTCCTTGCCGGTAGCCTTAATTGCTCCTTTAATAGCAGCCGGGCTAAATTGCTCCAATTCGGAACATTGCCTGCTAAACACCTCTATTAATTGCGGCACATGCTCTTGTTTTAAAAGGTCGGCGGCCTCGCCTTCGGTAGGCAAATCGGCATCGCCTTCGATTAAAGGCAAAAATTGCTTGATATCGGCATAAGTTTCCAGATGATTAATCATTGTTTCGGCCAATAATAATTTTTGCTCTTGATCATAACTTGCTGCCACAAAGGGGCTTAGGCCGTCTGCAATTTCTTCAATCGGCAAGGCTCGCAAATATTGGCTATTAATCCAGCGCAGCTTATTGATATCAAAAACAGCCGGGCTTTTAGAAACATGCTCTAAGGAAAACTGGGCTATCATTTCGTCCATCGATAAAATCTCGGTTTCGCCTTTGGGGCTCCAGCCCAAAAGCACCAAAAAATTATTGATGGCCGCCGGTAAAAAGCCCTGATCGCGATAATTTACCACCGACACCGAGCCATGACGCTTGCTCATCTTACTATGATCGGGCCCCAAAATTAATGATACATGGGCAAAAGTTGGACGGGCATAATCAAAGGCATCGTATAATAATAGCTGCCGAGGCGTATTCGATAAATGCTCCTCTGCCCTAATTACATGGCTTATTTCCATTAAATAGTCATCCACCACCGCCGCAAAATTGTAGGTGGGAATACTATCGGATTTCATAATCACAAAATCGCCGCCGATTTGATCGCTATTAAAAACTACTTGCCCACGCACCAAGTCGTCAATAATTAAATCCTGATTATTGGGCACGGCAAAGCGCATGGTTGGCTTAACCCCTTTAGCCTCAAATTCGGCAATTTGCTCGGCGCTTAAATTACGGCAACGACCATTATAATGAGGGGTTTGGCCTGACTCTTGCTGGCTGGCACGGGTTGCGGCCAGCTCTTCTTCAGAGCAATAGCAAGGATAGGCTTTGCCTTCAGCCACCAATTTGGCGGCCGACTCTTGATAGATAGCTAATCTTTCCATTTGTCGATATGGCCCTTTAGCACCACCGACATCTACGCCTTCATTCCAGGTAATGCCCAGCCAACGTAGGCTGTCTTTGATATTTTCCTCCGATTCGGGCGTGGAACGGTCTAAATCGGTATTTTCGATTCTTAATATAAATTCGCCACCCAATTTGGCCACCAGCAAATAGTTAAAAAGAGCCGACCTTGCCCCGCCTATATGCAAAGGCCCGGTGGGGCTGGGCGCAAAACGCAATCTTACTTTTGTCATCTTTTCCTCCTTGGGGGCTTAGCTTTTAAGACCTTGGGGCTTTGCCCCAATACCCCACAATTTTTTGTAAAAAATTGATTAAAACTTTTTAGTATGGATATAGGTTTGTTTTTGACCTATAGTTTACGGCGTGTTAAATAAAGCAATATAATAATCGCTTTGTGAT
>CAYJBP010000116.1:0-1494 GCA_964368605.1 uncultured Peptococcaceae bacterium | reverse complement strand
CGGCGTGTTAAATAAAGCAATATAATAATCGCTTTGTGATTATTATATCATTAAATTATTTAATTAGCAAATATTTGTTTTATGCAAATTTTAATGCATAAATGTATAACACGCATATTAATAATTAGCTTTAATCTCCTTATTATCTACCCTATTATTAAAAAAATTTATTTTTTTACAAAAAAATGCTTGCATTTTTATTCATCATGGTGTATTATTTATGTATAGTAAATTTATAAGTTAAATTTAACTTTTTTAGGAGGCACTAGTTATGATAAAAAGAGTTGCGCTTGCTTATAGCGGCGGATTGGACACTTCGGTAATTATCCCTTGGCTTAAGGAACATTATGATTGCGCAGTTATTGCGATTTGCGGTGATGTTGGCCAAGGCAAGGAAGTTGATGTTGTGCGTGAAAAGGCCTTGGCATCCGGGGCCGAGAAAGTATATATTGGCGACTTAACCGAGGAATTTGTTAAGGATTATGTTTTCCCTACCTTAAAAGCCGGTGCTATTTATGAAAATAAATACTTATTGGGTACTTCGATCGGTCGTCCTTTGATTGCTAAATATTTGGTTGATATTGCTTTACAAGAAGGCTGCGATGCTATTTGTCATGGCTGCACAGGTAAAGGTAATGACCAAGTGCGTTTTGAATTAACCGTTAAGGCTTTAGCTCCTGAGCTAAAAATCATTGCCCCTTGGCGTGAATGGGAAATTCGTTCGCGTACCCAAGCTATGGAATATGCTGCTAAGCATAATATCCCGATTACCCAAACCAAGGAAAGCCCCTATAGCCGCGACCGTAACCTTTGGCATTTAAGCCATGAGGCCGGCGATTTGGAAGATCCGTGGCATGAATATAATCCTCAAATGCTCCAAATTTGTAATACACCCGAAAATGCTCCCGATCAATCGGAAATTGTGGAAATCGAGTTTAAGCAAGGCATTCCGGTAAAGGTAGATGGCCAAGAGCTTAGCCCTGCTAAATTGGTGGCTTACTTAAACGAAAAAGGTGCTAAACATGGCGTAGGTATTGCAGATATGGTCGAAAACCGTTTGGTTGGCCTAAAATCGCATGGTGTATACGAAACCCCCGGCGGCACAATTTTATTTAGCGCTTTAGCCAGCTTAGAGAGCTTATGCTTAGATCGTTCCACTGCCCATTATAAGCAAGAAATTTCTTTGCGCTATGCCGAATTGGTATATGATGGAGTATGGTTCCATCCTTTGCGCGAGGCTTTAGCCGCCTTTGTAGACAAGCTTGCCGAAACTGTTACCGGCACTGTTAAGATGAAATTATACAAAGGTAGCTGCACTATTGCCGGCATGAAAAGCCCTTATTCTTTATATAGCGCCGATTTGGCAACATTTGAAGAAGATGAAGTATATAATCAATTCGATGCCCAAGGCTTTATTAACTTATTTGGCTTACCCCTAAAGGTAAGAGCCTTAATGCTTAAAACCATCGAAGATGCTGATAAATAAAGTTTAAA
>CAYJBP010000115.1:5641-7086 GCA_964368605.1 uncultured Peptococcaceae bacterium | reverse complement strand
GCTAAATTAATTGCAGATTGGTATGATGTCTTAATTATTAGTATGATGTCATTATAAAGCTTTTTTGTCTAATTGTCAAGCTGGGCATATAGAAAATCTTGCTTATGGTCAATTATTTTTACCATTACAATTTGCTTAAATAAATCCTGCTTAGCTTGCACTAAAATCGGCAAATAATTATTGCTTAATCCCTGATAATAAGCCTGATTGCCGATATTAACAATTTGTTCGGCCAAAAAATCGAGCCGTTTATCGACAAATTTTTGGCGATAATCGGTGGCCATCTTCCGGGCGGCCTCTTGCAAAGTTTTGGCGCGTATAGCCTTAACCGCCCTGCTATGCTGGTTGAGCAAGCCATAGGCCACTGTGCCCTTTTTGGCCGAATAAGGGAAAATATGCATCCCGGCAAAGCCGATTTTTTGACAAAAGGCCAAACTTTGCTCAAAATCCTCTTCCGTTTCGCCGGGGTAGCCGACGATAATATCGCAAGTTAAGGCGATATCTGCCCTGATTTGCCGCAGTTTTTGGCATAATTCGGCATAATCCGCAATGCTATAATGCCTGTTCATGGCTGCCAGAACTTTATCGCAGCCGGATTGCAGCGGAATATGCAAATGATTGCAAATTTGGGTATGCTCGGCCAGCAAGTCGAAAATTTGCTGATTAAAATGCTGCGGCTCTAAAGAGCCCAAGCGCAGCCGAAAATCGGGGCTAAGCTTAAGCATATCCTCGATTAAGGCCGCCAAATTGGTGGCTGGCTTTAAATCGCTGCCATAAACCCCAATATGGATGCCGCTTAAAACAATTTCCCGATGCCCTTGCTCTAAAAGGCCTCTAGCTTGTGCCAAGGCCTCTTGGGCGGCCAAAGAGCGCACCCTTCCCCTAGCATAGGGGATAATGCAATAATGGCAAAAGGCATTACAGCCATCCTCGATTTTTAAAAAGGCTCTGGCCCGATCTTGAACGGTATTGGCTAAATTTTTAAACTGCTTGGCCTGCCTGATATCGCTTACTTTAATTAAAGGCGGCATTGCTGCAATTTGCTCACTCTGATCAGCCTGCCATAATAATCGGCGCTGCCGATATTCGTCGATAATCATCAGCAGCTCGGCTCTTTCCTCCAAGCCAATAATGATATCAGCCAAGCCGTCTTTAGCTAAAATTTCAGCCTCTAGCTGGGCATAGCAACCACTAATAATAATTATGGCCTTAGGTTGGCTTTGGCGTAAAGAACGCAAAAAAGATCGAGCCTTGCGGGTTGCGGTTTGGGTTACAGCACAGGTATTAACAACATAAGCCGCCACTTGCTGCTCGGGGCTAAGCTGCTGCCAGCCGCCTTTAATTAGCAAATTGGCCATCGCCGCCGCCTCTTCTTGATTAACCTTACAACCAAAACTATGGACGGCAAAACTAGCTGCCTCCAAGCTAGTTGCTTCTAAGCTAGT
>CAYJBP010000115.1:1656-5541 GCA_964368605.1 uncultured Peptococcaceae bacterium | reverse complement strand
AAGCTAGTTGCTTCTAAGCTAGTAGCTTCTAAGCTTCCTGTTGCTAAGCTGGCCCTATCCTGCTTATCGGCCGCTAATTTTAAGGCAAAGGCCAGCCAGTCGTCCTGCTCAAGCCGCTTGATAATTTCCAGGCCATTAGCCGCACAAACCGCCAGCATTTGCTGCTCTTTGCTTTTTATTATGCCCGAAACCAGCCATAAACTATGCGGCCGCAAATAATTATGAATAGACGGGGCGATAGCCATCAGCACATCGGCCACAATATTGCTAATAATTAAGTCGGCCTTAAAATCGCTAACCTGCTTTTGTAAGGCATTATCGCTAATAATATCGCCTTGAATAAAAGGCAAATCCTGCTCCTTAACATTATTTAGCTGCCGATGCTCGGCAATAGAAGGGGCGCATAGGGCATCATAATCAATGGCCAAAGCCTTGGCAGCACCAAGCTTAAGGGCGGCAATGGCCAAAATGCCGCTGCCACAACCAATATCAATTAGCCTTTGCCCCGTTTGCAAATATTGCTCCAGTAAATTAGCGGCCAAGGCGGTAGTAGCATGGTCGCCGGTGCCAAAGGCCATGCCCGGCGCAATTTTTACCACGGCTCGTTCCTGATTTAAAGGCGGATTTAGCCAATAGGGGCTAATCAAAAGCCGCTCGCCTATCGGCAATAAAGGAAAATACTCGCGCCAAGTATTAAGCCAATCCTGATTGGGCTTAAGCGCAGTTTCAAGCTTAATTGGCTGATTAGGGCAGTATTGCCCGATTTGATCCTTTAGGGCAGCTAAATCAAAATCAGGCTCTAAATTAGCTTTGATTATGATTTGACCTAATTCCAAATCTGCCAAATCAAAAACCGAAGCATCCCAAGTGCCCTGCTCTAAATGATGGGCGATGATTGAGGGATCTTCAATTTCCAAACCCTCGGCACCTAAGCCAAACAAAATAAAGCTTAGTAATTCTTCGGCGGTGGCAGGGGCGGTTATTTTTAATTGCAAATAATTATTATTCTTCATTTTGTGGCTGCTTAGCCTCCTGTTGGGGGTCGATTAAACCAAAGCGGCAGCTATCCAATACACAACCGTTTTCGTCGGCATAAAGGCAGGAATCCATCTTTAGCTGGCAGTATTGCCAGCCACCATCATCCTTAACAAAAGCTCTGCTCATAAGTATTATCCTCCTACTATTAAAATATATAATTAGATAAACTTATTAAATTTCCTGCTCTAGTATGGTTTTTACCAAAAATTTTGATATAAAAATTTGCTTTTTTATATTAAAACTGTTATAATAAGAATAATAAATAGTTTTATCCTTAAGATTAGGAGTATAACATGCTTAAATTTAAAAGATTATTATTGCTTTTAACGCTGCTTATGGCCTTTAGCATTCCTCAAACCGCTTTAGCCAAGGATTTTACAGATGTTCGCTCCGGCGATTGGTTCTATAATGATTTACAAACCATGGTAAATCATGGGGTGGTAAACGGCTATCAAGATGGCAGCTTTAAACCGCAAGCCTCGATTACCGTTGGCGAATTTCTTAAAATGCTAACCATAAATAGTGGCGCACCTGTTATGGCTGCCGCCCCCGGCGAGCATTGGGCGCAGCCTTATCATGATTATGCTATCGATAAAGGCTGGCTTTTTTGGGATATTGCCTACTTAAATGCCGAAGCAGATCGCTTTTTGGTAGCCGAGCTGGTACTGCTTGCCTTAAACCTGGAAATTGACGAAAATGCCATTTCGCCATTTACTGATATTAATAGCGCTATTTTAAATACCCTTTATCAAAAGGGCATTATCAATGGCAGCGATAGCAATCAAGGTTTGGTTTATCGGCCAATGCAAGCCATTTCTCGGGCCGAAATTTGCGCTATTTTAAACCGCAGCTATCAATGGCAATTAGCCAATAATCAACAACAAGCAACCCCTCAACCTACTCCCCAACCAACCCCTACCCCCGAGCCGATAGAGGCTGATTATTTAACTTATCCGATGATTACAACGGCCATGCCTAGTCAAGTGCAGCTTAGCTATGATTATTTTAAGCAAGTTATGTTGCATATGATGGTTAATAATCTTGATTATATCGAGCTGGATTTTCCGGGCTATACCTATCAGGAATTAGAAGCGGCCGGCATTTATGATGATTTGGTTTTTCCGGCCCATGCCCAAATTTTTGATCAATATCATGAGCTAACCGCCTTTTATCAAAATATCGAGGTTAGTTTAACCCCCCATAATGGCGGCACAATTGTTGCTATTGATATCGACCACCCTGTATATACTAATCAGCAAGTTATCGATCGCAAAAACATGATGATTGCCGAGGTAGAGGCCTGGGTTAATGAGCTTTTTGCCCAAGGCACTCTTGATGAAGGCATGAGCGATTATGATATGGCTTATATCTTTTATCAATTAATTATCACCGAATTTGCCTATGATACCAATTATTTACCGGCCTCTTTCGATGGTTATGGCATGCTGGAAAACGGCATTGGCGTTTGCCAGGCCTATGTATCATTATTCAATACTATGTGCAAAATAGTGGGTATCGAGGCGCAAGGTACTGGCGGCATAGCCGAAGGCGGCCCCCATATCTGGAGTTATATTAATTTAGATGGCGAATGGACTTATGCCGACCCCACTTGGGGCGACCCTGTGCCGGATATGGCCGATTATTATGATCCGTTTTATTTTGATATCAGCAAGCAAGAATTATCGACAACTCATATCTTTACCGATTATTTTTAGGCAAAAACTTGATAAAATCTGATATTTTTGTAAATTTATATTGACAGTTAAGCTTAGATATAATATGATAAAGTGTAGTCTTGATATCAAAATTTAATGAACAAAACTAGGAGGAAGCTTATAGTGTTTATGCAAAATATTCGTTATCAAACGAAAAAACATCGTAATTTATTAATTGTGGTTGTTGTATTATTGATTGCCGGTTTAGTTGGCTCTTTTGGTGCCGGTGGTAGCCAAACAGGGCAGGATTTAACTACCGATGAATTAATCCCTTTACAAGAAGAATATGTTGATGATTTAAAAGCCAATGCCGACGATATGGAAACTTATAGCACTTTAGGTGGTGCTTATATGTATTTGGCAAGCTTATATCAAACCAAATATAATGAAGATACCAGCGACGAAACCTATAATACCATGTATACCGAAACCTTGGTTAAAGCCGAAACCGCATACCGTGAAGCTTTAGCTTTAGCCCCTGCCGATTTAGAGGCTGCTAATCGCCTGGCTCTTTATGATGGCATTAGCCAAGCGATGAATTCACAAGGCAAAACCGAAGAAGCCATAGCCGAAATTGATGCCTTATATGCAGATTATCAAGAGGATATCGATGCTATTACCTCGCTTGCTTATTTGCAATATAATTTAGGCGCTTATGAGCAGGCTAGCACTTATTATCAGCATGCTTTAACGATTATCCCCGAAGATAAAGACGATGCTTATATTGCCACCCTTCATTCTTCTTTGGCCTCGGCACAAACTGCCGCCATGGATTATGAGGCTGCCTTAACCAGCATGGACGAAGCCATAGCTTTAGATGCCGATAACTTAGATTATATCATCAGCAAAGCCTATATTTTTACAATGCTCGATCGCAATGACGAAGCCAAAGCCGTTTATGATGAAGCCTTAGCCAAAAATCCCGAGGCTTTTGAATTACAGCAAGCTTATGCTAATTTCCTATTTAATTATGAAGATGCCGATGCTGCTATTGCCTCGATGACTGCCTATCGTGATACTTTAGCAGAAGATGATCCCAACTTTGCCTTAGCCGAGCAGGAATTAGGCTATTTGGAGATGTTAAAGGGTATTTATGAGAGTATCCCCGAGGAAACCGCTGCTACCGAAGATG
>CAYJBP010000115.1:0-1556 GCA_964368605.1 uncultured Peptococcaceae bacterium | reverse complement strand
GCTACCGAAGATGCTGAAGCTACCGAAGATGAAGTTACAGAAGAAGACGCCACTGCCGAATAAATTATAAAATTCTTGTTGCTCAAAGAATTTTAAACGGAGGGGTAACAATGAATATCGAAAAGGAATTATTAAGTAAATGGCGCCGCTATTTGCATATGCACCCGGAGATTGCCGGCCATGAAAAAGAAACCGGCATTTTTGTAGCCAAGCATTTGCAAGAAATGGGATTACAGGTAACAGATAATATTGCAGGCTATGGGGTGCTGGCTGTTTTGCCGGGCGACCCTGCTTATAAATGTGTAGCATTGCGAGCAGATATGGATGCTTTACCGATTACCGAAAAAAGCACAGTAAATTATCGTTCGCAGCGTCCGGGCTGGATGCATGCTTGTGGTCATGATGCTCATACTGCTATGGTATTGGGTGCGGCTAAAATGCTAAGCGAGAATCCGCCCAAAGGCACGGTAAAATTTATTTTTCAGCCCCGTGAGGAAAAAAAGCCGGGTGGTGCCAGGGATATGGTTGCGGCCGGGGTATTAAAAAACCCGGAAGTTGATATGGTATTTGGCACACATGTAGACCATCAATTTCCGGTAGGAACGGTAGCTGTTTTTGATGGTGCGGTAATGGCGGTATCTGATGATTTTAGGCTGGTAATTACCGGCCGTGGCGGCCATGGAGCGCGCCCGCATGAAACTATCGATACTATTGCTGTAACGGCGCAGGTTATTGTGGCCTTGCAGAATATTCATAGCCGCAGAATCGACCCTACCGAGCCGGTGGTGCTAACAATAGGCACTATTAATGGTGGAACGGCATCTAATATTATCCCCGATCGGGTGGAAATGAGCGGCACAATCCGCTGCCTAAACACGGCGATTAGGGACAAGCTTTTGGAGTATATGCATGATACCTTGCATGGTATAACCTTGGCTTGGGGTGCATCTTATGAATTAAACTATTCTTATGGTTATCCCCCTGTAATTAATAATCATGATTTAAACCAGCTAGTATTGGCCTCGGCCAAGCAAATAGGAGCAAAAGCTGAGGAAATGGAGCGTCCCTTATTGGCCGGCGAAGATTTTTCTTATTATGGGGCAGAGAAGCCGGCGGCCTTTTTCTTTACAGGAGCAGGCAGCGAGCGTTGCTGTTATCCATGGCATCATCCTTGTTTTGATATTGAAGAGGATGCCTTACCGATGGGCGCTAAAGTAATGGCTTTAAGTGCCGCAACCTTAGCCAATAAAAAGAAGGAAGAAAGCAATTTTTGATTAAAAAAGGGGCTATCGCAAAAGCGATAGCCCCTTTTTATGCTAAAAGTTTTTGGTTTTACCTTTTTACAAAAAGGTAAAGGTTTTAATCTTTTGACCTTAATCTTTTTTCTTTCAATTATATAATAAAAGATGATGCAGGCGAGACAGGCATATAAGGCAGCTGCAAAAACGAGTAATCGAATTGATAAAATTGAAAGAAGCTGCTATTTTTATTTGCGCAGCAAATAAAAATGAAGTGCCCTAGGCAAGCCAAACCATAAAGCAAAGCTTCGCCTAAGA
>CAYJBP010000114.1:0-7231 GCA_964368605.1 uncultured Peptococcaceae bacterium | reverse complement strand
TTAAGTAGGCTTATATGATTAGTTGGCTAGCTAAAATAAAAAAATTAACCCCATAAACCCTTATTTAAACTTAGCAGAAAATCTTTTACTCTAATTGGATTTGCTGCTAAAAAGCAAGTTAAAAAAGCATAAATAAGGATTTGCAGCAGTTTGCGCCAAAATTAAGGGATAGACTACAGCATGCTTTTGCAGCTAAGCAGATTACTATAGCGGTTGCTAAGCCGGCAAGGTTGCTGTTGCTGCTAGGTTTGAATATAAAACCGTTTTGATTAAAGGCTTTTTAGCCAAGCCTCGCCGATATAATCAAAAACCGACTTAGGCATAATTGGCGCTATTATAACGGCAATGATTCTAGCCATATGCAGCCGATAAATAATTAAAAAGGCCGTTTATATATATAAAATAACAAAGACGAAGATTAGCTTTCAATCCTCGTCTTTGTTACTTAATTTCTGTCACAATCTTTTCCATTGACACTTCTCTCTCTATGAAGTTTAATCAGGTTGCTTGCTGTTCCTACCGGGTTGTTCAGTTAAATTTTGCTTACATAGGGCGAGTTCCTTGTTGTAATACTTCTACCATAACTTTATTGCTAGTTATTAAACCAGAAAGTGGTCATCTTTAAAAGTTTTAAAAGTATTTAAGCTGCCCTCTGCTACTCATTCTCCTTTGATTTACCAAAACCCACAATCTTTTACCCAAATATTTGAATCTTAAATCAAATCTTGCAAAATCTTATTACTTTGTAATTATCAGTAACTGCCTATACTGATATTTTATCCTGCACTATGGCACCCTTCACCCTTTTTGCATTAAAGCCAACTGCCACTACCTTGCTTTTAACAAAATCACGGGACTTAATCGGGGCTAATCGAGCCGGATAATATTACGATAAATCTGTTGCTTAGTGTTTAAATAATAACTTTCATTATTTAATTTACATTAAGCAGTCATTGCACTACTTACATTGAAAGATCTTGACCTGTAAATCTTTACTTGTAAATCTTTTTCGCCAAGCCTGGTTTTAACTTGCTTAACTTACTTGCTTAACTTACTTGCTTGCTTAACAAACTTAATGCTCACACCTAGCCCTAAAAATCCGGGCTATTAACTTGATTGTCAAACCAGGCTTTAAAACAATACCTTCACTTGCAATCTTAAAACTTGGCTGATCATACTTAGTTTGTCAAAATTACCTGGTAAAAAATCACTTACTCAAAGTCGGCTTGGTCTTACTTGGTCTTACCTGGTCTTACCTGGTCTTACCTGGTCTTACCTGGTCTTACTTGGTCTTACCTGGTCTTGCTTGGTCTTGCTTGGTAAAACTTATTTGGGTTGGGTTTTGGAACGGATTTTTGTTTAAGCATGGTTCTCTTCCTCCAAGGTGATTAGGCACAGACTACCTGCTCGACTGCATCCTTTTTGCCTTGAGAAGCTCCGCTATGCCGCGCGCCATCCGCTTGTTCAAACTTAAGCCAAAAACTCGCTTTAAGCTGATTGTGTTTTCGGGGGATTAGCAATACCCATTGCAAGCTCCGTTTGGGTTTAGCCGTACATTTGTGGCGGCTTTTACTTGCTAAGGTGATTTTATTACCTGTGTTGGTTTTATTACCTGTATTGCTTTTGTTGCTTTGCAGTAGTTTATGGTTGCCTCTTGCTCGCAACCCTTGTTTGCCATATCTACTTGCTTTAAGCTGTATGGCGGCTAAAAACCTGCCCGCTATACTGATTAACTGCCTGTGGCGCCATTAATCGCTTTGGTTTTTTGGCCAACTTGCTTGCCAATACTACCATTTATTACCTGGTATTACTTAATTTACTGCTTTTGCTAATCCGGCTTTATCAAATATTAATTAAATTAATAGCTGTAATCATACATGGGTCTAACAAAACTTAGCTAGCCATTAACCTAATCTATCCGATATTTAAGCTTCGCCATACTCGGCGGCTTAATTTGCCTTTCCCTGAAAACCATTGCCTTCAACCAATTTGCCAACTTGGCGCTTAAAACGATCGATTGAAGTTCAATTTGTTCCCGGTGGATATCAGGTTGCTTCCTGATATTTAAATTATAGCAAATAGTTTGCCATTTGTCAATAGTTTTCTAATTATTTTTATAATTTAGGTTTTTTATCAAACAACAACTATAAACCTAACATCTATCTATTTAAAATAATAATCTCGAAAAAATATTTTAATAATTTAATTTTTTACCATAATAAAACATCAAAAAATTTCTTCAAATCTTAACTTTTTGCTTGACAATAATCCTCAAAATGTTTATAATAACTAAAGTAACAGCAAAGGCGCTGTAAACTTAAGACAAACTTGTTTTGTTTTAAGTTTGCAGCGCCTTATTTTTTTTAGGAGGTAAATAATGTCTAAAATAACTGAAATTTTTGGTACAATGGTCTATAATGAGGCCGCCATGAAGGCAACTTTGCCCAAAGATATTTATGCCAGCTTAAAAAAGACCGGCCGAATTGGCCAGGCTTTAGATCCTACTGTAGCAGGTGTTATCGCTAATGCCATGAAAGATTGGGCCATAGAACGCGGCGCTACTCATTTTTCGCATTGGTTTCAGCCCATGACCGGCATTACGGCCGAAAAACATTCCAGCTTTGTTTGCCCCACTAAAGAGGGCGGCGTGATTATGGAATTTTCGGGCAAGGAATTGCTGCTCGATGAGCCGGATGCTTCGTCCTTTCCCTCCGGCGGCTTAAGAGCCACCTTCGAGGCCAGGGGTTATAGCGCTTGGGATCCCACATCCTATGCTTTTATCAAAGAGCATACTTTGTATATCCCTTCGATTTTCTTCTCGTCTAATGGTCATGTTTTGGACCGCAAAACCCCACTTTTACGGTCGATGGAGCGCATTAATGAGCAAGGCCTGCGTATTTTGCGTTTATTCGGCGATGATATTAGCCAAAGGGTAATTACCAGCGCCGGCGCCGAGCAAGAATATTTTTTGGTTGATAAAGATTTATATAAGAAGAGGCAGGATTTATTTTTCTGCGGACGCACCTTATTTGGCGCAAAACCGCCCAAAGGGCAGGAGATGGAGGATCATTATTTTGGCTCTTTGCGGCCACGGGTTTTGGCCTATATGGAAGATTTAGACACCGAGCTTTGGAAAGTAGGTGTTTATGCTAAAACCGAACATAATGAGGCTGCCCCTGCTCAGCATGAATTGGCCTGCGTATACACCACCAGCAATCGGGCTACCGATCACAATCAATTGACGATGGAATTTATGAAAAAGGTGGCCGAACGCCATAATTTAACTTGCCTTTTGCATGAAAAGCCCTTTGCCGGCATCAATGGTAGCGGCAAACATAATAATTGGTCTTTGATGACAGATCGGGGCGAAAATCTTTTTGAGCCAGGCACATCGCCGATTGATAATGCTAAGTTTTTGCTATTTTTATGTGCGGTAATCAAGGCCGTAGACGAGCATCAAGATTTGCTGCGTTTATCTTGTGCTTCGGCAGGCAATGATCATCGTTTAGGTGCAGCCGAAGCGCCTCCTGCGATTATCTCGCTTTATTTGGGTGATGAAATCGAGGCCGTTTTAGATGCCTTAGAAAGTGGCAATGATTATCATGATCCCACCAAAAAGACGATTAAAGTTGGGGTAGATGCTCTGCCGCCTTTCCCTTGCACCTCTACCGACCGCAATCGTACCTCGCCTTTTGCCTTTACCGGCAATAAATTCGAATTTAGAATGCCCGGCTCTTCTTTTTCGATTGCCGGGATTAATACAATTCTAAATGTAACCCTAGCTGCGGCTTTAGACGAGTTTGCTACCCATCTTGAGCAAAGCGATAATTTTACGGAAGATTTGCATAAATTAATTCATGATACCATAGCCAAGCATCGTCGGATTATCTTTAGCGGTGATAGCTATACCGATTGCTGGCAAGAAGAGGCTGCCAAGCGTGGTTTGCTCAATTTACCGTCTACCCCGGAGGCTTTATCTTATCTGATTGCTCCTAAAAATATTGCCTTATACGAAAAATATGGTATTTTTACCAAAGAAGAGCTTCATTCTCGTCATGAAATCCTGCTCGAGAATTATTATAAGGTAATTAATATCGAGGGGCAGACGATGGTTGATATGATTAGGCGCCAGATTTTGCCTGCTGTAAGCAAGTATAATCATCATTTATGCCAAAGCGCCCTGCTTCAAAAGCAGGTATTACCTGATTTGCAATGCGAAATGGAAGAAAAAATTATTGGCAAGTTAACGGCTTTAAGCAATAGTCTTTATCAATGCTGCATCGATTTGGAGGAATTATTGATTAGGGCACGTGATATCGAAGATACCGTCGAGCTGGCTCAATATAGCCGTGATAAAATATTCTCTTTGATGCAGGAAACCCGCATTATTGCCGATGAAATGGAAATTTTAGTCGCCAATGATTATTGGCCTTTCCCCAGCTATGGGCAACTATTATATAGTGTTTGATTTTTTTGATTATAATTTAGGGGCTATCGCAAATTTGTTTTATTTGCGATAGCCCCTTTTTATAGCTAGCCTGCTTTAGCTTGCTTTTTACAATTGAAAAATTAAAAGAATTAAGACCTTTACCTTTTTGTAAAAAGGTAAAGCCAAAAACTTTTAGAATTTGCGTTTGCGGGCTATGAGCTTTACAATTTCTACCAGCGGTATTACCATCAGCGATAGGCCTATTGCTATCATAAATAGGTTTAGGCTAATCGGTATTAAATGGAATAAATCATTAATTCCCGGTACATAAATTACCACTATTGTCATCACAAAAGCCATAATCATGGCCAGATATAAATACTTATTATGGGTTTTTAGGCTGAATATCGATTTGCTGCGCGAACGCATATTAAATGAATGGAAAATCTCGCATAAAGATAATGTCAAAAACGCCATCGTCATCCCATGATCACCGCTTTGCTGATTGCCTATAAAAAAGGCAATCAAAGTTAAAATAGCTACTGATATCCCCTGCCAAATTATCGATTTGCCCACATTATCGGCAAAAATACTCTCCTTAGGGTCGCGTGGCTCTAAATTCATGATATCATCCTCGGCCTTTTCCATGCCCAAGGCCATCGCCGGGAAAGTATCGGTAATCAGATTAATCCATAAAATCTGAATCGGCTTAAATAAGGTAAATCCGGCTAGGGTAGCAATAAAAATCGCCACCACCTCCGATAAATTAGAAGCCAGCAAAAATTGCACCGCTTTGCGAATATTCTCGTAAATGCGTCGCCCTTCGCGCACCGCTTTAACGATAGTGGCAAAATTATCGTCGGCTAAAACCATATCGGCCACATTTTTGGTAACATCGGTGCCGGTTATGCCCATGCCTACCCCAATATCGGCCGATTTTAGGGCCGGCGCATCATTTACGCCATCGCCGGTCATCGCCGTAATTCGGCCTAGGCTTTTCCACATCTTTACAATTCTTACCTTATGCTCGGGTTGCACTCGGGCATAAACAGATAAATCTTGAATTTTATCTTTAAACTGCTCATCGCTTAAAGCAGCCAATTCCAAGCCGGTAATAGCCTGCTCTTTATTTTGCAAAATGCCCAGCTCTGCGGCAATGGCGGCCGCTGTGTCTTTATGGTCGCCGGTAATCATTATTGCTTTAATCCCGGCGCTATGGCATTGCTCGATAGCCGCTTTAGCCTCCGGCCTGATGGGGTCAATCATCCCCACCAAACCACTAAATACCAGGCCTTGCTCCAAATTAGCAGGGCTGATATCCTGCGGTATTGCCGCATAATCCTTATAACCTAAGGCCAGCACCCTTAAGGCTTTATCGGCCATTTGAGAATTGGCGGTCAAGATAGCTTTTTTATCGGCATCATTAAGCGGCCTAATTTGGCCTTGCTCTTCGATATGGCTGCAACAATTTAGAATTTGATCCGGCGCACCCTTGGTAAACTGGCTGATTTTGCCCTCGCTATGCTGATGAATAGTAGACATCATTTTGCGATCCGAATCAAAAGGCGCTTCGGCCACCCTTGGCCAGGCGCTTAGGCTTGCAATTAAGCCCAACTTTTGGCCATAATCCATCAAGGCTGTTTCGGTAGGATCGCCCAAATATTCTTGATCGGCTCCCAGCTGGCTATCATTGCATAAGGCCAGGCCTAGGGCTAGGTTTTGCTCATTGCCAAAAAAATCGACTACCGTCATTTTATTTTGGGTTAAGGTGCCGGTTTTGTCGGAGCAAATAATTTGGGTGCAGCCTAAAGTTTCTACTGCGGTTAGGCGACGGATAATCGCTTTAGATTTAGCCATTTTGGTAACACCCAAAGAAAGCATTACCGTAACCACTACTACCAGGCCTTCGGGGATGGCGGCCACAGCCAGGCTAACGGCTGTCATAAATGATTCTAGGATATGGGCGCTATTAAAGCTGCCCTCACTGATAATGCTAAAGGCAAAAATGAATACCGAAATGGCCAAAACCACTATCGATAAAATTTTGCTTAAAGAGGCTAATTTTTGCTGTAATGGGGTTTTATCATCATTGGTATTGGCTAAGATATCGGCAATTTTGCCCATTTCGGTGGCCATACCAATGGCAGTTACCACCCCTTCGCCACGGCCGTAAACGATATTAGTGCCCATATAGGCCATCGTTACCCGATCGCCCAAAGGCAGTTCATGGCCTTGGTTTAGCTGGGCTAAAGCATCTTTTTCTACCGGTACCGATTCGCCGGTTAAGGCGGCTTCTTCTATTTTAAGGCTTTTACTTTCGATTAGGCGCAAATCGGCAGGAATGGTATCGCCGGCTTCTAAAATTACAATATCGCCCATCACCAATTCACTGGCGGCAATTTCCAGCACTTGCCCCTCGCGGCGCACTGTGGCCTTAGGCGCCGACATATTCTGCAAGGCCTCAATCGCTTTTTCGGCCTTACTTTCCTGGAAGATGCCCAAGGCCGTATTTAGGATAACCACCACCATAATGATGATCATATCGGCCAATTCTTCGCCAAATATGCCCGAAACCAAGGCGGCCATAATTAGCACAATAATCATCGGATCTTTTAATTGATCGATAATTCTTTGCACCATAGTTTGCTTTTTGCCCTCTTTAAGCTGATTAGGGCCATACTGGCGCAGGCGGCTTGCAGCTTCGGCCTGGCTTATTCCTTCTTTTTTGCTCTGTTTTAGGTTTAGCACCTCATCTACTTTTTGCCAGTAATTTTCCATATTTGCCTCCTTAAATTAAAGCTT
>CAYJBP010000113.1:0-7248 GCA_964368605.1 uncultured Peptococcaceae bacterium | reverse complement strand
GCTAGCAGGTGCTACGATTGAGATAACTCATATCGAAAGCAATGCAAAATATACCGGTATAACTGATGTAGCAGGTGCAGCTTACTTTGATAAACTTCTAGCCGGTGCATATCAGATTAAAGAAATTGCCGCTCCAGATGGGTATATTATGGATGAGCAAACCCATGCCATCAATGTAATTTACGGCGATGAAGTTAGCTGGGGCATTAAGGTTATCCACCCGCTCTTTTACCGTATCAACCGTGGCCTGCACCAATTGTTCCCAGGGCTGGCATACGGTGAATTAATAGTAAAAATGACAATGTTGTTATTTTTTTGTTTCGCTTTAAAAGTGATTGTTAAAAAAATATAAAATTAATGAGATAAAAGATTTTTAGTAATAACACCTGTTAAACAAGGCATGCAAATAGTGCTCCTGGACAAAATATCCACCATTGATGCAAAAAAACTATTGACGAATAATTGCTTTGCTGCTACAATGACAATATGGTCATTGTTTGTCAATGAACCGAAATCATAATTGGAGGTTGTACTAATGAAAAAATTCTTAAAGTTGATGACGCTTGGTTTAGTTTTATTGATGGCCTTAGGTCTGATGGCAGCTTGCGGCGGTGGAGAAGAGGCTGAAGCTCCGGCTGCCGACCCGGCCGAAGCAAGCGGTGAAGAAGTTGGTAGCGAAGAGGCTGCCGAGCCTAGCGGCGACCATCAAGCAGTAGAAATCCGCATACCCCACGGCTTAACCGAAACCGACCCTGTACATATCGGTTTTCTGGCTTTCCAAGAGCATGTCGAGGCAGCCGGCCTTAATATGACTGTTAATATCTTCCCCAATGGTCAATTGTCCAGCTCCGACCGTGACTTGATCGAAGGTATTCAATTTGGTGAATTTGATGTTACCTCGGTTGCTGCCAGCAATTTGGCGCCTACCATTTCCGAATACTATGTATTCAATGCTAATTACCTATTCGATAGCTTGGATGATGCTCGTGATACCCTTTTGGGTGAAAAAGGCGATTACTTGGCCGATTTGGTTATGGCCAAAAACACCGGCATTCGTCCGGTTGGCTACTTTGGCGGCACCATGCAGAGCATTTGGACAACCAATCGTGAAGTTCCCGACTTAGCCGCCTGGGCTAACCTGAAGGTTCGTTCGGCCGAAAACCCGATTAATATCGCCGAATTAGAAGCCCTAGGTGCTACCGCTACCCCTGTTGCTTGGGGTGAATTATACACCGCCTTGCAGCAAGGCACCGTTGATGGTTTATTCTCTAATCGTGTTACCGCCATTCAAACCTTTGCCGATGTTTTAAAATTCGGTACCTTTACCGGCCACAATATCTATTTGCCGGTGCCGATTGCTTCGCAATCCTTCTATGATGGTTTGGATGCCGAACAACAACAAGTATTTGATGAAGCCATGGCCATCGCTTGTGATGCCCAATGGGCAGCAGTTGCCGAATTGGATGCCGAAATCTTAGCCACCTTAGAGCAAATGACTGCCGATGGTAGCCTCGTCTATATTTCGGCCATGGAAGAAGCCGATTTGGCAGAAATTAGAACTATATTCATCGATTCAACCGAAAGCATGGTGGCCGAATTATGCGGCCAGGAAATATTGGATTATTTCCGTAATTAATCAGTTCCCCCACACTCTTCTCCCCTGGTTTTGAGAGAAAAACCGTCTTTAGCAATTAGGATCAGCACTTTATCCCATTCCATCAAAGTGCTGATCTGGCGCTAAAGATAAATCAAAGCCTAAAGCTAACTCATGTATGGAGGACATTATGAAAAAAGCACTCCACTGGATAGATCTCAATATCGAAACAGCCATAGCCTCGGTCTTTTTAGTTGCAATGCTGCTCTTGGGGGCTGTGCAAATTTTTTGTCGCTACCTGCCCATCTCGCCCTTTGTTTGGACAGAGGAATTGATTCTTTACCTGTTTGTCTGGTTAGTATTTTTAACCATTGGCTTTGCTATTCGCTCTAATGACCATATTCGCATTACCTTTCTTAAGGCTATTTTACCGCCTAAAGGGCAAGTTGTTTTAGATATATTATGCTATGTTTGCTTTATTGCTTTTGCCATACTTTGCTTGCCTGAGGCTATGGGCATTGTTAGTCTTTTGCGTGAACAAGGCCAAATGGCGGTAACTATTCCCAATTTTCCGGTTTGGATTCTATATTTTTCGATGCCGGTTTGCTTTTGCGATGTGATTATCCGCTCTATCCAAGGCATTGTTCGGGATATTTTGAAACTGAAGAAGGGGGGAGTGGCCTAAATGTCTATTGCAATTTTATTTGGGGTATTTTTAGTTTTGGCTATTCTCTCGGTTCCTATTGGCTTGGCTATTGCCTTAGCGGTAATTTCCAGCATTGCCCATAGCGATATCATTTCCCTAAGCTATTTTATCCGAGCCATGACCAATAGCCCCAACTCCTTTGTTTTAACCTCGGTTCCTTTTTATTGCTTGGGCGGGGTTATTATGGCTAAGGCCGGTATCTCCGGCGGCCTATTCGATGTAGCTAAGGTTTGGGTTGGCCGGGTTAAAGGCGGCGTGCTGATGGTAACCGTGCTTTCCTGCATGGCCTTTGGCGCTATTTCCGGATCGGTATATGCTACTGTTGTTGCCATCGGCCTAATTGCCCTGCCCGAGCTTCATAAGGCCGGCATGAGCAAAGGCGCTGCCGCCGCTTTAATTGCAGCAGCCGGTTGTTGTGGCACGATGATTCCCCCCTCGATGGCTTTGATCGTGTTTGGCTCAATCAATAATTTATCGGTTTCCGACTTGTTTGTGGCCGAGATTATTCCGGGCATCTTAGTTAGCAGCTGCTTTTTAGTTTATTCCTATATTTATGGTAAAAAACATAATATATATAGCGCCACCGGCTATAGTCTTAAGGATAAATTTAAGGTATTGCTAAAAAACTTCCCGGCCTTATTGATGCCGATTATTATCTTAGGCGGTATTTACAGCGGTGCTTTCACCCCTACCGAGGCCGCTATTGTGGCGGCGGTATATGGTCTGTTCTTCGGATTTTTAAAACGCAAGGATAAGCTTAAGGTTAGCGATTTGCCGGAAATGCTGAAAAGCGCCTGCATTACCACCGCTACCATCATGTTTATCTTGGCTGTATCATCTGGCTTTGGTCGCATTTTGGCCTTAGAAGAGCTGCCCACCCGCTTAGCCACCTTCTTCTTGGCCTACATCGATTCCAAATGGCTGATTTTATTGGTCTTAAATTTGTTGATCATCTTCTTAGGCACCTTCTTGGATGGTGCGGCAATCAATGTTATCCTAAGCCCAATTTTGCTAAATGTGGCGGTGCAATATGGCATCGATCCCTTACACTTTGCTGTTATGTTCTCGATTAATGCCTGTGTAGGCCTACTTACACCACCCTTAGGAGCTAACCTATTTGTAGCCGCCCAGATATCGCAGACGCCATTTGATGATATTGTTCGCAATATTTGGCCATGGATAGTGGCCATGTTAATCGGCTTAGCCTTGGTTGTAGCCATCCCGGCCTTTTCTACCTGGCTACCCGGGATTATGCCCTAAACCATAATAAACTAATATTAAAGGAGCTAGAACTATGTCTGATTTGGAAATTATGCGCAGCCACCGGGTTGCCAATAAGCAGCACATTTTTAATTGCATGAAAAAGTTTACCTGCTTAAAACCTCAAGATGTTGATGCCTATATGGCCGAATTTTGGCATGAAGATGCCGAGTATCATGGCTTTTATCCCATCGATTCCTTATATGGTCGCCAAGAAATTGGCAATGGCTACTATAAGCCTTTGTTAACCGCTTTCCCCGATGCTAAAAAACATATGCATTTTTTATTCGCCGGCGAATTTGACGGCAAGGAATGGGTGGTTACCGGTGGCAATATCGTGGCTAATTTTATGAATGATTTTTGCGGAATTCCGGCTCATAAACTGTGCACCTGGGTGCGTTTTGCCGAATTTTTTGAGATGAAGGATGGAAAAATTGTTCAATCAAAGATGATTTATGATCTGATGTCTTTATTGGGTCAGGCCGGCTATAAATTTTTGCCGGCCATTGGCCCGGAAATTATTATCCCGGGACCTGCCACCAATGATGGTGTTATTCTGGGCGAAACCGACCCTGTTTTAAGTAAAAAAAGCGAGGATTTAACCGAAGCCATGTGTCGCACCGGCTTAACTGATGGCCTGCATAAAATGGAAAAGAGCATTATCCCCGATCAAAGCACCTTGGCTAAAATGCGCACCTATTGGCATGAGGATATGATTTGGTATGGCCCGGATTGTATCGGTACCGGCAAAGGCATTTACGGATTTGAATATGTGCACGAATTACCCTGGCAATTAACCATGAGCAATATTAATCATGGCAATCATTTTGCCCGCATTTACGAAAATAACTATGTGGCATCCGGTGGCTATCCCAGCATTTATTGCACCCATAGCGGCGATAAAATATTCGGTTTACCGGCCTCGAATAAAGAGGTTACCGTGCGTGACTTTAACTTCTGGCGGGTAGAGGATGGCTTAATTGCCGAAGATTGGTGCATTTTGGATATTGCCCATCTCTTAAAGCAGATTGGTTATGATGTTCTGCAAAAGGTTAAGGATGATCGCCACTATTTCCGCACCAATCGAGGCAGCGTGCAAAGATAAGCGTTTAATAGGGTTTTGCTATTAATTGGCGAATAAATATTTAGGGAGGTATTTATTATTTAGCAAGGTATAGCCTGCTCATAAATAGTGAAATCCCTCCCTATATTTATAATAAGGAGCGATCGTATGTCCTTTAAGGGTAAAAAGAGAGCTACTGTAGAGGATATTGCTCGACTGGCCAATGTTTCGGTATCGACAGCTTCCCGAGTGTTCAACCCCAGCTGGGATGGTAAAATTAAAGACAGCACCCGGAAAACGGTATTGGCTGCAGCCCAAGAGCTGGGTTATTTTGGCCCCAATGCTTTAGTTAGGGGGCTAAATGGCCACAAAACCAATATTATTGCCTTATTGATTGGCCAAAATTTAGGCATGTTTTATTCTAAAGCCATGACTAGATTAATCGATGAAATTCGCAAAAGCGGTCGCCATGCTCTGGTGCTAACGGTAGATCCGGCTAAGGATAATATTGACGACATTGTCGCCGATGTCTATCGTTTTAAGGTAGATGGCCTAATTATTACTTCGCCGGCTACTTTAGATATCATCACCAGCATTAAAAGTGTAGAAGTGCCGATTGTCTCTTTCAATCGCTGGGTGCAGGATGCGGCGATTAGCTGCGTTTATTGTGATAACCGTGCCATTGGCCGTAAGGCGGCTGATTATTTTATCGATAAAGGTCATCATAAGTTAGCGGCTATCTCCGGTCTTAATCATGTCTCGCGCGAGGGGGAACGAGTTCAAGCCTTTGCCGAGCGAGTTACCGAGCGGGGCGGCCAAATTGTGGCTTTAGAAAAGGGCGATTATTCCTATCAATCGGCCTTAATTGCCAGCCGCCGTATTTTTGAGCAAGGGCAGCCGGATGGTATTTATTGCTGCGAAGACATGATGGCTGCTGCCACAATTGATGTTGCCCAAAGCGAATTTGGTCTTAAGGTGCCGCAGGATTTATCGGTAATGGGCATGGATAATACCATTATTAGCCACTTTAAGCATTATGATTTAACCACTATGGCGCACCCTTTTGATGATATGATAGCCAGCACCATAGACATACTGGAGCTGTTGATCGATTCGATGGCTATTCAATATCAAAGGGTATATAGCATGGATATTATCGAGCGCAGCTCGGTAAGGGATCGCTGTTAGCTACTGCTTGATGCTCTTTAGGCTTGTCAATGACAACATTGTCATCGGCGATTTTATATAATATTACTTTACTATCACAAGGATAAAGGAGATTTAAGCATATGTCCTCTCAAGAATTTAATCATAACAACCGACTCAAAAACAAAGCCATGATTTATCAATGTCTGTGTGAGTTTAGGCATATTCGAGCCAATACGGTTGATGAGTTTGCCCAAAAATACTGGCTGGATGAGGCTACCTGGCAGGGGTTTCATCCTATTGATACCTTATGCGGCCGTCAGGCTATTGCCGATAGCTATTTAAAACCCTATAAAACCTCCTTCCCCAATGCCGATAAGCATATTCACTTTTTATTTGCCGGCGAATTTGATGGTAAGGAGTGGGTGGCTACCGGTGGTAATTTAGTGGGCAACTTTATGGAACCTTTTTTAGGCATTCCGGCCACCAAGCTCTGCACCTGGGTGCGCTTTGCCGAGATTTTTGAAATTAAGGATGGCAAAATTGCTGATTCTAAGATGATTTTTGATTTAATGTCTTTATTAAGCCAGGCCGGCTATAAGTTTTTGCCGGCGATTGGCCCGGAAATTATCATTCCCGGCCCTGCTACCAATGATGGGCTAATTCTTGATGCAAGCGACCCTGGCCTTAGCCAAAAAAGCCTGCAATTGATTGAGGATATGCTCTTTAAAGGCCTAGCCGGCGGTATGCATAAGATGGAAAAAACGATTATCCCCGACGATAAAACCATCGAGCCGATGCGCAAATACTGGCATGAAGACATGATTTGGTATGGGCCGGATACCATCGGCACCGGCAAGGGCATTGATGGCTGGCAATTTATTCACGAGCTGCCCTGGCAAATATCGATGACCAATATCGATGGCTGCAATCATTTTGCCCGTTTTGCCGAAAATAATTTTGTGGTTTCCGGCGGTTATCCCAGCATTTATTTTGATCATACCGATAATGAAATCCTAGGCCTGCCTGCCTCCAATAAACGGATAGAGGCCCGTGATTTTAATTTTTGGCGGGTGGAGGATGATTTAATCATCGAGGATTGGTGCATAATCGATATGGCTCATGTTCTTTATCAAATGGGCTTTGATGTGCTTAAAAAGGTGCGTGAGGATCGCCATTATTTTAGGGTTAATCGGGGCAGTGTTTTATAGGTAGCGGCTAAAAAAGCTGTAAGGAAGGATGGCCGGCTTAAAGGGCTTAATTATTGCAAGTTAAGTCTTGAAATGAGGATGATAAGAATTTGTGTTTGCTGATGATTATGGGGGGATTTTTTACCCCACACATGCAAATCCTAAAAACTAAATGACATCTATTCCGTCCACCAAACACAAATAGTGTGACCAATAAGATTGTCACACAGAAAGAAGCCCGTATTTACAGGCTTTAGAGGGGTAAAATCACAAGATTTTATCCCTCTTT
>CAYJBP010000112.1:0-7401 GCA_964368605.1 uncultured Peptococcaceae bacterium | reverse complement strand
ATCACAGATATCAAGCCTATATTGATGCTTAACTGTTAAATTTGTTCATCTATAATTTAATATCATCTCTAAGTTTTAGAGGGCACTTCATTAACCGCGACGGCTCTTTTAATATCCTATATACTGGCCAAAAACTCTGCAAGTTCTGTCAGGCCATCACCTGTCCTGGCAGAAACCACAAATATTTGTCCTGCACCGGCAGTAATAAGCATATTGGTGGCACGCTCTATATCGCTACTATCGGCTGCTAAATCGGCTTTTGTAACAATGCCAAAAACCGGCTTAGGGAATACACCTGCAAAAGATGGGGGCAGCCAACTGTTTTGCGATGTGCAACTTTGCACTAAGCCAATATAATCGGCATCGGCTGCTGTTATAATTAGAGCACGGTATAAATTGCGATGCTCAATATATTCCCCGGGGGTATCGATAAAGTTAATATAATGCTCAACGGCTTGAGTCTTTTTATATGTAACTTCATCCGCCTGCAAAGCCTGAATCAGCGTTGTTTTTCCGCTTTCCACTTCGCCTATTAAAATAGTTTTTCCCATCTTAGCTCCTTGTTAATTCTACGGGCGAAAACTCCATTTTATTGCATAGCATATCTTGGATGGCCATAATTGCGGATTCTACAGCGCAAACATCCCCCGAAATAAGCAATGAACCGGAAAATCGATCGATAAAACCAAGCTTAATATCGCCGCTTTTAGTGGCCACATCTGCGGCAATAATAGCGGCCTCGCTGGGCGTGATGGTTAAAATACCAATGGCATTGCCGGTATCGCGATCATCGGCACCTAGGCCCAGTTTTTGGCGAACATCACTATCGGGGTTGGCAATAAGATGCGCCAAAGAAATTTGTTTTCCGGGTACAAATTCTTGGATAATACGTTGCTTTTCCATATTATATTCTCCATTTTTAATGCTTAACTTGCTTCTATTTTAATATTCCGTTAATAAAAGACTATTGCTTATTCTCGTTTTCCTCAATCTGACGGAACACAGCTAATAATTCTTCTTTTTTGGCATATTTAATTTCGATATTCTCGATAGGACAATTTTGCTCTTTGCGCATATAACTACGCAAAACAGAAACTTTCATTGCTGCAAGCTCCTCGATTGACGGGCGTTTTGCTGCAGGCTTAATAATTTCCTTAATATCTGCTACTTTTGGTTCTTCGATATCCATTACTATAGGATCAGCAGCAGTTTCCTCAATATCTACTGCTATAGCATCGGCTATTTCAGCAATAATCTCGGGCTTTTCTATATCAATATCATCAGATTGTATTGTTTTTATTGTATTTTCTGCTTCACAAGCAGATTGCAAGATTTGCTCAATGGCATTATCAGGACGCGCAATTACATGCGTACTAATCAATTCGCCCACAAGGGCTGCAGCGTCTGAGCCGGCATCTATGGCCGCTTTAACCGCACCAACATCGCCGCAGACGATAATAGTAACCAAGCCGCCGCCAACATATTCTTTGCTTTGTAATGTTACATTTGCTGCCTTAAGGCAGCTATCTGCCGCTTCTATCGATGCGACAAGACCTTTTGTTTCTATTAATCCAATAGCATTCATACGGTCACATCCTTTAACTCAACATGAAATATCACAAAATATGCGCATTTACTCTTTTGTAATTACTACCCTACTGAATTTCATGTGCATCAACTATGCCAACAATTGTAGCATCCACCGGCGCATTGCTATCGCCGGTTGCACTGCGTGCCGAGCTGCCGCCAACCAGCAAAACAGTGTCGCCAACGCCTGCGCCAACACTATCTACGGCAATAAGCGGTTCGTCACTATTTACACCTGTGCAAATATTTAGCGGCAAAACACAAAGCAGCTTCATTCCCGAAAGTCTTTCGTCTTTTCTTGTTGCCCATAATGTCCCTATAACTTTACCTACTCGCATAATGCCCCCCCTTACTCATACCGTAATGATATGCCTAATTCTTTAGCGCAATCACGGCTTAAAGCCGTAATAATATTTTTACTGTTTACGATAAGGCATGTTGCCCCATTTGCAGCTATTGTTTTAATATATTGCTCCGTTATTAAACGGTGCTCTGCCTTTATTGCTACTTCTTTTTGCTCTTTGGCCATATTATGATTAGCCAAATTAGATATTAAATCAGCTAATTCTTGTTCCTCGCAAATAGTTAATCCTGATTGGCAAAGGAACTCTAATTTATCAGTTAACATGGCATAATAATTGCGAGCAGCGGTTTGATGATAGCTAAATAAAGCCACAGCCTGCTTAGGCACTATAACTTGCATGCCGGATAATATTGCCCGCTGCACCAAATCGGTAAACGGAGTATCACAACATCCTGTAGCCAGTTTTACCAGCGAAGCAATAGAAAGATTATCCAAGATAAGCGCCGCATATTGGCTTAATTCATAATTGCCCATATCCGAGGCATATGTTGCTCGGCAGGGCAAAGCAAGTTTTTTAGCATCAATAGCAAAAGCACTGCCATCAGCAATATTGTCGGCTGCAATCAAAACAGCAGGCATATTAGGAATGGCAATGTCTGTTAGCGAGGCTTTTGCTTCTAGCGCCTTAAGTATATCGGCAGTAATTAAATCAACAAGTGCATCGTATTGCATATTTTACTCCTTATGCGCTAGCCGAGGCTATTAATTTAGGCCGGGTATTTATATATCGGCGAGGCTATCCCCGCCGATATAGCGCAAATCAGATTAGTTTATTTTTTTGATTTTTCATCATACATGCCCGCTAAGTACATGCAAGACATAATATGTAATGCACTTGATAAGCGGTTTAAATGCTGAATAATATCGGGACGCAGATGCTGATTAGCAACCTGAAAAGCCGAAACAGCCATCACCTCGGCCTCACGTATACCTGCTCTAATTTGATTGAGCAAGGCATAGGTTTTACCCATTGAATAGTTAGCAATCAACAATTGCTTAATTTCGAAGTATTTCATCGGATGATGAGAGCGATCGCGCAGTTGAGCATGATCCAGCCCGATAATATGGCTGCCTTCGCAAGGCTCGTCCATTACATCTGCCCGCATCACTTCTCCAAGTTGACGCGAGATATCATCAAGGTCATCAAGAATACGTGGGGTTTTGCCCTCTTCGGCGATTAATACTTGTGCCAGAACAATCATGGCATTTAGGCTATCTATTTTGCCGCGAAACACAATACGCGGATGGTTTTTAGCTACCAAATTATTGCCCGAAAGCTGGGTCATATGCTCTGGTTTTTGAAAATAAAAAGCTCCTGTATCGGTATCTTTATATTTTGGTTTAACCGGCAATTGCTGTATATCTTGAGCATTTGCTTGTGGCATACCGTTAATTGCCTCGGCTTGCGGCTGCTCGCCATTATTGGCATTATCCTCCTTGGCCTTAACTATGGTCAATCGCTTTTGATTGATATAATCACGCGCCGATGGAGTTAATACGCCATCTTTTGGCAAAATATAATGATCCGATACATGGTTTTTCAGTTGTATGCGTAATTGTTGCTCGGTGATAATCACTTATATTCACCTCAAATCTACCGGAAAACCGGAAAACCACTGTCGAAACAGTGATGTTCCGGTATCGGATAGGCACTATTAGTCTGCTTTGCAAGTAGGTAAAATCGATTCTACCTCTGCATGTGGTCTGGGGATAACATGTACCGAAACCAATTCGCCAACACGCTCTGCAGCAGCAGCACCTGCATCGGTCGATGCTTTAACAGCACCAACGTCACCACGTACCAAAACGGTAACCAAACCGCCACCTACATGTTCTTTACCAACAAGTGTAACATTAGCAGCTTTAACCATTGCATCTGCTGCCTCAATTGCTCCTACGAGTCCTTTTGTTTCTATCATACCCAATGCTTGCATACCAGCCATAATAAACACTCCTTCAATTTTTATTTATATTTTTCCCATTACGGGTTAAAAACATCATTTTTTACAACTTAGGGTTCTACTACTAATTTATCATAATAAGCTTGTTTGTTTAAGATTAAGTGTAGGTAGCAGCCATAAAATTATGTAATTGTAATTGGTGCAACCAGATAGCCCATTTTATTTTGCAAGAAATCAGCCGTATAGCGCATCGAAGATTCAACCGCAGATAGCTCGCCTGTTACAATCAAAGAGCCGGAAAACCGATCAAGTGTAATAACCTTAATATCGCCGCCCTCTACCGCAACATCTGCTGCAATAATAACAACATCTCTTGGCGTTATCGAGAGCATGGCTATGCTATTTGATTCTAAATCTTTGGGCAAACCCATTTTGCGTAGTGTATCTGCTTGCGGATTAGCAATAATATGGATTAAAGTAATTTGCTTTCCGGGCACAGATTCTTGAATAATTCTATTTGGTGCAGGCATACCTTGTATCAACATAGAGCATCACCTATTTTAAACTTATAAAGCTATGGGGTTATTGGCCACACGCTCAACAGCAGTTGCAAAAGCATTGCAGGCAGCCTTGCAGGCAGATTGAGTGCCAATCATCAAGGCACCGGCAAAGTTGCAGGTATTAAGCGGCGGAAAATATTGTTGTACAATTTTTACATCGGCAGCTTTTAAGGCAGCATCTACTCCGTAAAAGGATTCAACCGGAGGAGCAATGCAATAGGCCATAGCTGTGCCAACAGGCACTTCTTCGGTGCCACCAAGATGCGTACCCACGCCGGAAATGCAATGGGCCATATAAATGCAAGTATCATCATCATTAGCACTTATAAAGCAAGCATTACCGCTTTCCATAGTACGCGAAGCAATTTCAATAGCGCTTTCTATTTCTGCCGGGTTTTCGGCTGCAAAAACAACAATTGCCTCGCCGCCTAAACTGGTAAACTTTTCGTCTAAGCACGAAAAAGTGCATTCGGCATATACAATTTCTACATTTGCACCTTTGGTAGCCTCATCGCAGGAAATAAAGGTTACATCGTCGATATTGCCTGTAAAAAAGCCCAAACTTTTATGATGAGGTTTTAGCTTCATCGAAGCTGCCATACCCTCGCTAACACTCGGGATAATTTGGGTACAAACTACTTTACCCTCTATTAAGTCACCACGCATTTTTTTGACCTCCCGATTAACTATTTTCGATAAGCTTTAAATCTACACCCGACATCTTATGCTTGATTATAGATTGGCATAATTCGGCAATTTGCGCACCGGCTTCTACCGGAACAGTACCAACACTATGAATATTCGAGATAACGGTTCTTTTAGATTCTTCAATGCCGATGGTTGGCTTATAAACTATATAAGCACCCATCGATGCAGTAGAGTTAAGGCCGGGGCGCTCGCCAACTAACATAACAATAACATCTACGCCGGTCATTTCGCCAATTTCGTCACCGATAGCAACCCGGCCATTTTTAACAAAAAACGGGGTATTGTAGCTAAGGCCAAGTGTATCTAGGCCTTTATTAAGGGCAGCCATGGCATCTTTGGCATTACGCTCGATGGCTCTGGAACTTAAACCATCGGCCAAAACAACTTGTACATTAACCTTTTTACCATTTTGCTTAACTAAGGCAAGCGATTCTGCATCTAGGCGTTTGCCGGTATTGGGGTTTTTAAGGTATTCGGCCTTATCCAGGGCTACTGTTTTTAAGGGTATTGCGCCTAAATCTTTTACCACTTCATCCGGAACATCAGACCAAACAGCATTTTGTGCTGCGGCATGATCTGCCCAAAAACGTACTGTGGAGGCAGTAATATGGCGCGGACCTGCATGCCAAATACCTAAGCGAGCAGGGGTGGTTTGCTTCATTTTCATATAGCCTTCTCTGTCATGAGGATTGGGCACAAAAAACATATCTTGGATGCGTGTTGCTGTTACATCGGCTACTTCGCCTTCTTCTAAGCCAATATTAGTAACTGCTTTTGGCTCTGCCGCAACGGGAGCTGTGGCGGTTGCACTAGTAATTTCATCGTGAAGAGCCTGCTTAACAAGCTCGCGAATAGTATCTTTTAATAATTGCTCATTCATATTCTATATCCCCTTTCCTTTATTTTAAGAAGATCGAGGCATCGCCCGCTCTGCTTGTAAATTTGTAGTTCTCGTCGAGAATATTCATTTTTTGCAACCAAGCTTCAAATTTAGGCTCGCGTCTTAAATTGGTCATTTCCAATACGCATTGGAAATCGGTATTGGCTAATAACTGATAGTTTAACATAACATCGTCGCCATGATATGAAGTAACAAAATAGGGCATTCCGCCAAGGCCAAGCAACATGGCTAAGTTTTCGGAATCATTTTGCGATGCCGGCATATGATTGGTATAGCAAACATCAACACCCATCGGAATAAGATGCATTTTGCCCATGAAGTATTCTTCTAGGCCGCCGCGGCACTGTTGTACCGAATCATAAATATATTCCGGGCCAATAAAGCCTACAACCGACATAGCAGTAAACGGATTATAGCGCTTACCATAGCCATAGGTACGGGCTTCTAAGGTTAACATATCAACGCCCATATGAGCATCGGCCGATAATTCCGAACCTTCGCCTGTTTCAAAATACATGGGGTTTTGGGCGCCGGAAATGCAGTATTTTTTGCCTAAATCATAGGCTTCGTCGAGCATTTCGGTGGTGATACCAAAAGATTCATTGGCCTTTTGAGTACCGGCAATAGATTGGAAGAACATATCGATAGGTGCGCCTTTACGGCAAGCAGCCATTTGGGTGGTAATATGCGAAAGCACGCAGTTTTGGGTGGGAATTTGCCACTTGGTGCGGAACTCGTATAATTTATTAAGCATAAAATAGGTGGATTCCACAGAATCTTGCACCGGATTAATACCGAGCATAGCATCGCCGATACCATAGGATAAGGCTTCATAAAGCTGAGCAAATACGCCATCTACATCATCGGTGGGATGATTGGGTAAGGCGCGGCACATGGCAATGCCGGGTACGCCCATTGTTGTGCAGCAGCTGGTAATATTAACAATTTTGCGGCCTGCATAAACAAGGTCCATATTGGTCATTAATTTGGCAACCGCTGCTACCATTTCGGAAGTTAAGCCGGTAGCCACTCTGCGAATATCTTCGCTGGTGGAAGTGTATTCCAAAATCCAGTCGCGCAATTGGCCAACAGTCCAACCCTTAATTTCATTGTATACAGGGATATTAACTTGATCGATGATAACACGAGTTACATCGTCAACTTCATAAGGTACTGCCGGGTTATTGTAGATATCGGATAATAAGGTGTCTGCCAGGACAATTTTTGCCGCTGCTCGTTCTTCTTTAGATCTGGCTGCCAAGCCGGCAAGCTCATCACCGGATTTTTGCTCACTGGCTTTTGCTTGCACTTCATTGAGATTTTTAAACTCATAGCATGTTCCGTGCACTGTCGTTTTTAGCTTCATGTTTACCTCTCCAA
>CAYJBP010000111.1:0-7414 GCA_964368605.1 uncultured Peptococcaceae bacterium | reverse complement strand
TGGGATATTATTAGCTATTGTTCGCTGGATTATTTTAGTCTTTTGCTGCTGGTTGCTAGCTGGCTTGTAGGATATTTACGTTTATCGGCGGATATTTGTGTTTGTTGTTTCTTGAGTTGTAAGGCTATATTGCCCATTCCTACGTTTACTTTTATCGCAAAGGGGGGGATTATTACTCTTATTCCCCTGCTAAACTACATCATCTCAACCCCAAACCAGCACCCTTACAATTATAAAAACCAATTTAGGCAAATAAAAAAAGGCCGTCGCATGCGACAGCCTTTTTTATCTTATAATTATTGAACAGAACCGGTTACTAAGGCAAGTAAAGCCATTCTTACCGGTACACCATTGCCTGCTTGGGCAAAGTATACAGCACCGGGATACTCGTCTACTTCGATTTCAATTTCGTTTACGCGCGGTAGCGGATGCATGATGATAGCGCCTTCACGGAACATTTCGATATGACGTGCGCTCATAATGAATAAATTCTTATTGCGCTCATACTCTTCCTCGGTAGCAAAACGCTCGCGCTGAACGCGGGTCATATAGATAACATCAGCGTTTTTAGCTGCAAAATCTAAGTCATTGCATTCTTCAATCTCGATACCCAAGGCACGGATTTTAGCAATATTTTCTTCAGGCATAGCCAATTCTTTTGGCGAAGCCAAGATAATTTTCTTAACATCAAATTTGGATAAAGCATCCAATAAAGAATGCGGTGCACGGCCATATTTTAAGTCGCCGCAAATAGCAAAGATTAGGCCATCCAAGGTGCCTTTTTCTTTATAAATGGTGTATACATCCAATAAAGCTTGGGTAGGATGCTCGCCCGAGCCATCGCCACCATTAATATAGGGTACGGTAGCTGCTCTGGCAATCTCATGCCTTACGCCTTTAATCGGGCTACGGCAAGCGATTACATCGCAGTAATAATTGATAACACGAATTGCATCGTACATGGTTTCGCCCTTTGCGGCGGACGATGTTTGCATTTTAGGGGTTTCGGATACGGTAATAACTTTACCGCCCAAATATTCCATACCGGCTTCGAAAGATAAACGGGTACGGGTGGAGGGCTCGAAGAATAAAGAAGCCATTACTTTACCCTTCATGTCGGTTAAAACTCTTTTCTCGGCCAAAGCTTGATCATAATAAGCCGCGGTTTGCATAATAGTTTCTAACTCCGGCTTGGTTAGGCTTTCAATATCCATGATATTCTTGCCTTCAAATCCTGCCATAGCTTCAGCAGAGGGTTTGCCTTTTGCGATTGCCATAATAGTTCCTCCTAAAAAAATAATCAAACCCTTATAATGGGCTTATTCTTTTAATTCTCCATTTAAATGGTATTTCCTTCATTTTGGATACAAAAATTTACTTTATAAAAAACTTAATTAAAGCATAGGGCAAGCGTTGACTTTTAACGTCATTTTATGGTATATTATAGGTGAATAAAATATTGTGGGGAAATTTAAAGGTGATAAGATTGGCTTTTGCACAAGTTCCCTGTTTTACATGCTATGATTTGGGCTTAGAAGGCGATTATTGCGTTTTGTGATAATCTGCTTATCTGCGCCTTTTATTTTTAAGGAGGTTATTCAATTGAAAAAAGTTGCAATTATTATGGGTAGTATCAGTGATTTCGAGGCCGTAAAACCGGCCGTCGATTGCCTAAAATCATTAGGGATTCCTTATGAAGCTCATGTTTATTCGGCGCATCGCACACCGCTTGAGGCAAGCGCCTTTGCCGCCGATGCCCGTGCCAATGGCTTTGGGGTAATTATTGCCGCAGCAGGCAAGGCTGCTCATTTAGCAGGCTCTTTAGCCGCTAAAACCACTTTGCCTATTATTGGTATCCCGGTAAAAAGCAGCACCTTAGATGGCTTAGATGCCCTATTATCTACCGTGCAAATGCCGCCGGGTATTCCGGTTGCCACGGTAGCCATCGATGGCGCTAAAAATGCCGCCCTTTTGGCCGCCCAAATTTTGGCCGTAGCCGATAGCGAGCTTGCCGCTAAATTAGACCAAGCCCGTGTGGATATGACCGCCGAAGTTTTAGCCAAAGATGCCGAATTGCAAAAAAAGCTGGCCGAATAAGTTATCTTAATAGAACATAAATAATCGCTAATCAAAAATTGGAGGAATAACAATGACCGAAAAATTAGAACAACTATATGAAGGTAAAGCCAAAAAAGTATATGCCACCCCCGATCCGGAATTATACATTGTATCCTATAAAGACGATGCCACCGCCTTTAATGGCGAGAAAAAGGGCACCATTATGGGCAAAGGGGTTATTAATAATCGGGTAACCAATCATTTAATGCAGTATTTGGCCGAAAACGGCATCCCCACCCATTATGTAGAAGAATTAAATGATCGCGAAACTTTGGTTAAAAAAGTAGAGATTGTTAAACTAGAAGTTATTGTACGCAATATTGCTGCCGGTTCTTTATCTAAGCGTATCGGCTTGCCCGAAGGCACAAAATTAAAGAGCACCGTTTTGGAATATAGCTATAAAGATGATGATTTGGGCGATCCTTTAATCAATGATTATCATATTGCTGCCTTAAGCCTAGCCAGCGAGGCCGAGCTTAAATTGATTGCCTCTTATGCCTTTAAGGTAAATCAGTTATTGGCCGATTATTTAAAAGATTTGAATATTGAATTAATCGACTTTAAATTAGAGTTTGGCCGCCTAAGCGATGGCACTATAGTTTTGGCCGACGAAATTTCGCCCGATACCTGCCGTTTTTGGGATAGCACCACCGGCGAAAAGCTGGATAAAGACCGTTTCCGCCGTGATATGGGTGGGGTTGAGGATGCCTATCAGGAAGTTATGAAGCGTTTATTGGGAGGTAAATAAATGCCCAAAATTCACGAAGAATGTGGCGTATTTGGCATTTATACTAATGATTTAAGCGATGTAGCAGCAAGAGCCTACTATGGCCTTTTTGCCCTCCAGCATAGAGGGCAAGAAAGCTGCGGCATTGTGGTTAACCGTGATGGCCTAATGTATGGCCATCGCGGCCGTGGCCTAGTTAGCGAGGTTTTTGATGAGCAAACCTTGGCCAAGCTGGGGCAAGGCAATATAGCCGTGGGCCATGTACGCTATGCCACTACCGGCACAAATGATGTTCACAATATTCAACCTTTAACCATTAATCATATTAAAGGCCATTTAGCTATGGCTCATAATGGCAATTTAAGTAATACCTTAACTTTGCGCAAAGAATTGGAGCTTAATGGCTCCATTTTCCATACTACCAGCGATACCGAGGTAATAGCCTATCAAATCATCCAAAAGCGCCTGCAAAGCGGCTCTATCGAGCAGGCCGTAGCCAAGGCTATGGATGTGCTCAAGGGCGCTTATTCTTTGGTATTAAGCTCGCCACGCAAATTAATTGCCGCCCGCGACCCCTTAGGCTTTAGGCCACTATGTTTGGGCAAAATTGATGGCGGCTATATTGTGGCATCCGAAAGCTGCGCTTTAGATGCAGCAGGGGCTAAATTTATCCGCGATATCCTGCCCGGCGAAATTATTGTTATCAATGAAGATGGCCTAAAATCGTATACCGAGCATTGCCATCAGGGCACTAAATCGCTTTGCGTTTTTGAATATATTTATTTTGCTCGCCCCGATTCAATTATCGAGGGCACTGCGGTTACTAAAGCCAGGCAAAAGGCCGGAGAATTGCTGGCACAAAATAATCAGATAGAGGCCGATGTAGTAATTGGCGTGCCGGATTCGGGCTTAGATGCAGCTATCGGTTATGCTAGGCAATCGGGCATCCCCTATGGTTTGGGGCTTTTAAAAAATAAATATATTGGCCGCACCTTTATTCAGCCTACCCAAACCATGCGTGAGGATCAGGTGCGAATTAAGCTAAATGCAATTAAAGATACCGTAAACGGCAAGCGGGTAATTATGCTCGACGACTCGATTGTCCGTGGTACAACCAGTGCTCGCATCGTGCGCTTACTGCGTGAAGCAGGTGCTACCGAAGTGCATATGCGTATCTCGGCGCCGCCTTTTCTCTATCCTTGCTACTTTGGGGTGGATATCGATTCGCAGGATAAGCTGATTGCCAATAAGCATACCGTTGCCGAAATTGGCGAGCTAATCGGCGTGGATTCTTTGGCTTATCTGGAAATTGACGACTTGGATCATTTGGCCGCAACCTATCAGGCCGGCTATTGCAAGGCCTGCTTTAACGGCAATTATCCGGTGGATGTCAGCGAGGCCGGGCTAAAAATCGATTTAGAACCTTTATCGGCCAAAAATAAATAATAAGGTGAAAATATGAATAAAGAGCAAAGTTTTAGCGAAAGTTATAAGGCAGCCGGGGTTGATATAACCGCCGGCTATGAGGCCGTAGAGCGGATGAAAAGCCATATCGAGCGCACTAAAACAGCCGGGGTGCTCTCGGCCATTGGCGGTTTTGGCGGCCTGTTTGCGCCTGATTTATCGGCTATGGAAAAGCCAATATTTGTTTCCGGCACGGATGGGGTTGGTACCAAGCTTAAGCTGGCCTTTATCATGGATAAGCATGATAGTGTGGGCATTGATTGCGTGGCCATGTGCGTTAATGATATTATTTGCGTGGGCGCTAAACCTTTATTTTTCCTCGATTATGTGGCGATGGGCAAAAATTTCCCCGAACGCACCGAAGCGATTGTGGCAGGTGTAGCCGAGGGTTGCGTGCAGGCAGGCGCTGCCTTAATCGGCGGCGAAACAGCCGAAATGCCCGGCTTTTATAGCGAAGAAGAATATGATTTAGCAGGCTTTGCAGTAGGGATGGTCGATCAGCCTAAAATGCTCGACCCTAAAAATGTTAAGGAAGGCGATACAATTATCGCCCTGCCTTCTTCGGGCATTCATTCTAATGGATTTTCTTTAGTGCGTAAAGTTTTTGATATGGACAAGGATGCTTTAAATAAGCACTACCCCCAGTTAAACGGAACTTTAGGCGATATTTTATTAGCCCCCACCAAAATTTATGTGCAGCCAATTTTAGCCTTACTGGAGCAGGTAGCGGTAAAGAGCATTGCCCATATCACAGGCGGCGGTTTTTATGAGAATATCCCCCGTGCTTTGCCAAGTGGCCTGCAAGCTGCTATTGATACAGCAGCTTTACAAACTCCGCCTATTTTTGGCTTATTGCAAAGCCTAGGCAATATTAGCGATAGGGATATGTTTAATACCTATAATATGGGCGTGGGTATGATGGTTATTGTACCGCCGGCGCAAGCCGAGCAAGCCTTGGCTATTTTGGCCGAGCATGGCGAAAAAGCCTATGTTTTAGGACAAGTTGAGGCCGGCGAAAATGGGGTGCGTTTATGCTAAAGGCCAAAGTAGCGGTTTTGGTTTCCGGCGGTGGCACTAATTTGCAGGCTTTAATAGATGCTAAAGCAAACGGCTTAATGCCAAATGCCGATTTGGCCTTGGTAATTGCCGATCGCAGCAGCGCCTTTGCCTTAGAAAGAGCAGCTAAACATCAAATACCTCGGGAAATTGTGCAGCGAGGCGATTGTGCTAATCAGGCCATTTTCGAATCACGTATTTTGCAAATCCTAGCCGATCATCAAATCGATATTATCGTTTTGGCCGGCTTTTTGGCCATCTTAAGCCCCTCTTTTATTCAGCAGTATCCGCAAAGAATCATCAATATTCATCCATCATTAATCCCGGCTTTTTGTGGCGATGGATACTATGGGCTAAAAGTGCATGAAGCCGCCCTGGGAAGAGGCGTAAAACTAAGCGGAGCCACTGTTCATTTTGTTAATGAGGTGGTGGATGGTGGAGCAATAATTAGCCAAAAGGCAGTAGAAGTTTTGGACACAGATAGTCCGCAAAGCCTACAACAACGAATTATGGAGCAAGCCGAATGGCAAATTTTGCCCTTGGCTTTAGAGCAAGTTTGCAAAACTTTAATCGAAGGGGGACTAAATAGTGGAGATTAATAATTATTTTAGCGCCAATAATTATCCCGGTCGGGGCATTATTATTGGCCTAAGCGAGGATAAAAGCACAGCTATAATGGCCTATTTTATTATGGGGCGCAGCAATAATAGCCGCAATCGAGTTTTTTGCATGGAAGCAGACCAAATGCGCACCAAGGCTTATGATGAAAGCAAGGTAGAAGATCCGTCTTTGATTATTTATTGGCCTTTGCGTAAGGCTAATTTTGAAAATAAAGCCTATACAATTATTACCAATGGCGATCAAACCGATGATATAGCAGCCTTTTTAAATAAAGGCCTTAGCTTTGATGCCGCCTTAAAAACCCGTTGCTATGAGCCGGATGCCCCCAATTATACACCTCGAATCAGCGGCCTTTTAACCTTTAGCGAAGGTAAGTTTTGCTATGATTTAAGTATTCTCAAAAAAGGCAAAAATGATGATTGCAGCCGCTTTTTTTATCATTATGATGCCCCTCAAGCAGGCCTTGGCCATACAATTCATACTTATGCCAATGATGGTAATCCTTTACCCAGCTATAGCGGTGAACCACAAATTATCAATTTGCCAAAGCAAAGCGCAGCTAACTTAAGCCAAAATATTTGGCAAAGCCTAGATGCCGAAAATCGGGTGGCTTTGCTGGTAAGTTATATCAATATTAAAAACCCCGAGCTTAGGGAGGATGTTTTGGTTGATCGTTGGGGATAGGTTAGGATTAAGGAGATAATTTATGCCGGAATTGTCACGATTTCAAGGGATTATTATTAAAATGTTATACTTAGATAATAGTCAGCATCATAAACCTCATGTTCATGTTTATTATGGCGAACATACCGCCGCAGTTGCTATTGATGGTGAATTATTAGCCGGTTCTTTGCCTGTTCGCCAGCTAAAAATGGTTGTAGGATGGCTAGCATTGCATGAAGAAGCTGCCTATGATGCCTGGAATAAAGCCGTTAAGGGTATTCCTTTTGACAAGATAAAACCATTATAGGAGGCTTTTATGCAAATAATTAATGGTATTGCCTATGCCACACAGGAAGTAGAAACTCTAAAAGTTATTAGCGCCAAGCCTCTTGATGATATGATTATTTTGCTAACTTTTAATAATCAGCAAGAGCGTATTTTTGATGCAAGCTTTTTACTGAAAATGCCGGCCTTTAAGCCTTTGGCAAATCCGCAAATATTTCAATCCTGCCAAATTATCAATGGCATTTTATGCTGGGCAAATGGCGATATCGATATTTCCAGCGAAACTCTATATCAAAATAGTTATAAATACTATCAACAATAAAGGAGCTAAAAAATGCAAGAATTTCAGCTAAAGTATGGATGTAATCCCAATCAAAAGCCGGCACGAATTTTTATGCCCACAGGCGAATTGCCGTTACAGATTTTAAATGGTCGCCCCGGTTATATCAATTTTATGGATGCCCTTAATGCCTGGCAGCT
>CAYJBP010000110.1:0-7487 GCA_964368605.1 uncultured Peptococcaceae bacterium | reverse complement strand
TACTTAATATTTTAAAAGAGCAAGACTTGCAAGGCACGGTTAAAATTATGTCGGTGGCTAATCCTTTAGCTTTTGAAGTGGTTAATCGCAATACTCCGATTGATGGTGGTAATCTTAATCGCACCTTCCCCGGTTATGCTCAAGGCATGATTACCGATAAATTAGCGTATCTGATTTTAGAAGAGTTTGCTTATCATTTAGATGCTTTTTGCGATATTCACTCCGGCGGACGTGAACCAATGGTTGATTATGTTTATATTCAAAATGATGAAGCTATGTCGCGCTCTTTTGGCTCTAAGGTGCTCTATCGCCCGGCCGAAGATTATATTGGCACAATTAGCGGCTCGCTTAAAGAAAAGGGCATTGCCTGCATGACAGTAGAAATAGGCGGCTCGGCCATTCGGGAAGAAGATATTCAACGTGGGGTAGACGGCGTTTTGAATGTTTTACGCCATAAAGGAATTTTAGCAGGCGAAGTGCAAGCTGCTCCTGAGCAAATTGTGGTAACTCATATCGAAAATTGTAATCCCCAGCATGGCGGCATTATGGTGCCTGCTTTAACTGCAGCCGATATGGGTACTATTATTAAGGGTAAGCAATTATTGGCTCAAATTTATAATCCTAAAACTTATGAATTATTAGAAGAAATTTATACTCCTTATCAAGAAAACTTAATTATACTATGCCGCCCCAGCTTAAATCGCTGCTTCCCCGGCGACTTTAGCTTTATGATTGGCGAGATGGCTACGGCCGAATAAAGGGTGATAAAATGTTTAATTACAGTGATTTGGATTTCAAATTAGCTGAACGATTTACGGCACTTGCTTTGGGTGCCGATCAATATTATAATTCTTTACCTGCCGAGGATAAAGAAAGCTCTTTGCGTGAAGAAGGTTTAATTCCGGTTGATTTTAGCGGTATTAAAGCCCAACCTATCGGCAGTTTTGAGGAAGCTATCGATGGCTTAATCGAAGTTTATCAAGCTTATGCTAAAGAGCAAAACCCTATTCGCCGCAATTATATGTGGCAGCAAATAGCTTCGTTTATTCGCCTATGCCACTGGCAAAATAAAAAGCCTTTTACCTATCGAGAACTGGTTAGGGAATTGATGTATATTGACGAAAACCCAGTTTCCCAAGCTGCTTTGCAAAACCTTGGCCGGGCTTTGGCAGCTAATTTAGCTAAAGCCGGTTATCAAGGCAATTTAAAGCAGCAAATAGCAGCTTGGCATCAAAAAAGAGTAGTTAAAGGCGAGGCTGCTATTGCCGAGGTATTGCAAAACCTTTTGGCTGAAAGCCAAGAAAAAACTATTGATATGGGCTTAAAGATAGCAGCCGATTATCAAGTGCAAGCCAAAGTGGTAAAAGATGTGCCTTATAATGCTTATTGTGATTTTGCTAAGCAGAGTATTTATATCAACGGTAATGTTGAATATACAGTGGATCAATTAAAGCATTTGGTTTGCCATGAGGCTTTTCCCGGCCATATGGTGCATTTAGCCCAAAGACGTGCTTTGCTGCAAAAAGGCCAAATCCCGGCCGATGCCGGCTTGGTTATTACCAATACCGCCTCAAGCCCCGTATTTGAAGGTTTAGCCGATAATGGCATGAGCTTTTTAAATTGGCAAAATGATCTAGATGATCAAATTTGCCATCAGCTAAGCTCTTTGCAGGCTATGGTTGGCCTAAATGCCGCCCATTTACTTCATGCCGAACATAAGCCAATGGAGCAAGTTAAGCAATATTTGCTTGATCAAGGCTTGGGCAGTGAGGCTTGGGCCGAGGCTAGGGTTCGTTTTATCAATTATCCTTTGCGTAAGCCCTTTATTTACTCCTATTGGCGTGGTTATCAGGCTGTGGAACAAGCTTGGCGGCCGCTAAAGCAGGATAGTTCTTTGCAAAACAATTTTTTTAATTATCTATATAATCATATGCATAGTGCCGATACAATTTTACAATTCAAAGATTTAATCAATTAAACTTGGAGGTTTAAGCATGAATTATTCAAAATCTAAAGCTTTATATGAGCAAGCTAGTAAATATATGTCCGGTGGTTTAAATTCCAATGGCCGTAATCGCAGCCCGCATCCTATTTATATGCAAGAGGCCGCAGGCCCTTATATTACCGATATAGACGGCAATCGTTATATTGATTTATTAATGGGCAATGGCTCGGTTTTATTAGGCTATAATAATCCTCAATTTGCCGAGAAAATGGCCAAATATACCCAAGATTGCCAAGGTATTATTACCGGCTTTGATTCGCCTTTAAGTGTAGAAACCGCAGCCCGTTTTTGCAAGCTTACCAATAATGAAAGAGTACGCTTTGCCAATACCGGCACAGAAGCGATGATGCATTGTTTACGTATAGCCCGAGCTTATACAGGGCGTTCTAATATTGCTGTTGTCGAGGGTGCTTACAATGGTTGGTGCGATGCGGTATTTGTTAATAGCTTTGCCCCTTTAGCTGCTGTTGGCGATGAAAATGCCCCGCTTTCGGTGCCCGGTGTGGGCGGTTTAGATCCACGTATTGTTGAAAATACCCTGGTTTTGCCCTTTAATAATATCGAAGCTACCGAAAAATTAATTCGCCAAAATGCTTCACAGTTGGCAGCAATTGTTTTAGAGCCGGTGATGATTGATATCGGCTATATCGAAGCTAGCAAAGAATACTTAACTGCCCTACGCAATCTTTGTGATGAGCTGGGCATCATCTTAATCTTTGATGAATTATTAACCGGCTTTAGAGTAGCCTTGGGTGGAGCACAGGCTTATTATGGAATTAAGGCCGATTTGGCAATTTACGGTAAAGCCTTTGCCAATGGCTATGTAATGTCGGCTGTGGCCGGTAAGGCCGAAATTCTTGATATCAGTGCCCCGGGCGGCAAAACCTCTTTTATCGGCACTTTTAATGGTCATCATTTAGGGCTGGCAGCCACTGCCGCTACCTTTGATTTAATTGAAGACGGCAAAATTAGCCAAAGTATTTTGGATAATACCCAATACTTGGTCGATCAATTTGCCCTCATAGCTCAAGAAGTAGGCATTGAGGCCTGTTTATTAGGGCGTGGCGGTCATTTCCAGGTTTATTTCTTAGCCGAAAAACCTTATAATTATCGAACTGCTGCTCAAACTAATGCCGAGCGCTATAAAGTATATGTTCAAACCTTGCAGGAAAATGGGGTTTGGTGTTCGCAAGCACCACTATCGCATCATGTATTAAGTGCGGTTCATGACCAAGCAATAATTGATCAAGTTTTAATAGCCATGAAAAAAGCCTTACAGGCAGCCCAAAAAGTATAATAATTTGGGGCTATAATATAATAAGCCGGGTGATAATATGGATTATTTATTAGATATTAGCAATCTTAGCACCGCTTTTCGTACTTTAGATGGTGAAGTTACGGCAGTTAAAGATATATCTTTGCGAATCAAAAAAGGAGAGATTGTAGGCATAGTTGGCGAAAGCGGCTGTGGCAAAAGTGTTACCTCTTTATCAATAATGGGCTTATTACCTAAAAAGAACAGCTCTATAAAAAATGGTAAAATCCTCTTTGAAGGCAAAGATTTAACTGATTTTAAAGTTAAAGACTATCGAAAAATTCGCGGTAAGGATATTTCGATGATTTTTCAAGAGCCGATGACTTCTCTCAATCCGGTTTTTAATATTGAGATGCAATTAAGAGAAGCTCTCCAAAATCATGATAAAAAGCTAAGCAAAAAAGAATGTCGCCGCTTGATTTTGGAATTATTGGCTAAAGTTGGCATACCGGGACCGGAAAATGTAATTAAGCAATACCCTCATCAATTATCGGGCGGTATGCGCCAAAGAATAATGATTGCTATGGCCATTGCAAATCGCAGTAAATTATTAATTGCCGATGAGCCAACCACCGCCTTAGATGTAACTATTCAAGCTCAGATTTTGGACTTGCTTAAAAAGCTGGCCGAGCAGGAAGATTTAACCATTATCCTCATTACCCATGATTTAGGCGTAGTGGCCGAAACTTGTCAACGAATAGCCGTTATGTATTGCGGACGCTTTATCGAAGATGCACCTCGGGACGAATTTTATGATAATCCCCAGCATCCTTATGCTAAAGGGCTATTATCTTGCGTGCCACAAATTGGCTTGCATGAAACAAAACTGGCCTATATTCAAGGTAATGTTTTGCATCCCAGCGATGATAAAGGCGGTTGTAGCTTTGCTTCTCGTTGCGATTTTGCAATGGACAAATGCTTAACCGAAATCCCCCCCTTTTTTAAAGTGGGCGAAAATCATCTTTGCCGCTGCTGGCTGCATGAGGGGAAGGAGGTTGCCGAGCAAATATGAGCACTTTATTGCAAGTAAAAGATTTGCAAATGCATTTTCCTCTCCGCAATAATAAAAAGGTGGTTATCAAAGCTGTTAACGGTGTAAGCTTTGAGGTTAAAAAAGGCCAAACCTTAGGCTTAGTAGGCGAAAGCGGTTGTGGCAAAACCACCACCGCTCGAATGATAATCCGCTTATATAAGCCAAGCTCGGGCGATATTATCTTTAATGGCCAAAATATCAGCAATCTTAATGATAAGCAGTTGCAGCCCTTTAGACGAGATATTCAAATGGTCTTTCAAGACCCTTATGCCTCTTTGCATCCACGGATGACGGTAGAAAAAATTATTCTCGACCCCATGCTGGTGCATAATATCGGCACGCCTGCCCAAAGGCAAGAACGTTTGGCCGAATTGATGGAATTGGTGGGCTTGGATATCCGCTTTGCTCAAAGATATCCTCATGAATTTTCCGGTGGTCAAAGGCAAAGAATAAGCATAGCCCGTGCTTTGGCCTTAAATCCTCAACTATTGCTTTTAGATGAACCGGTTTCGGCTTTGGATGTTTCGGTGCAATCCCAAATTCTTAATCTTTTGCAGTCTTTGCAGGAAAGCTTGGGTATTGCCTATATCTTTATTTCCCATAATTTAAGCGTAGTTGATTATATGTGCCAAGAAATTATTGTTATGTATTTAGGCCGTATAGTAGAGCAAGCCAGCCGGGAGGAATTATTTAATAATCCTGCCCATCCTTATACGCAGGCTCTTTTATCGGCTATTCCTTCTATGGATATTCATCAGTCTAAGCAAAAAATTATTCTTAAAGGTGATATTCCTTCCCCTGCTAATCCACCCGGTGGTTGTTGTTTTCATACCCGTTGCCCTAAGGCCGATGCCAAATGCCAAACCGAGCTACCGCCGCCGGTACAATTAAACGATAATCATCTGGTTTATTGCTGGCATAACTAATCGGCACATAATAATTTGATATTCTCCTCCCCTTCATTTCAGAAAACCGCAGGGTCTCAATTGAGCTCTGCGGTTTTCTAAAAGACAAAATTTTTTGGAGGTTTTTATGCTAATTAATCCTATCATCAAAAACAGCTTGGATAAATTCTATGCTCAAGTACATATTAATGATTTTAGCAGTTTTATTATCAGCGATTTTCGAGATAATCTTTTATTCGACCTTTCCGAAAACCGGGCTTTAAACACGGCTCAACAATGCCGTGATTTGCAAAAACAAATGCAAGCCTGGCCTAGCCAATTTAATTTAAGCCAAGATGAGCAATACATAATTGCTATTGCTGATGACTTTTGCCAATATTTGCTAAGAAATAGTGAATTTTATTGGTATAAATTTAATTTAACCCATAATACCACACCACTACCTTATGTTTTAAAGCGCTTAGAAACCTATCCTTTGCAAAATTCGGCTGATTTAGAATTGTATATTCATTTATTAAGCCAATTTCCGGCTAATTTAGAGGCCATGCTTTTTAAATTAAAAGAGCAACTTAAGCGCAAAATTATTTTGCCTGCTGAACAAGTAACCATTTGTTTAGCTATGCTTAAAAGCCTTATTCAAGATAAACATAGTTTATTATTGCCCGATAATCGCCGGGATTTGAATTTGGATAATATTGGTTATAGCCCGCTTGCTAAAAAGCAGATTGGCCAAATCATTGAAGCTTATAATTATACCCTCAATCAAATTATAGACTATCTGACAGGCCCTTACACGCGTCATAATCAAGATATTCAGCCCGGCTTAGCCCATTTGGCCGATAGCCAGCCTTATTATGCGGCGGCTATTAAAACTTATACCTCTTTTGATCTAAGCCCCAAACAGCTTCAAGATCTGGGTTATCAGGCTTTGGCAAATACTCAGCAAAAAATGCTGGCGATTATTAAAAGCCTGGGGCTTAAGCCTGATTTGGCTGCTTTTGGCCGCTATATAATTGAGCATAAGGTTTGTTTTGATCCTAATCTCCAAGCTTTGCAAAAGCGTTATGATCAAGTTTTAGCGGCACTAAAACCAAAGCTGGGCCATTATTTTCATCAGCTACCCAAAACTACTTGTAGGGCAGAGGCTTTGCCTAGCCATAGAGAAAGCTCCACCTCTTGGGGCTATTATTCGGTGCCTATTGGCAGTGAGCCGGAGGGCATATTCTATTATAGCGCAGCCGAGCTGGATAAACGCAGCCAAATTCGCACAGCCGCCATTGTTGCCCATGAGCTTTTGCCGGGGCATCATTTTCAAATGAGCTTACTTAGAGAGGATTTAAGTTTGCCTAATATTTGCCGTTATCATTTTAATACCGCTTTTGCCGATGGCTGGGCCGAATATGCGGCTGATTTAGCCTGCGAAATGGGTATTTATTCCGAATGGGATTTATTAGGACGCTATATTTGGGATTTGGTTTTATGTTGTCGCTTAATAGTGGATAGCGGTTTAAACGGTTTGGGCTGGACTATTGAGCAAGCCAGGCAATTTATGTGCGAAAATACCTATTTAACCGAGCAAGAAATCTTTACCGAATCTTTACGTTATGCTGTTGATATGCCCGGGCAAGCCTTAGCCTATAAATTTGGTAGCCTTAAAATGCAAGAATTAAGAACTAAAGCCCAAAATAAATTGCAAGCTAGCTTTAATATTAAAGATTATCATCAACAAATTTTACAATATGGATCTACGCCTTTAAATATTTTAGAGCAGATTGTTGACGATAAAAAATCTTTTTAAAACACTGATATAGCAAAGGGCAAGAAAATAGCAGACAGTATTAAATTATAGAAATGCCCGCTACAGATGATAGAGAGTAAGTTGATCAAAATAATTCACCTAAAGGAAAGATGACCGCACAACGAAATAATGCTCGAAATATTTGCAAAAGATGACGGACAGTTCAAGCCGATTACGGATTAACTGTTCGTCATTTTTTATGCTCAATCTAAAAAATGACCTGTGAGAATACCCCCTCACAGGTCATTTGTCATATCCTATCCAACCGCATCTTATAAGGTGTGTTCTATTCTATCCCATGCAAGGGATACTTCAAGCTGTTTCTTGCTCTGGGTTTGAAATTTGGGACCCGTACCATCATCACCTCCGTTTCATGGAGTGATGTTCCTCTTGTGAATAATCGTGGCATTGTCTTTCGTCCTTTCCGTTTT
>CAYJBP010000109.1:0-7568 GCA_964368605.1 uncultured Peptococcaceae bacterium | reverse complement strand
TAGCAATAACAGCGACGATAATGATGATAATGACGATGATGACGATGATGACGATAATGACGATGATGACGATGATGACGATAATGACGACGATGACGATGTTTAGCCTTAATTAACAAAGTGGCTGTCAAAATGGTTTTCCCATTTTGACAGCCACTTTGTTTTGCTAGCTTAAGCAAGCCAGGTTTTTAACTCATCTTTTGTAAAAACATATTTCTCGCCGCAAAAACGGCATACTGCCTCTATTTGCCCCTGCTCTTCCAAGCAGGACTTTAATTCCTCCGCACTCATGCTGCGCAAAACCTTTTCCAGGCGCTTACGCTCGCAATTACAGGCAAAACATAATTCTTTTGTTTCCAGTATCTGCGGCTCAAAATCTTTTAAAAGCAGATCGGCCAATTGCTCCAAACTATAGCCCTTAGCAAATAATGGTGAAATAGGATGGCAGGATGATAGGTTCTTTTCCAAGGCAATTGCCGTTTGTTCATCAGCTCCCGGCATCAATTGCAGTATATAGCCACCTGCGGTTATTAATTGGCCTTCATCGGTTAAGAGCACCGATAGCCCCACTGCCGATTGGGTTTGCTCCGATAATAAAAAGTAGCGTGCCAATTCATCGCCAATAGCGCCTGTTTCCAGCCTTACCATGCCGGTATAAGGATCTTTTAAGCCCAAATCCTTAATTACGGTTAGCTGCCCATCTAAACCCAGTGCTGCCGCTAAATCTGCTTTATTGGCTTCTTCAAAAAATACTTTGCTTTGGCCGGCATAGCCTCTAACCGCACCGCTAACATCGCTTAAAGCGGTTAGGCTGCCAATCGGGCCATCACTTTGAATGCGCAAAGTTAGGCTTTCCCGCTCGCTTTTTAACATTTGCCCCATTAAAGCAGCCGCCGTTAATAAGCGCCCCAAAGCTATAGTAACCACCGGCGAGGTATCATGGCGCTTTTGGGCTTCGGCCACTAGACCTGTGGTTTTAGCAATATAAAACCTGATTTTGCCTTGATCGGCAATGCCTCTTATACAGCGATCATTATTTTCAACTAAAAATTCCATATATTCTCCTTTTAATAAATTATACCAGGCATTTGCGCCAAGATCCCTTAAAGTAAGTAATCAAAATCGCAATCACCGATGTAAACCAAGTTATAACATAACCAAAAGAAATTAAATCGATACCGTCAAAATAATCCCGGACAAAGTATAAAATAATTACCCTTAAAATACAATAATTGCTGACGGCAATTATCATTGTAATAAATGTATGGCCGGTGCCATTAATTGCGCCGTTTAAAATGAAGATTAAGCCAAATAAGAAGTAAAAAGGCACCATGCCCCAAATAAATTGCTGGCCATAAGCTATTACCTGGGTATCGGTAGTAAACATGCCTAAAAGCGGAGCACTAAACATAATATAAAGCGCTCCGGTTATTAGGGCATAACCTATACCCAACCATACCGAATATTTAACCGCTTTATGGAAGCGGTCGATTTTATGGGCTCCGATATTTTGGCCACAAAAAACAGTAATAGCTAAGCTAAAGCTCATGATTGGCAAAAAGATTAGGCCATCGATGCGGCTATGAGCATTAAAAGCGGCCATAACCAAAGGGCCATTGGCATTAACAAAAGACTGAATTACCACCCCGGATAGGCCAATAATTGTTTGTTGCAGGCCATTGGGTAGGCTTACTTTTAAAATTTGCGAGGTTAGCACTTTATTTAAGGCAACTGCTCGCAAATTAAGCCGATAATTTTCATTAACAGTACATAGCTTGCGAATAGTTAGGATGCCGGCTACCGTTTGGGCAATAAAAGTAGCAATGGCCACCCCGGATACGCCAAGCTTTAATATTGCAACAAAAACTATATCTAAAGCGATATTAATTACTACTGCTACAGCTAGATAATAAATTGGGGTTTTAGAATCGCCTGCCGAACGCAAAATACTAGCCCCCATATTATAAATCAAAATCGGCAAGATGCCAATAAAAGTAATGCGCAAGTATAGGCTGGAATCGGCAAAAACCTCAGGCGGTGTATCGATCATCCTTAAAATAGTAGGCGAAAGCAAAAAGCCAAGTATAGAAAAGGCAACCCCCATAATCAGGCTTAAAGCAAAAGCGGTATGTATAGTTTGTTGCAGCTTTTGATCGTTTTGTGCGCCATAATATTGGGATACAATAATGCCGGTACCGGTTGTAAGACCAATCAAAAAACCGATTAACATAAAAATAATATGAAATGATGCGCCTACTGCCGCTAGGGCATAATCCCCCACAAAATGACCAACTACCATTGCGTCCACTATATTGTATAATTGCTGTAGTAAATTACCAATTAAAAGCGGTACGGAAAAGAGGATGATTTTTTTTAAAATTGGGCCGTCGGTCATTAGGCCTTTAGGGGATATCTCGGCATTATATGCCATAAAATCACTCCTTTATATCTCTATTGTAAAACCAGGAATTTATATTGTCAAGCAAAATTATTTGCCGATAAAATTATGGCTAATACTTGACGTTAACCATAATTTTGTGTTATCATATTTAATTAGATATAATAAGAAACAATAGTTTTAAACGACAAATAATTTGCCCTAAATTGAGGTGTAAAATGAAGCTCTATCATATTGGCCTTGATATTGGTTCTACCACTATCAAGGTGGCCGTTTTAAATGAACAAAAGCAATTGGTTTATAGTATTTATCGCCGTCATAACTCTGATGTGCGCAAAAGCTTGCAGGATATTTTGGCCGAAACCCTGGCTAATTTTGATGATAGCCATATTACCTGCACCGTTACCGGTTCGGGTGGTATTTCGGTGGCTTCTTTGCTAAATATCCCCTTTTTGCAGGAGGTTGCCGCCGGCCTTAAGGCCATTAAGGAGATTATTCCGGCCACCGATGTAGCGATTGAATTAGGTGGCGAGGATGCCAAAATAACCTATATAAGCGGCGGCTTAGAACAAAGGATGAATGGCACTTGTGCAGGCGGTACAGGGGCTTTTATCGATCAAATGGCTACTTTGCTGGGCAGTGATGTGCCCGGCCTTAATCAGTTAGCCGAAAATGCCACCACCATTTATCCAATTGCCTCACGCTGCGGCGTTTTTGCCAAAAGCGATATTCAGCCCTTAATTAATGACGGCGCCAATCAAAGCGATATCGCCGCTTCAATTTTTCAATCGGTGGTTAATCAAACTATTTCCGGCTTAGCCTGCGGCAAGCCAATTAAAGGCAATGTGGCCTTTTTAGGTGGCCCTTTGCACTTTTTGCCCCAATTACGTAAGCGTTTTGTCGAAACTCTTCATCTTAGCGAAGATCAGTCGATTATCCCCGATAATAGCCAGCTTTTTATTGCCATGGGTGCAGCTTTATCCTCAATTAAGGAAAATCCGCAGCCGGTGGCCGACTTAAAGGCTAAAATCGGTACTTTGCAAAAACATGGCCAAGCCGAGGTACGCATTTTAGAGCCTTTATTCCAAAACAAGGATGATTTGGCTGCTTTTAGAGAGCGTCATGGCCAAAACCAATTACCAACCGCCCCTCTAAATTCGGCCGCCGATGCCTGCTTTTTAGGCTTAGATGCCGGCTCTACCACAACTAAGGCAGCCTTAATTGATAAAGATAACCGGATTATCTATCAATATTATGCCCCTAATGGCGGCAATCCTTTGCAATCGGCTTGCGATATTCTAAACGAAATTTATACTAAATTGCCTGCTAATGCCTATATTGGTCATGCTTGTGTTACCGGCTATGGCGAAAGCTTGCTAAAAGCTGCTTTAAATATTGATAGCGGCGAGATCGAAACTATTGCCCATTATCGGGCTGCCGAATTTTTAGAGCCAAATGTTGATTTTATCCTCGATATTGGCGGCCAGGATATGAAATGCCTGCGCATTAAAGATGGCTCTATCGACAATATTTTGCTTAATGAGGCCTGCTCTTCGGGCTGTGGATCTTTTATCGAAACCTTTGCTAATGCCTTATCCTTAACTGCCGCCGAATTTGCCCAAGCAGCCTTGATGGCCGAAAACCCGGTAGATTTAGGATCGCGCTGTACCGTATTTATGAATTCCAGGGTTAAGCAAGCCCAAAAAGAAGGGGCTACGGTAGGCGATATTGCCGCCGGCCTTGCCTATTCGGTGGTAAAAAATGCCCTCTTTAAAGTGATTAAGGTAAGAGATAAAGATGATTTAGGCAAACATATTATTGTACAAGGCGGCACTTTTTTAAATGAAGCCGTGCTACGTGCCTTTGAACTAACCGCCGAAAGGCAGGTAATTCGCCCCGATAAGGCCGGCCTAATGGGGGCTTTTGGGGCTGCCCTTATTGCCAAAAACCAATATCAAGGTGGCCGTTCTGCTTTAAAAAGCGCAACCGATTTAGAAGATTTTAAAATCGAAAAAGCTACCCGTTATTGCGGCCTTTGCGGCAATAATTGCCTGCTAACTATCAATCGCTTTAATGATGGCTCGGAATTTATCAGTAATAATCGCTGCGAGCGTGGCAGCGGCAAAACCAAGCTTAAGGCGGCCTTGCCTAATTTATATCAATATAAATATCAAAAATTAAAAGCCTATACCCGCCAAAAACCGGCCGCCACACCACGTGGCCAAATTGGTATACCCAGGGTTTTAAATGTGTACGAAAATTTCCCATTTTGGCATACGTTTTTCAGTAATTTGGGCTTTGAGGTAATCCTCTCGCCCCGCTCTTCAAGAGCTTTATATGATAGCGGTATCGAAACTATGCCTTCGGAATCGGCCTGCTATCCGGCTAAATTAAGCCATGGCCATATCGAGGCTTTGGTAAACAAGGGCTTAAAGCTAATTTTTTATCCCTGCCTACCCTATGAGCGTGATGAAAATTTAGGCGGCAATAATCATTATAATTGCCCGGTGGTTGCCACCTATGCCGAGGTTATCCGCAATAATATGCCCCATTTAAAAGAAAATGGCGTAAAACTGATTGCCCCATTTTTGCCCTATCATGATCAAGAACGCCTGCAAGTGCGTTTAAGCGAGGAATTAGCCTTTTTGAATATCGGTGAAGACGAAATTAAACTAGCCCTATTTGCGGCCTATCAAGAGGACGAAAACTTTAAGGCCGATATTCGTGCCCAAGGCGAAAAAGTATTAGCGATGCTCGAAAAAGAGGACTTAAAAGGCATAGTTTTGGCCGGCCGTCCCTATCATATCGACCCCGAGATTAATCATGGTATCCCCGAGATGATTAATAGCTATGGCTTTGCTATTTTAAGCGAGGATAGCATTAGCCATTTAGGCAATTTGCCGCGTCCGATTAATGTGCTCGATCAATGGGCATATCATACCCGTCTTTACCAGGCGGCTGATGTGGTGCGCCATAATCCGCGCCTGGAAATTGTGCAATTAAACAGCTTTGGTTGCGGCCTAGATGCCCTAACTACCGATCAGGTGCAAGATTTAATGGCCGAAATGGGGCGTCTTTATACGGTGCTAAAAATCGACGAAGTTAATAATCTAGGTGCTGCCAGAATTAGAATACGCTCGTTAATATCTACAATAAATGACAGGGAAGAAAAAGGGCATAATCAAATAAAAGCTTTGCCGGAAACGCCTAAGCGTATTGTATATGATCAAGCGATGCAGGATCAGGGCTATACGATTTTAATTCCACAAATGGCGCCCTTGCATTTTGATATTTTGGCGACGGCTTTTAAATTAAGCGGCTATAATATGGAATTGCTGGCCGATACCAGCCCATCTGTTATCGAAACCGGCTTAAAGTATGTAAATAATGATGCCTGTTATCCGGCGATTATTGTTATTGGCCAAATTGCCGAGGCTTTGCTATCGGGCAAATATGATACCTCTAAGCTGGCGGTTATTATGACGCAAACCGGCGGTGGTTGCCGTGCCAGCAATTATATCAGCCTAATCAGACGGATGCTTAAAGCTATTCACTTAGAGCATGTGCCGGTAATTTCGCTTTCGGCTACTAAGGGCATGGAAACTAATCCCGGCTTTAAGATGAATGCTAAGCTAATTTTAAGAACGATGATGGCGATAGGTTATGGCGATGCCTTAATGCGGATGTTGTATCGGGTGCGCCCTTATGAGCTTGAGGCCGGCTCGGCCAATCGCTTATGTGATAAATGGATTAGCAAATGCCAGGCAGCACTTAAATATCCCTTGCCTTGGAATTTTAGGATAAATATTCATAAAATGATTAAGGATTTTGATCAATTGCCGCTTCGTGATATCCCACGCAAGCCAAGGGTGGGCATTGTGGGCGAAATTTTGGTAAAATATCATCCGGCTGCCAATAATGATGTGGTAGGTCTGGTGGAGGCCGAGGGCGGCGAGGCCGTTGTGCCCGATTTGCTGGGATTTTTGGAGTATACCGCCTATACAGCCTTGGTTCAATACGAGCTTTTGGCCGGCAAGCGTTCTAAGGCTAGGTTTAATAAAATTGGCATTTTCTTTTTAGAATGGTTGCGGCAGCCGATGCGTCAGTATATGGTTAAGACTAAATTTGGCAAACCCGAGAGTATTTATCATATAGCGCATAAGGCTAAAGAGGTTGTCTCTTTGGGCAATGTTTGCGGTGAAGGCTGGTTTTTAACCGGCGAAATGTTGGAATTGATTGCCGAGGGTGCCAGCAATATTATCTGTATGCAGCCTTTTGCATGTTTGCCTAATCATGTAACGGGCAAAGGAGTGATGCGTGGGATAAAAGAGCTGTACCCACATGCTAATATTGTAGCTATTGATTATGATCCGGGGGCAAGCCAGGTAAATCAGCTCAACCGAATTCGCCTGATGATGACGATAGCCCATGAGCAGGAGGCCGAGGTAAACAAGGCGCATTTAAAAGCACATGAAGCCCAATATAATCGCCCATTAAATGATGCCTGGTCAGCCAGACGCTACCCGGACTAAAAAGTTTCACTCAATTTTTTACAAAAAATTGCGGGGGTATTGGGGGCAACGCCCCCAAGGTCTAAAAAAAGGTTTTAAGCCAATACCAAAACTAAGCAAGCAAATCAAAATACAGGTAAAAAGCAGCATGGAAAGAAAATTGGCTTAAAACCGCGCTTTTTGGCAAAGCCAAAGCAGCCCGTAATATCAAGCCAAAAACCACTAACCGTCATGGATATAAAAAAGGGGCTGTCGCAGTGACAGCCCCTTTTTTATATCTATTAGCTGATAAAGCAATTACTTTTTTAAAAAGCGTTGGCCGGTATTGCAATAGATGACCATAAAAAAACTTAAGCCAAGAACAATAGCCAAATAAACAATCATTAACCATTCTAAATTAAGCAAAAACGGTATCGGTAATAGAATAGTCATAATGGCAATAACTAAAAGGCATTTGCCGATAAAACGGCAAAGAGCAGGCGCATCATATTTGGCTTTTTCGGCGGCTGCCATAGTATTAAAACCGGCAATTAAACCTTGTCCCTTGCCCAGCATCAATACTATTGCCATAACCAAAAGTAAAACACCGCTGCCGCTGCCAAAGATAATAAAAATAATCATCTCATTAATAAAAATCCCCTCCTTGACTGTTTTGCTTA
>CAYJBP010000108.1:3304-7602 GCA_964368605.1 uncultured Peptococcaceae bacterium | reverse complement strand
GAGGCCGGCTTGGCGGAAGTGGCAAGAGGCCAGGCGGAATACGAGGCCGGTTTGGAGGAATTGGCGAGAGGTCGGGCGGAGTATGAGGCCGGTTTGGAGGAATTGGCAAGAGGTAATGCGGAATATGAGGCCGGTTTGGAAGAAATTGCGCGTGGCCGTGCGGAATATGAGGCAGGCTTGGCGCAGATGAATAAGGGCTATCAAGGCCAAAGCTCTGCACCACGCATTGTAATTAAAGGTAGTAATGAGCAAAAAGAGCTAGGCACTTTACCTAAGCCTATCGGTAAAAAGCTGGCAGGATTACCAAACTTAGCAGCCCGAGGCAAAGGCTCGCAAATTTAAGACCTTGGGGGTGCTGCCTCCTAAGCTAGTGGCAAAATCTTTGATTTTGAGGACTAGCTAAGTGCCTAGCTGTGGCTTAGCTTTAGCTAACCCCAGCTAGGCCAATACCCCGGAGATTTTTTGTAAAAAAATTGACTAAAACTTATAATTAAAGGGCTGTTGCATAATTTGCAACAGCCCTTTAAATTTACTTTTTAGCTTTGATTGCTTTTAGAATATCATGCTGCTTTACTTTGGTGGTATAGAAGCTTACACCAACCGCATCACGAATAGCATTGATTAAGGCAGGGCAAATATCATTATCTGCCGGCTCGCCTACACCTTTAGCACCATATGGGCCAAGGCCACCGCCGCTTTCTAAAATAATTGTTTCGATATCCGGGGTATCCACAGCGGTAGGAATTAAATAGGTGGCAAAATTATTGCCTTTGGTTATACCGTCTTCCCAGGCTAAATCTTCGATATTCCAACCCAGATTATAAACAGCACCGCCTTCTACCTGGCCTTCGCAGCTATTGCGGTTTAAAACTTTACCGGCATCTACAGCCGCTACCACTCTTAATACCTCGTATTCGCCGGTTTCTTCATCTACGGCCACCTCTACGCCATGGGCGGTAAAGGTTAAGTCGGGATGAATACGGCCTTTAATATCGGCTAAGTTGGGTACTTCGGTAAAAGGAGCATTGAATTGGGCTTCGTGGAATAAAACTTCGCCATCATTAGATACATGGCCAACTGCCGTTACAAAAGGAATGCTGCGATCGGGATCATTGGTAAACACAATGCGGCGATCGATAAAGCTTAATTCCTCGGGCTTGCAATCTAATAATTTAGCAGCCTTATTGGCCAAAATGGTTTTAACATAACGTACCGCCATTAAGCAGGCATTACCCGACATATACAATTGACGGGTTGCGGTAGATGTACCGCATAAGGGGGTTAAATGGGTATCCATGATATAAGGATGTACATCTTCAATCGGCAAGCCTAATTCCTCGGCCACGATTTGAGCCAAAGAAGATGCTTGGCCACAGCCAAGATCGGGTACACCGGCACGCAAGGTTACGCTGCCATCTAATTCTACCCTGATTGCACAGCGCGAGCTATCATGCAAGAAGCAAAGACGGCCATAACTCATTTGGCCAATGGCGATACCACGGCCAACCTTGCGGCCATCCGGTAGGCGATCTACCTTGGGGGTAGCTTCCATTTTTTCTTGTACTTTATCCAGCAATTCCTCGGCGGCAATATGGCCTTCCAGCACAAAGCCGGTAGAAATTTCGTCGCCGTTTTTAACTACATTTTTACGACGCAATTCATAAGGGCAAATGCCAAGCTTAGCGGCAATTTCGTCCATTTGACGCTCATAGGCAAAGTTTACCTGGGTAGCACCAAAACCACGGTTAGCGCTGGAGAAGGTATTATTGGTAAAAGCCGATAAGCTATGGGTTAATTGATTGGGAATATTATAAGGGCCGGGGCCATTGATGGTAGAATACATCTGTACCCAAGGGGTAAGATAGGTGTAGCCGCCGCCATCCATAACAATATGGGCTTCATGGGCGATAATTTTACCGTCTTTGGTAGCACCTGTTTTATAATGAAGATATTCGGGATGGCGCTTAGCATGGGTTTCCATCGATTCTTCGCGGCTCCATACCATCTTTACCGGGCGACGAGTAGCCACGGTTAAAAGTGCCAAATAGGTTTCGACGGTGATATCTTCTTTACCGCCAAAGCCGCCGCCCACAGGTAAGCTCATATTGCGTACCTGGGTATGATTGCGACCCATAACCTTAGCAATAGTACGATAATGCTCTAAAACCTGAGTACCAACCCTTAAGGTGATAACATCGTCTTGATCTAACCAAGCCATGCCGGCCTCCGGCTCTAAATAGGCATGCTCATGGGGCGAAGTATAATAATCATTTTCGACAATAATATCGCATTGATCCCAAATGCTGGCTACATCGCCTTTTTCTACTTTGGTTTCCATGATTAAATTGCTATCATCTTCGCTGGAAACAATATAAGCGCCTTCTTTTAAGGCTTCGCGCGGATCATATACACCGGGTTGAACATCATAATCAACTTCGATTAATTTGCAGGCTTCGGCCGCAATTTCCTCAGTTTCGGCAGCTACAATGGCAATAGCTTCGCTTTTAGAACGGATTTTGCCATGGGCTAATACTTTGTATAAGCCTTCAAAACCGCCGCCTACATCACGCATTTGACCAAATTTGGTTACTTCTTCGTTTAAAGGCACATCTTCCCAGGTTAATACTGCATGAACACCCGGTAAAGCCTTAGCTTTAGATGTATCGATGCCCCGTAAAATAGCGGCCGGATGCGCCGAACGCAATACTTTACCATAAAGCATGCCGGGCATTGTCCAGTCATCGGAATATAATTGCTCGCCTTTGGCTTTGGCCCAAGCATCATGACGGGGAACACGATTACCGATTAATTTAAAATTAGCCATTATTCAGCACCTCCCTGAGCGATTTCTTGAGCTACCTTTTCGATAGCATCAACAATTTTATGATAGCCGGTGCAACGGCATAAATTACCCGATATAGCCTTACGGATAGCCTCCCGATCGGCAGTGCCGCCATTTTGCAAATAATGCTTGGCAGCTACAATCATGCCCGGGGTGCAAAAACCGCATTGGATAGAACCACATTCCACAAAGGCAGCCTGAAGCTTAGCGGTTAAAGGATCATTATAGCCTAAGCCTTTAACAGTCCAAACATCGTGGCCGGCACAGGAATGAGCCAAAACAAGGCAGGATTTTACGGCTTTGCCATCTAAAATAACCGAGCAAGTGCCGCAATCGCCTTCCTCGCAGCCGCATTTAACATCCCAGTACAGGTTTTCGCGCAAAAAGCGCATTAAGCTTAAATGGGCAGGCGCCATAAAGGTTTTTTCTTCACCATTAATTTTCATGGTTAAAGGTAATAATTGGCTCATCTTATTTACCTCCTTCATTGGCACAAATACCACAAGATTTATATAGGCAGCGCTTTACAATAACCGGCGCAACCTCTTTACGATATTCGGCAGTAGAGCGAATATCATTAATGGGGCTAATATCTTGGCTTAAGGCTTTGGTCATGGCCTCGATAGCCTTATCATCCATTTTTTGGCCGATAATTGCTTTTTCGGCATTATAGGCACGAACCGGCTTAGGTGCTACCGAGCCTAAGGCAATGGCACATTCTTTAACGATGCCATCACGGCCACATTTAACGGCACAAGCGGCGGTAACAACCGAAATAGCCATGGCATTACGCAAACCAACTTTAAGGAAAGCGCTTTGCTTATTGGGCTTAAATTCGATAGCGGTGATTAATTCATCGGCGGCTAATACGGTTTTATTAACCCCGGTAAAGAAATCGGCCGCAGCAACACGGCGCTTTGCACCCTTTTTCTCGATAATAACTTCGGCTTCAAGGGCAAGCAAAGCAGGTGCGGTATCGGCAGCCGGCGAAGCATTGGCAATATTGCCGGCAATGGTGGCTAAATTACGGGTGGTAGGATCGGCAAAATCATTGGCGGCCAAGAATAAAGCCGGCGCATATTTAGCCAATATTTCCGATTCGGCCAATTCACTAATTGTGGTTAAAGCACCGATGGTAATTTTACCACGCCCATGACGAATACCCTTTAAAGCTTCGATTTCTAAAATATTAACCAAGGTAATCTCATTTAATTTACCGGCACGGATATCGACCATAACATTGGTACCGCCGGCAACCACGCAAGCCTTTTCCTGATGCTTATCAAGCAAAGCTAAAGCGGAGCGCAAATTAGGAGCATTAATAAAATCAAATTGCTTCATAATTTAAATGTCCTTTCTGATTATGATTGTTTATCGATTTTTATAAAAAATCGCAGGGGTTGGCCTAGCTGGCCTTTGCTTATGCAAAGCCGCAGCTAATGCACGTAGCTATAGC